>CAIQYP010000359.1 GCA_903876045.1 uncultured beta proteobacterium | reverse complement strand
CGCCATAGGCCGAAAGCGCAACCCGCCCGCCCGCCATGATCTTCAGAAAAGCCTGCAACTCATTGGTCTGGGCGTTGTCGATGCTGTCACCGGTGCTGATGGCCAGATCGAACGCCTTTGCGCTCCAGGGTGCCACCGGGTTGCGGCGCAAGGCCGCCACATGCGCTGCCAGTGCCCAGTGCGTGAGCGCCTCGTAGGGGCGGTGCATGTGCAGCAGGCCTTTCCAGTACGGGTCTTGGCCCAGCAGTTCGATCCATTCGCAGCGAGCCGGCGAGGCCGTGTCGATCACATGGGCATCGCTCAGGTGCACCAGGCTGAGCAGCGTCTGGCCCTCCCCCGTGGGTACCGCACCACCCAGGTCCGTGCGCAGACAATAGTTCAATGCGTTCATAGTCTCTTCTTAGTGAATTAGCGGTTAACCTTGCACGTTACTTGCTTGAAGCAATCAGGTTCTCACATTACTTTCAGGAATACACATGCCTTCACTCAATTTTATCGGCGGCGAAAAGGGCGGCGTCGGGAAATCTGTCGCAGCACGCCTCCTGGCGCAGTACTTTATCGACAAAGGCCAGCCCTTTACCGGTTTTGATACCGATCGATCGCATACCTCCTTCACCCGCTTTTACGCCGATTACGCCTCGCCCGTGGTGGTGGACAGCTACGAAGGCCTGGACCTGATCGCCGGCGAGTTCGAAGTCCCCACCGAAGACGGCCGCACCAGCAGCGTCATTGTGGACCTTGCCGCGCAAACGGCGGCGCCTTTGTCGCGCTGGATTCGCGACTCCGAGTTGATCCCCCTGATGGCTGAAATGGGCGTGACCGTCAACTTCTGGCATCTGGCTGATGCGGGCAAAGACACGGTCGAACTGCTAGGGCGCTTGCTCAGCACCTACGGCCAGGGTCCCAACTACATCATTGTCAAAAACTTCGGGCGCGGCTCCGACTTCTCCCTGCTGGACGAATCCGCGGCGATGCAAAAGGCTTTGGAACTAGGCGCCCAGGTGATTACGCTGGCGCAGTTGCACGAGGCCAGCATGCGCAAGATCGACCGGCAAAACGCCAGCTTCTGGGCTGCCGTCAACACCAAATCGGGCGAGGACGCTCTGGGCTTGCTGGAGCGCCAACGCGTCAAGAACTGGCTCAAAGGTTCGTACCTGACCTTTGACACCCTGCCCCTGGATTAAGGCCTTCCACGCAGTGCCGCTGGCATACTCTGAGCCTTGAACGCAACCACCGACCCCTCTTCAAACGCAGCAGCGCAGGCAGCATCAGGCATGCCTGCCCAAGCGCAAGCTTGTGCGTCGGAGCCGGGGCACTTCGACGAGTTGCGGGGTTGCGTAGCCAGTGCAGACGGCAGCCACATTGACAAGGCCGGGCTGACGGGCCCGTGGCGGGATTTTTTTTCGCAAACCGACGCACAGACCGCCGCCGACATGGATCGGCATTACGCCAGTCTGCAACGCCAAATCCGCGACAACGGCGTCACCTACAACGTCTATGCCGATGAAGAAGGACCCCAGCGGCCCTGGTCGCTCGACCTGTTTCCGCTGATTGTGGATGCGCCCAGTTGGGCCAATATCGAGAAGGGTGTGCTGCAAAGGGTGCGCCTGCTCGAAGCGGTGCTGGCTGACGTCTACGGGCCACAAAACTTTCTCAAGCAAGGCCTGCTGCCCGGCGCGCTGGTGCATGGTCACCCGGGCTACCTGCGCAATATGCATGGCGTGGTGCCGGCGGGGGGCGTGCACCTGCATGTGGCGGCGTTCGATTTGTCGCGTGGGCCTGATGGCCTGTGGTGGCTGGTGGCTCAGCGCACGCAGGCGCCCTCGGGCTTGGGCTATTTGCTGGAGAACCGCCTTGCGGTCTCGCGGCAATTTCCGCAAGCGTTTCAAACCATGCGCGTGCAGCGTCTGGCAGCCACCTACCGCGCCCTGATGGAGAGCCTGAAGTCGCTCAGCCCGGCCGGGGCCGACTCGCACATCGCGCTGATGACGCCCGGCCCCTACAACGAGACCTATTTTGAGCACGCTTACCTGGCACGCTATCTGGGCCTGACCCTGGTGGAAGGCAGCGACCTGATCGTCCGCGACGAACACCTTTTCCTTAAAACCCTGCAAGGCCTGGTGCCCATCCACGGGTTGCTCAAGCGCGTGGATGACCAGTACATGGACCCGCTGGAACTGCGCGCCGATTCCACCCTGGGTGTGCCCGGACTGCTGCAGGCCATTCGGGCAGGCAACGTGCTGGTCGCCAATGCGCCGGGCTCGGCCTTTCTGGAGTCGCCCGCGCTCCTGGGTTTTTTGCCGGCATTGGCCAGCCACGTGCTGGGCGAAGAATTGCAATTGCCGGCCATGGCAACCTGGTGGTGCGGCGAACACAACGCCATGGAAGAGGTATTGCCTTACCTGGCCGAACACATAATCATGCCCACCTACCCGGGCTCTGACATCCACGAGTCGTTTGACCCTGTGGTCGTGCGCCGCCTGAATCAGATGCAGCGCGACGCCTGGGCCGGACGCATCATGCGCCAGGGTGAAGAGCACACGGTGCAAGCCTATCTGCCGCTTTCGCAAATGCCGACCTGGCAGACGGGCAGTGGCGGCAGTGCCGGCAAGCCCGGCCACATGGCAACACGCTCCAGTTTGCTGCGGGTATTTGTGGTGTCGGATGGGCTGGGGCCCGATGGCAAGCCACGCTGGCGTGTACTGCCGGGCGGGCTGGCACGGGTTGCCGGCTCCAGCGTGGACATTGCCTCGATGCAGCGCGGTGGCAGCAGCGCCGATGTCTGGGCGCTGACCGAAGGCGCGGTAGATACCAGCACCCTGCTCAATGCCTCCAGCATCCCCAGCTTGCCCGCACGGCGCAAGCGCCTGGTGACCAGCCGCGCCGCAGAACACTTGTATTGGCTGGGCCGCTACACCGAGCGCGCCGAAAACTCGGTGCGTCTGGCGCGCTTGACGCTGGACTGCCTGGGCGGTGAAGACCAGACCTCGGTGCCGCTGCAACAGTGGCTGTCGCAGATGGCGGTGGCCAATACCCTGGTGCTGCCCGGCGTGCCGACTGCCGTGCAGGCCAGGCGCGTGTTTGAGCGCTCGCTGATTGCCAGCCTCGGAGCCACCAACGGTGCCACCAGCGTGGGTTACAGCCTGCGCGCGCTCAAGATGGCAGCCTCCTCCGTGCGCGAGCGCCTGTCGCAAGAGCACTGGAGCATGATCGTTCGCTGCGAAGACGAGTTGTTTACCCGCTGCCACCAACACACGACCAAGGGCGACTTCTCTGCGGCGGCTGCCCTGCGCGTACTCAAGAGCAGCAGCGACTATCTGGCCGCCATCACCGGCGCACAAACCGACCGCATGACGCGCGACGACGGCTGGCGTCTGCTCAGCATCGGCCGCCATGTGGAGCGGCTGGCCTTTCTATCTGGAGCTTTATCGCGGGCGCTGGAATTGGGCATGCTGCAAAGCGACGGGGGCTTTGAGGCCATGCTGGATTTGTTTGACAGCACCATCACCTTCCGCGCCCAGTACCAGCAAAGCCGCGACATTTCGGCACTGACTGATCTGCTGGTGCTTGACCTGGACAACCCCCGTTCGCTGGCCTGGGTGGCACACACTTTGCGCGGCCGCTTGGCCAAGCTCGCAGGCAGCCCGGCGGGCGTGTTGAGCCCGCTATCACTAAAGGTGCCAGCACCCGAGGACTGGGACTTTGCGAGTGACCATGGCCACGCCTCCGAGTTGCTGGAGCCGGTCTCGCTGCTGGACTTGCTGAGCACGCTGCGCAGTTGCGCCTTCAACGTGTCAGACGAAATCAGCGCCACCTATTTCACCCACTCGGGCGACACCAACCAGAGCCTGGCGACCTGATGCTGCTGCAAGTCACCCATGACACCACGTACCGCTATATGCCGGCGGTGGAAACAGCCCAGCACATGGCCTATATGCAGCCGCGCGAACACGCTTCGCAGCTGGTGCTGGACCATGTGCTACTCATCAACCCGCAGCCCGCGCAAATGCGCAACATCGCCGATGTCTATGGCAATGCCCGCTGCTTCTTTTCGCTGCAGACGCCGCATGAAGTGCTGTCGGTGGTGGCGCACAGTCTGGTGTCCACCAGCGCCAGCGACATCATCACCAGCCTGCTGCCTTGGGAAAAGGTGCGTGAGATGTTTCGCTACCAGGCCGGCAACCGCTTTGATGCCGCCTCCGAGTTTGTCTTCCCCTCCCCTTTTGTGCCGCGCCATATCGAGTTTGCCGCCTATGCACGGGCCAGCTTCACGCCCGGCGTGCCCCTGCTGAATGCATGCACCGACCTGATGGAGCGCATCCACACCGGGTTCACCTATGAAAGCCAGAGCACCCAGATCAACACACCCGCGCTGCAGGCACTGGCCCAGCGCAAAGGCGTGTGCCAGGATTTTTCGCACATCATGATTGCCTGCCTGCGCACCCTGGGTCTGCCGGCGCGCTATGTCAGCGGCTACGTGCTGACGCACCCGCCGGAAGGCCAGCCGCGCCTGGTGGGCAGCGATGCCTCGCACGCCTGGGTGAGCGTCTACCTGCCGGACCTGCCGGAGAGCAACCGCTGGGTGGACTTTGACCCAACCAACAACCGCTGGGGCTGGCATGCGCCCGGCGAAGACTACGTCACCGTGGCCAGTGGCCGCGACTTTGGTGACGTCTCGCCCCTGCGTGGCGTGATCCATGGTGGTGCCAGCCATACCCTGGCGGTTGGCGTGACCGTAGCGCCGGTAGGCGAAAATACGGTGCTGGAAGCTGGGATGCGGCAATCGCAATCGCAATCGCAATCGCAATCGCAATCGCAGTCGCAGTCCCAAGGTCAAACCCAAACCCAATCGCAATCCCAATCCCAAAATCAATCTTAGGAAACAAAATGAGCGTTTACGACAAACTAGCCGAACTCAACATCACCCTGCCCCCGGTGGCCATTCCCGCTGCGGCCTATGTGCCCTTTGTGCAAACCGGCAATCTGGTTTTCCTGAGCGGCCATGTAGCCAAGAAGGATGGCAAAGCCTGGGTGGGTCAACTCGGCAAGAACATGACCACCGATGAAGCCAAGCTCGCGGCACGCGGCATCGCTATCGACCTGCTGGGCACCTTGCACGCCGCCGTGGGCGACCTGAACCGCGTCAAGCGCATCGTCAAGCTGATGTCTCTGGTCAACTCCACGGGCGACTTCACCGAGCAGCATCTGGTCACCAACGGCGCCAGCGAACTGATTGGCCAAGTGTTTGGTGCAACCGTTGGCGCCCATGCCCGCAGTGCCTTTGGTGTGGCGCAAATCCCTATGGGTTGCTGCGTTGAAATCGAGATGATTGCGGAAGTGGAATAGGGCTGTTTTG
>CAIQYP010000358.1 GCA_903876045.1 uncultured beta proteobacterium | reverse complement strand
TAAAGGCCGCTAAGGATAACCACTTAGCGGCCTTTTTCTTTGGTAAATCAACAGCTTACAGAACGACAGTCGACACCGGTGCTATTTGCTCACCTCATCCACCAGCGTCCTGAACTCATCGATGTCCTCAAAGTTGCGATAGACGCTGGCAAAGCGCACATAAGCCACTTTGTCGAGTTTCTTGAGTTCTCGCATAACCAACTCACCGATGCGGGTAGATTGCACTTCGCGCAGGCCCAGACTCAGCAGCTTTTCTTCTATGCGCTCGATTGCCGCGTCCACTTGCTCGGTACTGACGGGGCGTTTACGCAACGCCAGCTTCATGGATGCAATGAGCTTGGCTCTTTCAAACTCTATACGCCGTCCATCCTTTTTGACGATGGATGGAAAATTGACATCGGGGCGTTCATAGGTGGTGAAACGCTTCTCGCAAGAGCCGCACTGGCGGCGCCTGCGGATGAAGTCTCCGTCTTCTGACACTCGAGTCTCAACGACCTGAGTTTCCTGGTGGCTACAGAACGGGCACTTCATCGCTTACGCTGCCATTTCTATTTGTAAACAGGAAATCGAGAGGTCAATGCATGCACCTTAGCGCGCACGGCTTCAATGTTGGATTCATCGCGCGGGTTGTCCAGCACGTCTGCTACCAAGTTGGCAGTGAGGCGCGCTTCCTCGTCCTTGAAACCACGCGTGGTCATGGCAGGTGTGCCAATGCGCACGCCGCTGGTGACCATGGGCTTTTCCGGGTCGTTGGGGATGGCATTTTTGTTGATGGTCATGTGGGCACTGCCCAGCACGGCTTCGGCTTCCTTGCCGGTAATGCCTTTTGAGCGCAAATCCACCAGCATCACATGGCTTTGGGTGCCGCCACTGACGATGCGCAGGCCGCGCTGGGTCAGGGTTTCGGCAACGATCTGCGCGTTTTTCAGCACTTGCTGTTGGTAGAGTTTGAAGCCAGGCTCCAGCGCCTCCTTGAAAGCTACAGCCTTGGCCGCGATCACATGCATTAGTGGACCACCCTGAAGGCCAGGGAATATGGCGCTATTGATGGCCTTTTCGTGCTCAGCCTTCATCAAAATGATGCCACCACGGGGGCCGCGCAGGCTTTTGTGCGTGGTGGATGTCACGATGTCTGCGTGCGGTACCGGGTTGGGGTAGACGCCAGCGGCGATCAGGCCAGCGTAATGCGCCATGTCTACCATGAAGATGGCGCCCACGTCCTTGGCCACCTTGGCAAAACGCTCAAAGTCAATGTGCAGGCTATAGGCGGAGGCGCCCGCGATGATCATCTTGGGCTTGGCTTCGTGTGCCTTGCGCTCCATGGCGTCGTAGTCAATAGCTTCATTGGAGTCCAAGCCATAGCTCACGACATTGAACCATTTGCCACTCATATTGAGATGCATTCCGTGCGTCAGGTGGCCGCCTTCTGCCAGGCTCATGCCCATGATGGTGTCGCCGGGCTTCAGGAATGCCAGGAAAACGGCTTCGTTGGCGGATGCACCGCAATGCGCTTGCACGTTTGCGCAATCGGCACCAAAGAGTTGCTTGACGCGGTCGATGGCCAACTGCTCTGCCACGTCCACAAATTCGCAACCGCCGTAGTAACGCTTACCGGGGTAACCCTCGGCATACTTATTAGTCAACTGGCTGCCCTGGGCCGCCATGACGGCGGGGGAGGCGTAGTTTTCACTAGCGATCAGCTCGATGTGGTGCTCCTGGCGCGCGTTTTCGGCAAGGATGGCTTTCCACAGTTCGGGGTCGGTTTGTTCAACGAGGATGTTGCGGTCGTACATGGCAGTCCTTAAAGACATTGGGCCTGTGAAGGTTGTGGGAACACAGGGCTGCCCAGGCGAACGGCTGATCGCAACGACTTACTAACCATCGTGCGGCAACGCTCCCCTGTGGTGTCCCACATCAACCCTTGTACCTTAGCGGTCCAGGGTCTATCGCCAGTCGCGTGCAGGGGGAGTTTAACTGAGCCTGATCAGGAGTTGAAAAGGCTGGCAACCGTCTCGGTCACAGGCTTTCCTACAACGGGTGCTTTGACTGGCACGCTGGCTGGTGGCGTGATCGTTGGCACCGATCGACCCGCAGATACTTGTTGCAGGCGACTGTGTTCGGCCATGACTTTGCTCGCATAACCTCCGTCGTCTTCCATGTTGGCGGCGCCTACATAGTATTTGAGGCCGCCTTCCAAGGATCCGGCGCGGGCAATGCATTCCTGCAGCACCTTAACACCCACACGCAAATTGGTAAGCGGATCAAACGCGGCGAATTGACCTCCGAAGAATTGGTACTTCTCACTGTGAACCTTGGTCATTACCTGCATCAGGCCCTGCGCACCCACATTGCTTTGGGCAAAAGGGTTGAAGCCTGATTCAACTGCCATGATGGCCAGAATCAAGGTCGGATCCAGTTTGGCCTTGGCGCCAGTTTCATAGGCTTCTGCCACTAGTGCACTCAATGGCTCGGGTGCAATGTTGTATTTGCGGCTAAGCCAGTAGGTTACCGCAGCCTGCTGCTTTGGCAGGCTTTTTGGGTCGGCCGCGGTCGCACGGTCCACCGCTTCAGTGCTACTGACAAAACCGTTGATGGTCGCCTGGCGGTCTTGCAGCCAGGTGATCAGTTGGGCTTCGCCTGCGTCGCGAAGTTCGGGGCGCGCTACTAAGGTAATGGTTGCAAACATCACGGCCAAGCCCAGAAGGGCAAAACCGTTGTGTGTAATTTCAAAAAAGCCTTGGGCAATGTCGCTCACGAATACGCGAAGCCCACGGGTGAATTTTTCGGTCGCTGTCATAGCTCTTCCTTCTTAGGCGGGAGCCCATTCCTTTCGCTCCAGCAGAATTGCTGTGCTTAGGTGGGTACCACGTTTAGGTTGGTACGCTATCAATATCCTGCGGCGTCATCCAGACATGTGCAGCGATTTGAATATGCCGGGTTCGGCAGCGGATGCGGGTAATCCCTAGTTTTTCCAGGGATGAGCCGATTCTAGCGAATCAATATAGCTAGTCAACCATATCAAATGACTTTGATATGTTTCTGGCGATATTGCAATGCGACAAAAGAACCGAAAGCTCAAGTATTGCTGCATATAAAAAGCCTGATGAGGTGAGCGATTCGCTAGATATTCAGACCGGTTTGTTACAGAAATGCAGAAATCGTGCCGTTCTTTTGTGTCCTAGTGAGCCACTGCGAGCCAGAAATCGGTGAAACGGTCCATTTACCAGCGAAAATAGAAGGTTGTTTCAAACCTTATCCTGATCTGAGCCTACTGTGACGTCTTCTCATTCTGCAAAACATATCGACATCGCCCAATTGGACGCTTTGACCAAGGGTGCTTTTTCCGCGCCAACCGCGGGGGAGCGGGCTGCACGGGTTCGCGACTGGTTAGCGGGTAAGCCTGCATCCGATGAACTGGCTGGGGTTTTTAAGGAGCTCAGCGTCAAGGACAAAGGGGCTGCCAAGTTGGTGCGAGAGCGTCTTGATGAGATCCGCCGCTCCAAAGGGCAGGAAGCACTGGGCGCTGAGTGGGCAGCCAAGGCACAGGCCCTGCTGGCGATCACCAAGCTCAATATTGCAGACGCCTTGGCTTGGCAGCGTGACGCCGCCAAAGCGGGCGCGCCGTTGAGTAAGGAGCCGTTGGCCACGCTGAAGCTGGAGTTGGCCGAGCGTGTGCGGGGTATTGAAGATTTGCAGCACCAAGTGCAGGTGCAGCGCGAGGCTGCGGTGCTCCTGGCTCAGCGAATTGAAGTGCTCTCAACCAAGCCCTGGAAAGATGCCGTGCAAGCACTGGATAGCTTGAAGGTGGATGTAGTGCATTGGCAGGATCAAGCCTCCGCACTGGTATCCCATGATGGATGGCCCAGCGTGGATTTGAAATTCCCGCCCCTGCTGGAGGCCTCGCGAGCGCAGTTGCTGGTGGTTTGGGATGCATTCCAGGCTGCTGTGGCTTTGGCTGTGACGGCTTCCAATGAACTGAGTGCGCCATTGCCACCCGTTCCCGTCTGGGCAGATGAATTGCGCCAAGCACGCGGAGTGCCGGTGGAGGCAGTGGTTCGCCCCGCCAAACCGCAGGTTGACCCCGAAGTCCGCGCCCATGCAGTGGCTGCAGTCAAAGATGCGCTGACCAAGTTGGAGGCAGAAGTGGGCGAAGGCCACGGTAAGGCCAGTGCCGGTGCAGCTGCATCTCTACGCCAGGCCTTGAAAGAGTTTGGCAAATTAATTGACTCTCCTTTGGAAAATCATGCGCACGCCGCATTGGCCGCTGCTGGTGAATTGGAGGGATGGCAGCGCTGGCGCGCCGACCAACTGCGTGAAGAACTGGTCGCCAAGGCTGAGGGCTTACTCAAGCGTCCCGAAGGTCAGGCGATTGGCGGTCGCAAAATGCAGGAAAACCTGCGTACCTTGCGCGAGCAGTGGAAACAGACCGACCAAGGTGGCGTCCCCAATCATTCCTTGTGGAAGCGTTTTGACGAAGCTTGCAACGAAGCTCATAAGGTGGTTGAGGCCTGGTTGGAAAAAGTCAAGGCCGACGCTGCTGAGCACAAAGCTCAGCGCATGGCACTGATTGAGGAAGTCAACGCATGGGCCGAGGCCAATCGCGTGGCGCTCGACAATGACTGGAAAGGCTTCAGTCGCATCCTCCATCAGTTTGGTGACCGTTGG
>CAIQYP010000357.1 GCA_903876045.1 uncultured beta proteobacterium | reverse complement strand
TGGTCCAACCGCGCAACAGGGGGATCATGCGTTTGGCTTAGTGAATCCGCATGCCAGGCAACGCGCCGGGCCAGGGGTTCAGGATGTAAATGCCGGGGTTTGCCTTTTCGTCGCCATGGCTGGCAGCCAGCACCATGCCTTCGCTCACGCCAAACTTCATCTTGCGCGGTGCCAGATTGGCCACAAGTACGGTGAGTTGACCGGTCAGTTGTTCGGGCTGGTACATGCTGGCGATGCCGCTGAATACATTGCGCAACTTGGGTGCACCCGTTGCGTCCTGCTCGCCAGCGTCAAGCGTCAGGCGCAACAGCTTGGTCGAGCCTTCCACGGCTGCGCAGGCCACGATTTTGGCTATGCGCAGGTCCACCTTGGCGAAGTCGTCGATGGAAATAGTGGATGCGATTTCTTCGCCACCAGGCGCAATGATTTCGACCGTGGGGGCCACATCTGGCACCTCAAACAGGGAATCTAACTGTTTCACATCCACGCGCTGCATCAGGTGCTGATAAGGCTGGATTGAGGCCACGTTGGTGTCCACATTCCACTTGCCCATGTCCAGTCCAACGAAGCCCTGCACGGATTCGGCCAGCGACGGCAGGATCGGTGCCAGATAGCGCGTGAGCACCGCAAAGCAGTTGATCAGCACCGAGCAGACCTGGTGCAGCGCCTCGTTGTTTGCAGGGTCTTTGGCCAGGTCCCAGGGCTTGTGTTGGTCCACATAGGAATTGACCCGGTCCGCCAGCAGCATGATCTCGCGCGTGGCTTTGCCGAATTCGCGCGTGTCGTAGAGCGTGGCGATGGCGTCCGATTCGGAGCGGATATCGGCCAGCATGGCGGCACCCATGGCACCGAAGTCGTGGCTGAGCTTGCCCTCAAAGCGCTTGCTCAGGAAACCGGCGGCACGCGAGGCGATGTTGACGAACTTGCCAATCAGGTCGCTGTTAACGCGGGCCATGAAATCGTCCGCATTGAAGTCGATGTCTTCATTGCGCGCCGAGAGCTTCGCTGCCAGGTAGTAGCGCAGCCACTCCGGGTTCATGCCCAGGCTCAGGTACTTGAGCGGGTCCAGCCCGGTGCCACGGCTCTTGCTCATTTTCTCGCCGTTGTTCACCGTCAAGAAGCCGTGCACAAACACGTTGTCCGGTGCCTTGCGTCCGCTGAAATGCAGGATGGCCGGCCAGAACAGGGTGTGGAAGGTAACGATGTCTTTGCCGATGAAGTGGTACTGCTCCAGCTTCGGGTCTGCCATGTAGGCGGCATAGTCTTGCCCACGCTTGTCCAGCAGGTTTTTCAGTGAGGCGAGGTAGCCGATGGGCGCGTCCAGCCAGACATAGAAATACTTGCCTGGCGCATCTGGAATCTCGATGCCGAAGTAGGGCGCATCGCGGCTGATGTCCCAGTCGCCCAGGCCTTCGCTCTTGGTGCCGTCCGGGTTGGTGCGCACCGAAAACCACTCCTTGATTTTGTTGGCCACCTCGGGCTGCAGGCGACCGTCTTGCGTCCACTTCTCCAGATAGGCCACGCAGCGCGGGTCGGACAGTTTGAAGAAGAAGTGCTCTGAGTGCTTGAGCTCGGGGCGGGCGCCGCTGAGTACCGAGAACGGGTTGATCAGGTCGGTGGGCGCGTAAACCGAGCCGCACACCTCGCAGTTGTCGCCGTACTGGTCCTTCGCATGGCACTTGGGGCACTCGCCCTTGATGTAGCGGTCGGGCAGAAACATGTTCTTCTCGGGGTCGAAGAACTGCTCAATGGTCTTGCGTTCAATCAGCGTGCCGCCAGCGCTTGTCGGCAGGTCCCGTAAGTCGCGGTAAATTTGGCGTGCCAGCTCGTGGTTTTCCGGGCCATCGGTGCTGTGCCAGTTGTCAAAGCTGATGTGAAAGCCGTCCAGATACTGTTTGCGCCCGCTGGCAATGTCCGCCACAAATTGCTGGGGCGTCTTGCCGGCCTTTTCGGCGGCGATCATGATGGGTGCGCCATGTGTGTCGTCCGCACTCACGAAGTTCACCGCATGACCCTGCATGCGCTGGTAACGCACCCAGATATCGGCCTGGATGTACTCCATGATGTGACCGATGTGGAAGTTGCCGTTGGCGTAGGGCAGCGCGGTGGTGACGAAGAGCTTGCGGTGGAAGGGCATGACGTTGTTTTTGCTTTCGAGTACAGACAACCATTTTAGTCCGGGGCCTTCGGCAGCAAATAGTGCTTGTATGCAATGACCTCAACGCATTAATCCCCTTGCGCACAAACCGCGCTGGCAGACGCAGGACGGCATGGCGCTCAGCGGCAGCGGCATAAAGGAGGAGAACGCTTGAGCGGGCGGGGGACAGCCGCAGAGCTGAGTGCCATGGCGGTCTGCGTCTAGAGGTGCCTTAAGGCGAGTACACCTGAAACTAGCGCAAGCGCAGCGGGTCAGATCGGCGCTCCACGAAGGGTTTGGCTCCAACTGAAGGGGACTCCGGCTCTTGCGGGTCGGTCCAATCGAAAAAGGCACACACCTCGGCGCGCTGCTTTTGCGCATCGGCATAGCCCAGCGCCATCAGCTCCTGTGTGTAGCTGGATTCAAAGAGCAAGTAGCTGGCCAGGGCTGAACCCTTGACGTCGGCTTTTGCCGAAGAAATGCCCACGCCCGTCAGCATGGTGCGCACGGCATGCGGCAAGTCTCCAATATGGCGCGCGGCAATCAGGTCCAGACGCTGACTGGGGGCGATCACCAGCAGATCAATGGGGCGCAGCGCGCTTTGTTGGCGTAGTTCTGGCGGCACCAGTTGCAGGGTGTGATTGATGCGCCGAACCCGTTCCACGTCCACTGCCAGCGCGTCCAGAAAAATGTTGGAAAGGGCGTGGCCGGCAATCTGAGCGATGCTGGGGTAGGCGTTGCTGGTGTGCAGATGGGCTTCGCCCTTGGGTTCGGTCATGCGCCCGGCACCCACCACCAGTAGGCGCTCAGCTCCGAGGTGGATTGCAGGCGCCACCGGCGCACTCTGGCGCATGGAGCCATCGCCAAAGTATTCGGTGTGGCCATGGATGTGCAACTCGGTGGCCGGAAACACAAAGGGAATTGCGCTGGACGCCAGCAAATGCGCGTGCGTGATGCGGTCGCGCACGGCCAGGCGCTGCGAGCGCACCCAGGGCATGAGACGCTTGTCTCCTTCAAAAAAGGTGACGTGCTCGCCTGAGCTATAGCTCGATGCGGTCACTGCGAGCGCCTGGATGTGGCCCAGACGGATCAGTTCCGGCAGACGCTCCAGCGGCACCAGACGGTTCAGTAATGCGCTCACGGGGCTGTTGTCCAGCAACGAACGCGGCTTAATGCGCCGCCACTTGGCGAGCAACCACCCGACTGATAGCAAGGTCATCCACTTGGCGCCGGAGCGCAGCATGCTCAGGTGGTCGGTGCGGTACACGTCCTCGGCGCGGAAAGTTCGCCACGTAGCGGCAATCATGCGCACGGTGGCATCAAAGTCGTCGCTGCCGCAGGCCAGGGCCGAGGCGTTTATGGCACCTGCCGAGGTGCCCGTGATGATGGGGAACGGGTTGGGCTCAGTGCCCGCGCCACAGGCCAGGCGAATATCGGCAATGGCCTCGAGCACGCCCACCTGGTAGGCGGCGCGGGCGCCACCGCCCGACAGCATCAATCCGACGGGCCCGCGTGTGGCATGTGTGTCAGGGCGAGCAGTGGTGATTTCGTCTTTTGTACTTCCCATGCGAATCATTATGAAACGCGGCTCAGGGCGTTACGGTGGGAATTGGGCGGGGTAAACCCGCAAAATTCACACTGCAATGGCCCAGGATGCACTTGTGCAATAAGGGACATCGCGCGGTTCGCTAGACTATCGGCAACCTAGGAGTTAGCAATGGCAGTTACAGAACAAGAAATCATGGGCGCTTTGCAGGGCGTCATCGATCCCAATACCGGCAAGGATTTCGTATCCAGCAAGTGCATCAAGGGTCTCAAACTGGAGGGCGGCAAGGTCGCTTTCACTTTGGAGTTGAGCTACCCGGCACAGAGCCAGCACCAGGCATTCGCCGAGGCGCTGGCTGCTGCCGCCCAGTCTGTGGATGGCGTGCATGAAGTCCAAGTTACGCCCACCCTCAACATCACGGCACATGCGGTGCAGCGCGGTGTGCAACTCCTGCCGGGTGTAAAGAACATCGTGGCGGTGGCTTCCGGCAAAGGCGGCGTGGGCAAGAGCACCACGGCGGCCAATCTGGCACTTGCGCTGGCCGCTGAAGGTGCGCGCGTGGGCCTGCTGGACGCTGATATCTACGGCCCCAGCCTGCCCATGATGATGGGCATCGAAGGCCGCCCCGATTCCGAGGACGGCAAGACCATGGAGCCCATGGAAAACTATGGCATCCAGGTGATGTCGATCGGCTTTTTGGTGGCGCAGGACGAAGCCATGATCTGGCGCGGCCCCATGGCCACCCAGGCGCTGGAGCAACTATTGCGCCAGACCGCCTGGAAAGACCTGGACTACCTGATTGTCGACATGCCCCCCGGCACCGGTGACATCCAACTGACGCTGAGCCAGCGCGTGCCACTGACCGGTGCCGTGGTGGTGACCACACCGCAGGACATTGCCCTGCTGGATGCCAAAAAAGGTATCAAGATGTTCGAAAAGGTTGGCGTGCCGATTCTGGGCATTGTGGAAAACATGGCGGTGCACGTGTGCAGCAATTGCGGCCATATCGAACACATCTTTGGAACTGACGGCGGCAAGACTATGGCGGCGCAATATGGCATGGAATACCTGGGAGCTTTGCCCCTGGCCATGCAGATCCGGGTGCAAGCGGATGGCGGCAAGCCCACCGTGGTGGCCGAGCCTGAGGGTGAACTGGCCGGCCTCTACAAGGCCGTGGCGCGCAAGGTGGCGCTGGCCATTGCCGCCAAAAACAAGGACTTCTCCAGCAAGTTCCCCAGTATCACCATCAGCAAGAACACCTGATTTTGCATTTGTGAACTTGCGGTCAGCGCCATGAATCTTCTGCCATCGCTGCGCTACCTGTTAGCGTTGCAAGAGCACAAGCACTTCGGGCGCGCGGCCCAGGCCTGCCACATCACGCAGCCTGCACTAAGCAACGCCATACGTGCGCTGGAGCGTGAATTCGATGTGGTGATCGTCAAGCGCGACCGCAACTTTGCCGGCCTGACACCGCAGGGCGAACTGGTATTGGCTTCGGCCAAGTTGATGCTGCACGAGCACGCCAACCTGCTGCAAGAGTTGCAAAGCGATACCTTGACACCCCGTGGCCCGGTGCGCATAGGCGCGGTGCCTACCGCAGTGCCTATTGCCGCGCGTTTTGCTGCCATGCTGCACGCCCGCCATAACGGTATTCAGCCGGTGGTGTTGTCACTCAGTTCATCCGAACTGGAACGCGGGTTGGAAGATTTGTCCATTGACATGGCACTGGGTTATAGCGACCGGATGCGGGTGCAGGAGCGCAAGCTTCGGGTCTGGCCGCAATATACGGAGCACTATTTTTTACTGCGCCGTGCGGCCCAACCCAACAGCAAAGGTTTGCAAATAGCCAAACCCCTTCCCTGGAAAGAAGCCGCCAACCTTCAACTCTGCCTTTTGACACCTGAAATGCACAACCGCACCATTGTGGATGCGGCCTTTACTGCTGCCGGCGTGCGGGTGATACCCGCTATAGAGACCAACTCCATCATGACCATGATGCTGAGTGTGATGGCGGGTGACGTATGCAGCGTGCTGCCCGGTGCGCTGGTGGATACGGTTCGTACCTACAAAGCACTGGAAGCATTGCCGCTGACGGGCCCTGAGGTAAAAACCCGTATCGGCTTTATCTCTCACGCACTGGCCCGCCCCTCGCGCGCCTTGGAAGCTGCGCTGGCACTGGCACAAGATGGTGCCTGGTTGCGCCACGCCGCTGCACACAGCGGCCTGCTTGCGGTGTGACTGCTTTGAATTGCTAGCCCGGCCGGCCTGCGGGCAATCTAAATTTACTCTTCCACCACTACTGCGCAATAGGAGCGGATCAGAGCCAGCAGTTCATCTTCCGAATAGGGCTTGCCCAGGTAATGGTCGACGCCCAGTTCCATGGCATGCTCACGGTGCTTCTCGGCGATGCGCGAGGTAATCATGATCACAGGCAGCGCGCGCAAATTGGCATCGTTGCGGATATTGCGCAGCAGGTCAAAGCCGTCCATGCGTGGCATCTCGATGTCTGACAGCACCACGTCCGGCTTTTCCTGCGCCAGTACTTCCAGTGCGTGCAGTCCGTCGTTGGCCAGGGCCACGCGAAAGCCTTCGCGCTTGAGCAGACGCTGCGTCACGCGGCGCACGGTAATCGAGTCGTCCACAACCAGCACCAGCGGTGCCAGTACGTTGGCGGTCGATTGCTGCGTTGACGGTGCGGCACCCGCAGCTTGCGCGGTCTCGGATGCGCTAGTCAGGGCCTTCGCCGCATCGCCATAGAACGTGGCCAGCGCCACCGGGTTGTAAATCAACACGACCGCGCCAGAGGCCAGTACGGACATGCCTGCCAATCCCGGCAAGCGCGCCAATTGCGGCCCCAGATTCTTGACCACCACTTCGCGATTGCCCAGCACCTCGTCCACGTGCAGGGCCAGACGCTGACCGGCACTGCGGAATACCGCTACCGGTAAATTGCGCGTCGGCACTTCCTGGCTCTTGCCAGAGACCTGCAGCAGCGCGCCGCCCCAGAAGAAGGGAACATCTTGCCCGGCAAAGTCGTAAACGCCCCGGCTATAGGCCTGCTGAACCGACTGCAGGGGGGCGCGCAATACGGTTTCAATCAGGTTGGACGGCACGCCGATATTCAAGTCGCCTATGCGCAGCATCACGACCTGTGTCACGGCGGTCGTCAGGGGGAGAACCAAGCGGAAGGTGGTGCCTTTTCCCACCTCGGTCTGGGTTTCAACTTTGCCGCCGAGCGCATTCAACTCGGACAGCACCACGTCCATTCCAATGCCGCGACCCGACAGTTCAGTCACTTCCGATGCAGTGGTAAACCCAGGTGTAAACAACAGCTTGGCCGCTGCTTCATCGCTCAGTGCTTCGTCGGCCGCTATCAGCTTGCCAGCCACGGCTTTGGCGCGAATTTTGTCCAGATGCAGGCCGCCGCCGTCATCGCTAAAGGACACCGACACGTCATTGCCTTCCTGGTGCACGGTAATGGTGATGCTGCCCACGGGCGGCTTGCCCGCGGCGGTGCGCACATCCGCTTCTTCAATGCCGTGAGCCACAGCGTTGCGCAAAATGTGTTCAAAAGCCGGTGTCATGCGATCCAGCACACCACGGTCCATTTCAATACTGCCACCCACAATCTCCAGCTTGACAGGCTTTGCGCATTCTTTGGCGGCCTGGCGCACCACGCCATACAGACGCTCGGAAATGCTTTCATATTCCACCATACGGGTGCGTAGCAAGTCACGCTGCAACTCGCGCGCCTGACGGCCTTGGGCAATCAGGTCGTCCTCGGCACCTTCCAGCGTACGCTGCAGATTACGTTGCACAGTTGCCACGTCGCTGACCGATTCAGCCATCATGCGGGTGAGTTCTTGCACGCGGGTAAAACGGTCGAACTCCAGCGGATCGAAGGCTTGGCCATCATCCTTGGAATGCGCCATGCGAGACTGCATTTGTGATTCGGCCTGAACCTCCACATCGCGCAATTGTTGGCGTAATCGATCCAGATTACCGCTGAGTTCACCCAGGCCGCTGCGCATCTGCACCACGCGTGAGTCCATGCGGGAGCGGCTGATCATCACCTCGCCAGCCTGGTTGACCAGTCGGTCCAGCAGCAGGGCACGCACGCGCACAGTCTGACCCGCCAAGCTGCGCGGTGCAGCACGGGTTACGCGCTCTACGGTGACATGCTCTGCCACCGGTGAGGCGACCGCTGCAGCCGCAACAGTTGCCGTGGGCGCAACGGGTGTGGCCACAGGGGTAGTGGCCTCGGTATCCGTTTTAGGCGGAAGGCTGATGTCTTCGCGCGGAGCCAGGTCCAGAGCATCCAGCGTTGCCTGCAAGCTGTCCATTCGGGTCAACAAAGGTTCCAACTGCACGCTTTGCAATCCTTCAGAGCCCAAGGATTCAATGTTGGACTCCATGCGGTGCGACATTTCACCCAGGCGCAACGCACCCGCCAGGCGCGCACTGCCCTTGAGGGTGTGCAACACACGCAAGGCCACAGAGCGCGCACCCAGGTTCTCCGGACGTGCCACCCACTGGCGCAGGGCCGTGCCCAGCGCGGGCATCAATTCCAGCGCTTCTTCCTGGAAGATGGGGAACAGGTCGGTGTCAAGATGGTCGATGGCATCAATATCGTGCTCGCTGGCTTCGGCCACCTTGAGCGGGGCTGCTGCCACCGAGAGGGGCAGGTGGCTGCTCGGCGGACTGGCCACTTCGTCAGCGGGAATTTGCACGGCCAGCGTCGGCTCAGCGAAGTCGCTGGCAATGATGTCCTGCAAGTCTTGCAATACCTGGGGATCACCCACCTTGAGAAAACCGGCGGCGAATTGGTGCAACAAGCGACGTATTTCTTCGGCTGCAGCACTGAAAACTTGCGCGTGATGGGCGTTGCCCTGTCCATGCAGTTTCACATGATCAAGTGCGTGTTCCAGCGCGCGTGCCACTTGCGACAAGGCGCTAAAGCCGACCGTAGCGGAAACCCCGCCCAGAGAATGCGCCAGCGCGACACTGGAGTCGGCAATCGGACGATGCAATTCCAGCGCCCACTCGCTCAGTTCGGTAATCAGGCGGCGCGACCATTCGTCCGCTTCGTTCAGAAAGACGTTGTAAAGCGGAATGCTCAGACGCAAGTCACCAATGACCTTGACCTGCTCGTCAGTCTCCTGCGGTTCGACTGCCGATGTCGGCACCACTAGTGGCGCGGGTGCCAAATCAAAAGATGGCAATTCCAGGGGCTCTGCGGATGCCGCAGGCGCGGAGGCAGGCTCAGAGACCGGTTTGTCGGGAAAGTCGAGTTCAAAAGCAGGCGCTGCGGTGCTGGCATTGGCTGCCACAGGCTGATCCAAAGTGGCGCCTAAGTCAGCAAAATCAAAGTCGCCCAACGCCATTTCGACGGGCGCTGGCTGTTGTGGAACCACTGGCGCCTGAATAGCCTGTGTTTTGTCAAACTGGAACGCCTGCGTCTTGTCAACCTGGAAAGTTTGCGTCGCTTCGAAGTCCGGACGCATCGAATCGCCATCGTCGATATCAAAGCTGGCATTGGATCCGGCCTCCTGCAGGGAGTCCGTAATTTGGGTCGATACGAAGTCAGGCAGTGCATCCCCCGGCTCAGGCAGCCACTCTGGCTCCGATTCCGGCGCTGCCTGGGCATCCACGGCGTCGACCAGGCGCGTAGCGGCAAAGTCTGCCACTGGCGCAGCCGACTCCTCTCCAAGCTCGGGTGTGGCTTCTTCAAGTGGGACGGGTTCGACCGAGTCCTCGAAAGGCATAAAGGCCGACGGCACTTCCGTCTCGGCCAACTCGCCCGGAACATCCAAACGCTCAGAGCGACCTTCAAGGCGCAGGGCATCCGCAGCCTTGCGGAACGGCGGGGCACTCCAGTCCGCATCCTTGCCGACAGAGATGGCATCGATCCAGCGGCCGAAAGCCGACATGCCGCGACCCGACAGGCTGATCAATGCATCGCTGGCAGGCTTTTGCTCCGCAAGCCACGCGTTCAGCAATTGCTCAAAGGACCAGGCGGCCTCGCCAAAGTTGTTGAGGCCAACCATCCGGGAGCTGCCCTTGAGAGTATGGAAGGCGCGTCGCAACGTGGTCTGCTCTGCCAGGTTTGACGGTTCCACAGCCAGCTCACGCACTGCAACCAGTGCGGCAGCAATGACTTCACGTGCTTCTTCCAGGAAAATGTCCTGCAACTCTTCTTCGTCTTCTTCGGTTTGCGCCGCAGTGGTGACAACGTGTGTGGCCGGTACTGCCACCGGTGTCTGCGCGGCGGATGCAACGGGAACCTGTTTCACCGGCCCGCCGGACACGGACACCTCAGCTTTTGGCGCAGCAGGAGTTGCAGCGGGCACGGTGCTGCGCTGGCGCCCCATCAGGGGCTTGAATTCGCCAGCGTCTTCGTCATAGACAAACAGCTTTTTGGCCATGGCGCGCTGATAGCTCAGCATGTCAATCAGCAGGCCCAGTGCACCCAGGCTATTGCCCAGTCGCTCGAAAATACCGGTACGGGCCGCCTCAACGTCAATGTTGTCAATCAAAAAACTGTCCACACTGGAACGCATGCGCAGGGTGGCCAGAGAGGGTTGGTC
>CAIQYP010000356.1 GCA_903876045.1 uncultured beta proteobacterium | reverse complement strand
GACAGTTTTATATCTACAGCCACCCGGAAGCACTGGCCGGTGTGCAGGCCCGCATGGAAGATGTGCTGCAAGCGCGCAATCCGACCGATCCGTTTGCCCACAAGCCCGCGTTGGGTGTGGAACTCAGGCAGGCATTGCGCAGCGACTAGTTCGCGAGTTCTGGCGGCTTGCGCCAGACTGTGCTCGCTCAGAAGTGATACTGAATTTTTCTGAAATCACTGATTGCAAACGCATAAAGGATCATCAGGTCCTCTTCATGCATGTTATTGATCTGGTGTCGGGCGTTACCTGGAATGAACAACATTCTTCCAGGCTCGACTTCATGAACCACACTCTCAATGGTGACCGTTCCGCATCCTGACAGGGTGAAGTAGGTTTCAGGCTGTGAATGGCTATGAGGCTCGAGCGACTCACCCTTCCTGAGGCGAACAACTCCCATAGTCATGTCGTTCTGGCACACCGAACCACTGCCGAGCAGCTCTTTCCACTGCGCCTTGCCTCGCGAGGCAACCTGATCGTGAGGCCAGCTCGTCCATTCAAGCTCATCAAGGTGTTTCGAAGCGGTCCGCATTGCAAAGCTACTTTCATGGGTTAGACACCGCGATTTTAGGTGACAGGCGCACACCGGGTACGAGCTTCAACCTTCTGAAAGGTCCACACGAACTGACAACGAAAAGAACCGCCCGGAGCTCAGGTACGCGCCTGCAAACGCAGTTGCAAACCAATCGGCGTCATGGTGAAGGAGAGGTGCTCTACTGGGTCGCTGCCATCAGCGGTACCCACGCTCAGAATTTCAAATTCATTGAGCAAAGTGGCGATGGCCATTTTCATTTCCAGCAAGGCCAGGTAGCGCCCTGGGCAAATGCGTGGCCCAGCACCAAAGGGCATTGAAATGCGCTTGGCCGATTGCGCCATGTGGCTTTGGTCGCCGTCAGCCAACCAGCGCTCGGGCTTGAACTGCGCCGCCTGCGGTATGTGTGCATCGTTAACCGAATCCACGCGCATCATGTTGATGACCACCGTGCCGGGTTGCAACTGAAGACCGCCTATCACGACTTCACGCTGAACCTGCAATGGCAATATCGGCGCCACGGGCTTGAGCCGCATGGTTTCATGGGCACAGGCTTCGACAAAATCCAGACCCGCCAACTGCTCCAAAGTGGGCAGGCTGCCCGGTTGGCAGACAGTACGCACCTCATCGGTGGCTTGGCGCAACGTGTGCGGGTTGTTCCACAGCAGGTGAATCATCCAGGCCAGGGTGTTGGCGGTGGTGTCTTCACCAGCCAGCAGCATGGTGAGCACATTGCCTGCCACCTGGTTGTCATCCATGCCGCTGTCGGGTTGGTCTGCTGCCGCAAGCATGGCTTCCAGCAGGTTACCGGGTTGCTGATGCAGGTCAGCGTTGGCAGCCATGCGCTGGCGCGCCTCGGTCACGAATTGGTTCACCGCACGCAGGACTTCGACCAGGCTGGCCTCAAGCCGCCTATTGGCAGCGGTTCGCCACCAGCGCCAGGTGGGGAAGGGCGCGAGCGTGCGGCCAAACAAAGCCGGAAAGATCTGATCCAGATGGCGCTGGATCACGTCATGGTCTGACTCCAGTGTGTTGACCTCGGCACCAAACGCCAGACCGGCAATGGTGTCGACGGTGTAGCGCATCAGGTCTGACTGCAGATCGATAGTCGCGCCATGTGCCGCAGCCCGATGCCAGCGTTGGCTCAAGCGGCCAGCCACACCTTGCAGCGCCGGGAAATAGCTTTTGACATGGGCCGGATCAAAACCGGCCATGACCATGCGGCGCTGCTTGCGCCAGACGTCGTTATTGGCACCGAACACCCCTGGGGGCATGCCCATTTCGGTCCAGATTTCATTCAATCGATCGGTGCGGCCGAAGCCATCCGGCCGGTCTCGGAGAATCGCCGCCACCAGCGTGTGGTCGCAAACCACCACTACCTTGCGCGGCCCCAGTTGGAGCCGGTACAGGCTGCCGAATTCGCGCGCCCATTGCTCGCATTGCAGGTGCAGGCGCGCGGGCCGCACTTGAAACAGATTTCCAAATACAGGTAAGCCGCGTGGGCCGGGTAAGTCGTGGAAGCGTTTCATGCGCGCTACTGTAGAACGGCTGCAGCGTCTTGCCAACGCTGCCAGTACTCCACCGCAATGCGGTAGGTGTTCTCCTGCACTTGTACGGTGGTGGAAATGTCGGTGCCATAGCCGCCGCCCATGGCAAAAACGCAAGGTAAGTTGCGAGTGAAACACCAATCAAAAATTCGGCGATCGCGCGCCTGCATGCCGTCAAAGCTGATTTTTAGGCGACCCAGGCGGTCGCCCTCATGTGGGTCGGCGCCGGCCAGATACAGCACTAAGCCGGGTGTGAAGCGACCTTCGAGGTCGAGCAGGGCGTTTTCCAGGGCAGCCAAATAATCGGCATCGCCACAGCCATCCGGCAACGCGATGTCCAAATCACTGTCTTCTTTGCGGAAGGGAAAGTTCTTCTCCCCATGCAGCGACAGCGTGAAAACGCTGCTGTCGTTGCGGAAGATGCTGGCCGTGCCATTGCCCTGGTGCACGTCCAGATCGATGATGGCCACCTGCAAGGCTGCGTGACGCTGGCCGTGGCGTCGCGCCCATTCGGCCTGCAGCACGCGGGCTGTGACAGCCATGTCGTTGAACACGCAAAAACCACCGCCCTTGTGGGCGTAGGCGTGGTGGGTGCCACCTGCCAGGTTGGCGGCCAATCCTTCGCCGGCGATCGCTGCACGCCCGGCGGCCAGCGTGCCACCCACAGAACGCCTTGCCCGCGCCGCCATGGCCAAGCTCCAGGGAAAGCCAATTTCGCGCAGGATTCTGGTGTCGACAGAGCCGTCGGCTATGGCTTGTATGTAGGCAGGATCATGGGCCAAGGCCAATTCACCCTCGGTAACTTCCGGTGCCTGCAGCATGCGTACCTGGGGCAGATTCGACGTCAGCCGGTCGCGCAATAGCTGGTACTTTTCCATCGGAAAACGGTGGCCGGGGGGCAGGGGCAACACAAATCGGTCGCTATAAAAAGCTTGCATGCGAGGATTGTGGCGCAGCACCTAAAAATGCTCAGCGCCGGGGGCAAAAGCCGGTGGCAAGGCCTTCGAAAATGGGATTCAAAAAAAATGTTCAAATAGGGGGTCTTTACTTATTTCTCCTGGAACACCAAATGGGCAACAAAATCGTCACCGAAGCTGATCGCAAAGCATCTCCCCGTCCTGCAACGCAACCTGGTTTTACCCTGCCTACCGGTGGTCGCGGCCAACGCATCAGCCTTGAGCGTGGCGTTTCCACCCGCAGCAAGAAGAACCCCGGCAAGCGTCCCAGCAAGGGCGGTTAATTCCGGCGGCCTGACGGCTGAAAAAAAAGGCCCTCGCAAGAGGGCTTTTCTATTTTCGGTACGGCCGTTGAATCAGTCACCTTCCAGCGCGATCATCTCGCGTCGGAACGGCACGCTGTCCAGCGGCAACTCCGGCGCATCCAATTCACGCGCGGCGCGATGGCCTGCATACACGGCGGCGGCCACGCTGCCAGGGGCATAGGCATCACCCAGCAACTGGATGCTCTTCACGCCCTTGGCTTGCCACTGGCCTTGCTGGGATTGCAGGGCGTTGAACAGCGCATCTTTGGGGTCGCGCATGGTGACCATCAGCAAGCTGCCACATTCCAGATGGCTGCGCGCATCGGAGTAAGTGTGGGCCAGTTCGACCAGCAGGCCACCACCAATAACCGCTGCACCAATTAGTGCGGTGTTGGTCTGAATCTGCACACCCATCTTGAGCAAGCCGGAATGGATGCGGAACTGCTCCATGGTCATTTCGGTGAACTCGGATACCTTGACCGAAGGCGTCACCAGATGCACTTCCAAACCCTGCTTACGCAGGCGCTCGGCCAGTGCACCGGCCATGTAGTAGTGGTCGTCGTCGTAAATCAGTACGGGCGAGGGCAGAGCAGCGCCGGCAAACACGTCGTCCGGTGTGAAGACGTTGGCAAGATTGGCATCCAGCACGGGTGCCTGGTGTTGACGGCCCAGGCCGTCACGGCGCCAGGTCGAGCCGGTGGCCAGAAACACGCGGTTGAAGCCAAAGGCCAGCACCTCGTCGGCAGAGAGTTCGCTGTCCAGATACAGGTTCACGTTACTCATCTTTTGCAACTGCTGCAACCGGTAGTCGGCCACGCGCATCCAGGTGGACAGGCCGGGCAGGGAGGCGTCGTTCAGCAAGCGGCCACCCGGCTTGGTGTTCGCATCGGCCAACGCAACTTCGTAGCCGCGTTGGCCCAAGGCGCGCGCCACCTCCAAACCGGCAGGCCCGGCACCGACCACCAGCACAGTGTCTTGCGAGGCGGCTTTGGCTATGCGCTCCGGGTGCCAGCCACGACGCCATTCTTCACCCATCGTCGGGTTCTGCGTGCAGCGTATCGGCACGCTCAGGTTGTCTCCGGTGACGCAGATGTTGCAGCCAATGCACTCGCGGATTTCGTCGAAGCGGCCTTGCTCAATCTTGTTCGGCAAAAACGGGTCGGCAATCGACGGGCGTGCCGCGCCAATCAAATCCATCACGCCCCGCTTGATGACCGAGACCATGGCATCGGGCGAGGTGTAGCGGCCCACCCCCACCACCGGCTTGGTCGTGAGCTTTTTGACGTGGGCGATGTAACGTTCCTGATAGCCCTCTTGCGAAAAGCGCGCGGTCTGGCTGTCGTTGGACCAGTCGGCAATATTCACGTCCCACAGGTCAGGCAACTCAGCCAGCATGGCAATGGCGTCGCTTCCTTCGTTTTCTGAGGTAACACCCATCGGCCCTAGCAGTTGGTCGACTGCCAGGCGCACCACGACGCCACAGCGGTCGCCTACGGCATCTTTGGTGTCCTCGATCAGTTCGCGCAGCAGGCGCACCCGGTTCTCCAGACTTCCACCGTATTCGTCGGTACGGCGGTTGGTCAGGCGCGACAAAAAGTGCAGGGGCATTCCGAGGTCATGCCCGGCATACACATAGACCAGATCAAAGCCCACGTCACGCGCGCGCAGCGCGGCATTGCGGTGCCAGCGGCGCACGTTCTTGATGTCGGTCTTGTCCATGGTGCGCGCCTGGATCGGGTCGGTGGCGCGCACTGGCAGATGCGAGGGTGCCATCGGAATCTCGCGGCTGTAGCGGTTGGGCGTGGCATAGCCGTTGAAGAAAATTTCAGCGCCCGCCAAGGCGTCGTGTTCGTGGCAGGCATCGGTCATCAACTGCAGCGCAGGCATGTCGCGCTCGTCCCACAAGCGGCCTTCAAAGTGCGGTGCAATTTCCGAGAATGGGCTGATCTCAATCTCTTCCGTGCAAATCACGCCCCAGCCACCCTCAGCCTTTACGCCACGCATCGCGGCCAGCGTGGCCGGCTTGCCGTGGCCCATGCCGTTGCAGTGCGGCACTTGATAAAAGCGGTTCTTGGTGCGCACCGGGCCGATCTGCACTGGCTCAAACAGGATGTCAAAACGTGGGTCACGGGAGCTGCTGCTCATGGGAATTTCCTCAAACGGTCAATTCAATCAGGGTTGGGCCACTGGCGTTCTGAATCACCCGCGCCAGCGTGGCGGCCTCCACGCCGTAGTCAAAACGCTGCGCCTTCCAGCCATAGGACGCGGCAAGGGCCACAAAGTCGGGTGTGTGCAAATCGACGCCAATGGGCGGCACACCGGCGCCCTGCATAGCTGCTTTGATTTCGCCATAGCCACTATTGTTCAGCAGCAGCACGACCAGATTGGCGGCTAGTTCCATGGCCGTGCCCATCTCGCCCAGCGTGAACTGAAAACCGCCATCGCCAGCCAGACAAATCACCTGCCGCGTGGAGTCCGCCAGCGCGGCCCCAATGGCGGCAGGCATGCCGTAACCTAAAGCACCAAAGCCGACCGAGGCGTTGAACCAGCTGCGTGGCCGTCTTGCTGCAAAGCCCATGTTTCCGGCATAGACCAAGCGCGTGGAGTCGCCCACCCACAACGCATCTGGCAGCACATCACGCAGGCTGTGCAGCAAAGCAATATCGGCGCGCATGGCATCGGTCAACTCATCCAGGCCTTTTGCACGGGCTAATGCGGCGCGTGCGGCGCCCGTGTTTGCCACCGGGACCGAGCCCTTGCGATTTGCATCGGCTTTTGCCTGGGTAGCCGCTTGCCAATGCGCCAGAAGCGCCTCCGTCGAAGCCTTTGCATCACCCAGCAGCGCGATGTCTGGCGCGCAGTTGCGCACCATTTGCTGTGCGTCCACCTCAATGCGAATCAGTTGGCCGGCTACCGCAAAGGGTTCGCGGTCGTAGCAATCAAAGTCGGTCGGCCCCAGTTCGGTGCCAATGGCCAGCACGACATCGCTGTCAGCCACCAAAGCGCGAATCGCGGGGAAGGATGGGCTGGCGGAAAGCGCCAGCGGGTGCGCATCACTTAGCAGGCCACGCGCGTTGATGGTCATCACCACCGGCGCATCCAGCGCTTCGGCCAGAGCTTGCACCGAATCAACCGCCGCAATGGAGCCACCACCGGCAATCAACAAGGGGCGTTGGGCTTTTTGAAGCGCATGCGCGGCCGCCGCCAGTGATGCCGCATCGGCTGTACCCGGGCGCAGCAACAACGGCGCCGTGACGCGCTGCGACGGCATGGCAGCTTGCATCAGGTTCAGCGGGATCTCGATATGCACGGGCCGTGGCCGGCCGCCGGTGAACACGGCAAAGGCGCGCGCTAGCACTTGGGCCACTTCACCGGGATGGGTAATGGTGTGGCTGAAGGCTGATACCTCCCGCGCCAATGCCTGCTGGTTAGGCAACTCATGCAGATAGCCATTGCCCGAACCCATGCGCCCCATCGGGTTGACGCCCGAAATCACCAGCATGGGAATGGAGTCGGCATAGGCTTGGCCCATGGCGGTGAGGATGTTGCTGAGGCCAGGTCCGGTAATCACAAAACATACGCCCGGTTTGCCGCTGACCCGCGCATAGCCATCGGCCATAAAGCCCAGGCTTTGCTCGTGGCGTGCGGCCACATGGCGCAACTTGCGCCCGGCAAGGCCCCGATACAACTCGACTGTGTGCACACCGGGAATGCCAAACACCGTGTCCACACCATAGGTGCACAGTTGTTCCACCAAAAAATCACTCAGCGTTTGCATGCCTCAGGCCTCCACGCGTACGGCCAAATTCTCGCGCGCCTGCATGACGGTGTCGACAAAAGTGGCGATGCGCTGGCAGGCCTCGGTCAGCCGCTCTTCGCCCACTACAAAACCCAAACGCAGGAAGCCACGCGCCGTGGGCCCGAAAGCCTGGGCATCCAGCACCGAGACGCCTGTCTGGCGGAACAGGCCCCAGGTGAAATCATTGGCCGACATGCCGGTGTCGCGGATGTCGATCAGCATGAACATGCCTGCCTCGGCCAAGCGGCAGTGCAGACCGGGCACGTCACCCAGCAGTTTGAAAGCAATGTCGCGGCGCTTGCGGTATTCGGCACGCATGGCGGGCACTACCACGCCGCGTTGGGCGATGGCTTCAAGGGCCGCCTCTTGCACGAAGCCGGGGATGCCGTAGAGCATGCACAGGAGCAAATTGGCAATGTGGTCAATCAACGGTACCGGTGCCACGGCCCAGCCCAGACGCCAACCGGCCATGGCGTGCGACTTGGACAGGCTGCTGATGGTCACCGTGCGCTCGGCCATGCCGGGCAGGGTGGCAATGCTGACATGTGCTTGCTCGAAGGTGAGCTCGGCATACACCTCGTCTGACACCACCCACAGATCATGTGCTTGCGCTAGCTTGGCAATGGTCTGCAGTTCTTCCAGACGCATCACTACGCCGGTGGGGTTGCAGGGGGTGGCCAGATAAATGGCGCGGGTGCGCGGCGTTATGGCGGCCTGCAGCGCGCTTAGGTTGATGCGAAAGTTGTTGTCCGCATCGACCGGTACGGGAACCAGCGTGGCACCACTGGCGCGAATGCTGGCCTCATAGGTGAGGTACATGGGCTCGGGCACCAGAACTTCGTCGCCAGTTTCCAGCAAGCATTGAGTGACGCTATACAGCGCGTTCTGCGCGCCGCTGGTGACGATCACGTTTTCCGCACCGACCAACTGCCCGCAGCGCTCCACATGCTGGCGGGCAATGGCTATACGCAAGGCCTCGCGGCCAGGGATGACGGTGTAGTGCGTGTCACCAGCACGCAGGGCGCGCACTGCGGCTTCGGTAATGGGCTCGGGTGTGGCGAAGTCGGGGTCACCTACGCTCAGCACAATCACATCTTCACCACGCTCGGCCGCAGCCAGGGCTGCGGAGTGGATGTGCCAGGCGTCCACACCTTCACCGGCAATGCGGTTCACCAGGCTGGAAAATTTCATGTCCTTTGTCTTTCTCAAAATCCGCTGCGTGCTGGTACGCGGCGGGCCATGCGCCGGAAAACATGCTCGATTAGCAAGGCCAACACCAGGTACACCAGGGCGGTGATCAGCAGAGGTTCGTAGGTGCGCAGCGTCTGGGTGCGCACAAAATTAGCAGCACCCAGCACATCCATCACCGCGACGGTGGAGGCCAGGGCTGTGCTCTTGAGCAGCAGCACGGTCTCGCCAGCCAGCGAGGGCAGCAGAATTTGCAGGGCACGCGGCAACCAGATGCGCCGCACCATCAGCAGCCAGGGCATGCCTAAAGCGCGTGCGGCCTCCAACTCGCCCTTGGGAACGCCGCGCAAGCCACCCTTGATGACTTCGCCCACATAGGCTGCCACGCTGATGGCCAGCGCCAGCACCACGTACCAGAAGCCGTCGCGCAGGTAGTCCCACAAAAAGGATTCACGCACGGCGGGGAACTCGGCAAACAACGAGCCCAGGCCGTAATACAGCACATAAATCTGCACCAGCAGTGGCGTGCCACGGATGGTGTTGGTGAACGACAGCGCGAACCAGGCGATGAAGGGTTGCTTACTCAGTCGGGCAAAGCCCACCAGCAGCGCCAGCACGAAGCCGAGCGCGCCGGAATACAGCAGCAACTCCAGCGTGGTCTGCAGCGCTGGCAAAAAATATTCCTGGTAGGTGACAAGCCATTCAAAGTCCATGGGGTGGGCCTCTCAATGGGCTGGCATCCAGCGGCGAAAGCGCGACTCGATGCGCTCCACCACCAAATTCGACAGCAGGGTGATGACCAGATACATGGCCCCCACCGACACAAAAAACAGCAAATACATCTTGGTAGAGCCCGCCGCTTGCTTGGCTGTGAATAGCAACTCGTTGTAGCCCACCACGCTGATCAGCGCGCTGTCTTTGAGCAGCGTCATCCACAAATTGGACAGACCGGCCAGCGCAAACGGCATCATCTCGGGGATCAGGATGCGCCGCACGATCAAGCCACGGCTACAGCCAAAGGCGCGTGCTGCTTCGATGTGACCCACCGGTATGGCCAGAATGGCGCCGCGAATAATCTCCGAGGCATAAGCCCCCTGCACAATGCCCAGCACCACCACGCCGGAGGCAAAGCCGTTGATTTCCACAGGGTCATGGCCCATCCAGTCGAGCACGGCATTGATCAGGTCGCTGCCGGCGTAATACAACAGCAGGATCAGCAGCAACTCAGGCACCGCGCGGCAAACCGTGATGTAGCTGTTGGCCATGATCACCAGCGGCGTCTTGCCGCTGAGTTTGGTCATGGCCACCAGTAGCCCAATGATTAGCCCCAACGCAAAAGCCCCGCCCGATATCTCCAGCGTGACCAGTGCGCCCTGCAGCAACACCACGCCCCACTCGTTCACCACCGAGTGCAGGAATTGTTCAAACCAGGTCATGGTGTGCTTGCTTGGAGCAGGGCGTGGATAAGTCAGTAACGAGGCTTATTTGGCCTTGATGTCGATCTTGAAGTACTGCTTTTGCAGGGTGTCAAATTCGCCACTGGCATAGAGCTTCTTGATGGCGGCATCCATCTTCTGCTTCAGGTCTTTGTCTTCCTTGCGCAGACCGGCACCTACGCCCGGGCCAAACAGCGGGTCATGGGGAGCATAGCCCTTGCCTTCGAGCGCGGCGGCACCCTTGGTGGCCAGGAAGTCATCAGCGGGCAGGGCGTCGAGCAGCATGATGTCCACGCGTCCGGCAATCATGTCGGCATTGAGTTCATCCTGGGTGTTGTAGTACTTCACCTTGGATGTCTTGGCATACAACTTCTTGGCAAAGTCGGCATGCGTGGTGCTTGATTGCACGCCCAGAATTTTGCCCTTGAGCGCGGCCGGTGTGGTTTCGCCCTTGAAGGTCTTGGGTGCTACGAATTCGGCCTCAGTAAAGTAGTAAGGCACGGTAAAGGAGATGACTTTTTCGCGCTCGGGCGTGATCGACATGGAAGAGAAAAT
>CAIQYP010000355.1 GCA_903876045.1 uncultured beta proteobacterium | reverse complement strand
TACCTGATGCTGTTGGAAGCATTGCAAAAGGGTGTGGTCGGCCCCCAGTCCGCGCCGCCTGGCAGTGACGAAGATGGCGTGGGTTATCAGGTCGATGACTTCTACTTTCTGAGCCGCACCACGCTGGTAAAGGACGAGAAGCATTACGACAAGTTCGACCGCGCCTTTGCGGCCTACTTCAAGGGCGTGGAACTGGTTACCGACTTCACCAAGGAATTGCCACTGGAGTGGCTGCGCAAAAATCTGGAACTCAACCTCAGCCCGGAAGAACTGGCCAAGATCGAAAAGATGGGCTGGGACGAGTTGATGGAGACCTTGAAGAAGCGACTGGAAGAACAGAAGGAACGCCACGAAGGCGGCAGCAAATGGATTGGCACCGGCGGCACCTCCCCCTTTGGCGCCTACGGACAGAACCCTCAGGGCATTCGCATTGGTCAGGACAGGAACCGCAACAAGAGTGCGGTCAAGGTCTGGGACCAGCGCGCCTACAAGGACTATGACGACACGCAGGAGCTAGGCACCCGCAACATCAAAGTGGCGCTGCGCCGCCTGCGCAAGTTTGCCCGTGAAGGCCATGAGGAAGAACTGGACCTGGACGAAACCATCAGCAAGACGGCCGAGAACGCCGGCTACCTGGACATCAAGATGCGGCCCGAACGCCACAACAATGTGAAGGTGCTGCTGCTGATGGATGTGGGCGGCACCATGGACGAGCACATTGCCCGCGTGGAAGAACTGTTCAGCGCCACCAAGACAGAATTCAAGCACCTTGAGTTCTATTACTTCCACAACTGCCCGTATGACTTCATGTGGAAGAACAACCGGCGCCGCTTTGCCGAGAAGTTCGACACCTGGGATATATTGCGCAAGTACAACAAGGACTACAAACTGATCTTTGTCGGCGACGCCACCATGAGCCCTTATGAAATTCTGCAACCCGGTGGCAGCGTGGAATACAACAACGCCGAGGCCGGTGCGGAGTGGATTGCGCGCCTGACCAGCACCTTCCCCAAGTTCGCCTGGATCAACCCCGAGCCGCAGGGTGTCTGGCAATACCGCCAGAGCATTGCCCTGGTGCAGCAACTGGTGCAACAGCACATGTTCCCACTCACGCTCAAGGGGCTGGAAGAGGCCATGCGCCATCTGACCAAGTAAGCTGGTTCAAGGCACTCAAGTCGACCGAGGCCCAGCGCATAGAATACAGGCCTCTCGCGCACTTGCCCTGCTGCAATTTCAGCGCGAATCTCGCCGTAGCACAATGGATAGTGCGCATGCCTCCTAAGCGTGAAATACAGGTTCGATTCCTGTCGGCGGGACCAAAATCCTCAATACACAATTTATCGCTCTTGCTCCGTTAAGATCGCTCTGTAGCCCTTGCTCCATCGCGAAGGCTCACACTAAAAATACTAGGTCATTCCGGGGCATCTATGAGTCAATTGGACAATGCAGGTTCTGCAAACGGCGCGGGCTATTTTTCGCATCACGGTTGGTTAGCCCCAGGAGTCAAACTCTTTCGGAAACTGAGCTTTCCGGCCAAGTCTGCATGGATTTTGATTTCGGTTCTTGTCCCCATCCTGAGTTTGCTGGTGTTGTTGTACAACGCCAATTCGGAGCTCATCAACACCACCAAACTCGAACGCCAGGGCATCTCCTATGTCAACGCAATCACCGAAGTAATCAAGGACCTGTCTGAGCTGCGCCATTCGGCCGTGACCAAAGCGGTCGACATAAACGAAAAGCAAGGCAAAGCCAGCACCACTTTCACCAAATTGCAGGCACTTCAAAATGAGTTGAATACCGCTTTCGCAGGCGGCACACGCGGCGAATTTGAAAAGCTCGACAAAGGTCTGCAGGCTCTGCTGCAGAAGCCGGTGCTTGCGACGCCCGATGAGACCTTCGCAGCCCATTCAGCCGTGCTGGACTCCGCCTTGCGCCTGATGGGAGATACCGGAGATGCATCCCAACTGGCCCTGGACCCGGAGTTGGACACCTACCACATGATGAACATCATCGTGACCGTCGGGCCGCAATACGCCGAGTACTTGTCGCGATTGCGCGAACTGGGTTCTCTTACGCTTGGGGATGGCGGCGGTAAGGCAGCACCTGCGCAGCGACGGCGCTTGATGGAGCGTTACCTGACGCTCATCGACTATGTGGATCCGATCTACGAAAACTCGTACCAGAAGGGAATCGAATCGTTCCCGGAAATCGCCGCCACGATGGACATGAAGGGCGTGGACAGTTCGCGCGAAGCATTTCTGGCGCTGCTTGATAAGCAGGTTCTGGTGGATGCGCCTTCGGGTGATGCGTCCAGCCTGTTTGTACAGGGCAGCACGGCCCTTGAAAAGCAGTTAATGCTGAGTCAACAAATTGCCAGCCGCCTGGACAGTCGTTTGCAGGCCCGAATGGAGCGGGTGACAGCTAACCTCACGCTCGAGATAGCCGCCTCGTTGCTTTGTTTTGCCATCGCCCTGTATTTGATGCTGTGCTTTTACAAGGTAACCAAAGGTGGCTTGGCACTGGTCAGCCAACATCTGAACGAACTGGCCACGGGCGATCTGCGAAACCGCCCGGTCGAACCCCGGGGCAATGACGAACCAGCCAAGTTGATTCTGGATCTACACAAGGTCTACGACTCCATGAATGACCTGATTCGCCGGGTGCGACATTCGGCACGCGAATTGTCTGGCACCAGCACAGAAGTCTCCAGAGCCAGCCAGGACTTGTCGCAACGCACCGAGCAGGCAGCATTTAACCTGGGACATCAGGCCATTGCAGTGGCTGAAATCAGCACCAAGGTCAAGGAATCTGCAGCCCGCACCCAGGAAGCCGCGGTTTTGGCCAATGGCAATGCAGAGGTTGCTGAGCAGGGCGGCAAGGCTATCGCCACACTAGTGAGCACGATGCGGGAAATTCAAACCTCGTCAGCCCGAATCAACGAGATCATTGGCGTGATTGATGGCATTGCTTTCCAAACCAATATTCTTGCGCTCAATGCAGCCGTTGAAGCCGCCCGTGCGGGCGAGTCGGGTCGTGGCTTCGCCGTTGTCGCCACCGAAGTACGAAGCCTTGCGGGGCGCAGCGCGACCGCCGCACGCGAAATCAAACAGTTGATTTCCACCAGCGTCGAAAAGGTTTCCACAGGTACGTCCCTCGTGGAAAACGCCGGATACGTGATGTCTGAAATCGTCGCCAACGCCAAACAGATCAATCTCTTCCTCGGCAACATTGCCGAGGCTACCCGAGGTCAGGCGGCCGAAGTCGATGAAGTCGTCAACGCAATTGCGCAACTCGATACCCACACCCAGCAAAACGCCACGCTGGTTGAGGAAACCAGCGCATCCTCAGAATCGTTGAGCGACCAGGCTGTCCACCTGACCGAGCAGATTGCCCGCTTCCGGGTGGGGTAAGCTGGGCATTATTTAATCTCCACCAGGCGATCGACAAACTCTTTGAGCGCGCTCTGCGCCTGCACATCGATGGAGGTGAACTCAATGCGGTACTCAAAGCTATCGTCCACCACCGTCATCCGCAAGACCTTGCCGTAAACGTCCGCGTGCTCCTGCAGCAGCAGCGAGAGCGACAGCATCATTTTGACATCGCAATAAAGCGGCAATTCGGTATGACTCTGGATATACATACCGCCGTAGCTGATATCGACGATGCGTCCAAAAACCTTGTCCGGCAAAACGGTCTTGCCTTCAACCAACTGAAAACTCAGCGGCATGTCGACCTCTACGCGTGGCCCAATGCGAATGTCGCCGGCTGGCACCTGCACCGCTGGAGCACTGGTAACGCCCAGCAGTTCGAACATGCGCACCACCGACCTCTTGCCTTTGACAAACACTTCGTTGATATTGCCAATCGTGATGAAGTCTTTGGCCCGCGCATAAATCTTTTCACTCAGCAAAATTTGTCCGCGCAAGCTATGCGCCTCCACACGCGACGCCAGGTTCACCTCGTCTCCGATGACGGTGTATTCGCTGTGATAGTGAGAGCCTAAGTGGCCGGCGATGACCTCGCCCGTGTTGATGCCGATACCCATATACAAGGGTGCCATACCCAGCGCCTCATTCACCGCGTTGATATCGGCCATGGCGGCCTGCATTTGAATGGCGCAGCGCAGCGCAGCTTCGATATCGTTGTGCAGCGGCTCTGGTGCACCAAACAGCGCCATGATGGAGTCGCCCATGAACTTGTCGATGCTGCCGCCATGGCGCAGGATGATCTCGCTCATTTTTTCGAGGTAGCGGTTTAACGCTTCCACCATGGCAATGGCGGTATGGCGCTCAGTGGTTGCGGTGAAACCCCGCAGGTCAGACAAAAGGATCGTGACGTGGCGACTTTCACTGGGCCGGGTAATGGAGCCAGAACGCGCAATCGCCAGCCGGACCTTTTGCTCAAGCGCGGTATGGTTTGAACCAGACGCAGCAAGTCCCTGCTCTTGCAACAAGTCCAACAGGGCTCGCGTCAACAGCCCTTCGTCAATAGTTTGCATGCAAGAGCCTCCCGGCCTGATACGGCCGACCCCAAGGATAACCGTATCAACCTGAACTCAGGATGATCAAACTGGCCGCATCGCCTCGCGCGGCAGTCGCACCGGGAATTGGGCGCGAATCGCGTCGTCAATATGTTGTGGAATATGCGATGGATAGTGGGTCGCCAGAATGGTTTCCAGCTTGGTCGAAGCCCGGTCAACCAGCGACGGGCGGCCGCGCTCTTCCCACTGGTTCGGGCTGGAGCGATCACCCAACTGGGGATAGATGTAATCGCGCTGCATCAGGTGCAGGGTTTGGTCGGAGCCCAGGTAGTGGCCGGGACCTTCCAGGCAAACCTGGCGCATGGTTTCCAGCGAGATCGATTCGTCATTCACCTCAATCCCACGGATGGTGCGTTGCACCGCACCGATCAGATCGTTGTCGATCAACAGGCTCTCCAGCGAGAAGCCCATCAAGCTGGCCATCATGCCGGCCGATTCATAGATCAGGTTGGCACCCGCATTGCCCACCAGCGCGTGGTTGTAGGCGCGCTCCATGCCGCATTGGGCGTCCGGCACCTTGGAGTCGGTCATGCCCGACGCGGTGGCGCCGGTCAGGTCGTAGAAGCGTGAGATCTGCGCGCTGGCCGCAGACAGCAAGGCCTGCTCCGGGCTGCCACCCGACATGGCGCCAGTGCGCAAATCGGACACGAAGCACCAGGTGCCGAACATTGCCGGCGCCTTTGGCTGGATGGCGTTCACGTAGATCAGCCCGGCCAGACATTCCGCAGTCTCCTGCACCAGCGCTGCCGCCAGCGAGGCTGGTGCGGTGGCTCCCGCCTGCCCCGCCGAAAGCAGGAGCACCGGCATACCGCCGCGCACGGCCACTTCCAGGCACTTGCAGGCATCGAAGGCAAACTTCATGGGTGGCACCACGAAGCAGTTCGATTGGCTCACAAACGGACGCTCGCGCCATTTGTCTTCGCCGCCCGCAATCATGTGCAGCATCTTCAGGCTTTGCTCCAGATGCTCTGGTGCAGTCCAACTCGAACCCACGTGCTTGGTCGTACCCGATACGCAGGCATACGTGGTATTGAAGTCCATCTCATCGGGGTTGGGCAAATCGCGGCACACCACCGAACGTTGGTAGAAATGGATATGTTCCAGCGTGTCCGCCACGCGGGCGATGTTGTAGAGGTCCTGCGTGGTCGATTCGCGGTAGGCCCCCGTCTTGGCATCCACCATGTGCACGGCAGCACCCGCCGTGCCGAAGTAGACCTTATCGCCCCAGGGCTCCATGTCGTACTTCGGATCCTGACCGTAAAGCGGAAAGTGGCGTGCCGCCATGGCGACGGTGTCCTCCACCAGCGCACGCGGAAAAAGCAGGCGACCGGTGTCGGTGAGCTTGGCACCCATTTTGACCATTGCATCGATGCCACTTTGTGGCGCGTCGGCAAAGCCAATAGTCTCCAGCGCGTCCAGCGCGGCGTGGTGGATCTTCAGCACATCGGCATCACTCAGCGGTTTGTAGCGGCCACCACTCATGCCCGGGCGTACCGGTTTGAGGTGATCCGGCAAGGCGGTCGAGCGTGCAGCCCGACGGGCTTCGCGGGCGCCACCACGGCGGGGAATGATTTCAGGATTTGCGCTCATGTCTTGCCTCTATTTGTTTATGGGGTTACGCACGTAGTCGTTCATTTTTTGGGTCGTACAACGGCTCGGCTTGCACCGTGGCGCTACGCATCTGGCCCAGCACTTCCACCTGCAACACCGTGCCCGGCGTTGCCAGATCCGTGCGCACATAGGCCAGCGCCACGCTCTTTTTCAGGGTGTGACTCCATACGCCCGAAGTGGTCAGGCCGACATTGGTATCGCCCTGGAAAACCTGCGCGCAATACGGCGGCTCGGCATCACCGTCTTCGTTAAAGATCAGCGGCACAAAGCGGAATTTCGGGCCGCGCGCATGTTCGGCGAGCAGAGCGTCGCGCCCGACGAAGCTGGCCTTCTTGACATCGACAAAACGGTCCAGCGACGCTTCCAGTGGCGTGTAGCCGCTTTCCAGATCGCTCTTCCAGCCCCGGTAGCACTTATCCACGCGCAGGCTGTCCATGGCATAAAGGCCGAAGTCACGAATCCCGTGGGGCTCACCGGCCGCCCACACCGCGTCATAGAGGGCCTGCATTTGTGCCACAGGCGCGTGCAGTTCCCAACCCAACTCGCCCACGTAATTCACACGCATGGAGAAACAGCGCCCGGCCACCGTATCGATCTCGCGCGCCGTCAGCCACGGGAATCCGGCGTTGCTTAAGTCGGTACTGGTGATCTGCGCCATCACATCCCGCGCACGCGGACCGGCAATGATCAGCGTGCCCAGTTCGGCAGAAATGTCGCGCACGCTAATCGGGCTGCCCTCGGGCAGCGTGCTGCTGAGCAGATCCATATCGTGCGTCGCCGCGATGGCTGCGCTGATGATGTAGAAGTGGTCTTCTGCTACGCGCGTGATGGTGAACTCACTCCACAGCTTGCCCGCAGGCGTCAGCGCATAAGCCAGCGACACACGCCCGGTTGAGGGCAACTTGGAACAGGACAAATAGTCCAGATGCGCCGCAGCGCCCGGGCCCTTGAGTTCGTACTTGGTGAAGCCTGGCAGATCCAGCACACCGACGCGCTCGCGCACCGCCTTCACTTCTTCGGCCACGACACCATGCCAGATGCTTTCACGGCGGAACGACAGCACCTCTTTCTTTGGCAACTCGCCTTTCAGATCAAAGTAGACCGCACGCTCCCAGCCGCCACGGGCACCAAAGCGTGCGCCTTTGGCCTTCAAGGTTTCATAGGTGGGCGATGTGCGCAATGGACGTCCGGCTTCGCGCTCCTCGTTGGGGAATGACGAGGCGTATTCGTTTTGATACACCTCCACGGCCTTGGCTACGGTATAGGCGGTGGTGGCGTAGTCGCCAAAGCGGCGCCGATCCAGCGACCACAAATCCCACTCGGGCGCGCCATGCACCACCCACTCGGCCAGCGCCTTGCCCGCACCACCCGCTTGCGTGATACCGAAGCTGAAGTTGTCACAGTGGAAAAAGTTGCGCAGACCCGGCTCGGGTCCGATGTAGGGATTGCCGTCGGGCGAATACGGAATCGGCCCGTTCACGCCACGCTTGATACCGGCACGGCCCAGTGCAGGCACACGGGCCATGGCGTCTTCGATATAGCTTTCCAACCGGTCAAAGTCGTCATTCCAGAGTTGGTTGGCAAAGTCATTGGGCATGCCGTCCAGCCACATCGGCGTAGCCTTCCACTCATAGGGGCCGAGGATGAAACCATTGCGCTCCTGGCGCAGGTAATACGAGGTGTCGGGGTCGCGCAGCAGGGGCAGACGCGCAGCACCACGCGCCAGCAGTTCTTCAGAGTCTTCGGTCACCAGATACTGGTGCGACATGATGGCCAGCGGCATGTGACGCCCGACCATTTTCATGACCTCGGCGGCGCGGTAACCGGCGGCGTTCACCACGATTTCGCAATGGATCTCGCCCTTGTCGGTGGTGACGATCCACTCGCTATTGGGCTTTTGCTTAAGGGCCGTGACGCGGGTATGGCGGCGAATGGTGGCGCCCAGTGCGCGCGCTTCACGGGCCAATGCCTGCGTCAATTGCGAGGGATCGATGTCGCCATCCAGAGGATCCCACAGTGCGCCCAACAAGTCGTGGGTTTCGATCAGCGGGTAGCGGTCCTTCAATTCGGCGGGCGAGAGGATCTCGTACTCCAGCCCGTTGGCCCGGGCCATGCTCTTCACATGGCGGAACTCGTCCATGCGATTGCGCGTGTGTGCCAGGCGCACCGAGCCGGTCAGGTGGTAGTTGATGGGATCCTCAGCATTGGCGGCCAGCTTGCGATACAACGAGGCCGAATACTTCTGCAGCTTGAGAATGCTCCAACTGGTAGAAAAAGTGGGCAAGTTCCCCGCCGCATGCCAGGTCGAGCCGGAGGTCAATTCATCGCGCTCCAGCAGAAGCGCGTCCTTAATACCCAGCGCGGCCAGGTGGTAGAGCGCACTGCAGCCCACCACACCACCGCCGATTACAACCACCTTCACGTGTTCGGTCATTTTTGTCTCCATGCGTAAGGCATAAAAACCCCTATAGCCAAGGCAGGGGAATTTCACCACTATTGCGAATCCGCAGAAATTGTAGTGGTCTTTGTGAAATTCTTGTTGAAATTTTCACGATAGAATAAAAACTTAGGAAATTTTTAATTCCGGAGGCCTTATGGATCTGCCAAATCGTGCGAGCGTGGTCATTGTGGGCGGTGGCATTGTGGGCTGTAGCCTGGCCTACCACCTGACGCTGCGAGGTTGCACGGACGTCGTGCTGTTGGAGCGTAAGCAACTCACCTGCGGCACCACCTGGCATGCAGCCGGACTCGTCGGCCAGCTACGCGCCACCTACAACCTGACCCGCCTGGCCCAGTACACCGCCAATCTGTATGCGTCCCTGGAACAGGAAACCGGACAGGCCACCGGCTTCCGGCAAACCGGCTCGATCGCTGTGGCCACCCACGCGGCGCGTATGGAAGAACTGCTGCGCGGCGCCTCCATGGCCAAGTGCTTCGGGCTGGAAGTGCAAACCCTCACCCCCTCGGAAATTGCAGCCATGTGGCCCGGCATGCACACCGGTGACGTGGTGGGCGGTGTGTTCCTGCCCAAGGACGGACGCTGCAACCCGATCGACACCACGCAGGCACTGGCCAAGGGCGCACGCAGCCGTGGTGCCAGGATTTTTGAGAAAACACCGGTCGAAAAAATCCTGATCGAAAACGGCAAGGCCGTTGGCGTGCGCACCGCGCAGGGCGAGATCCGTGCCGACATGGTGGTCAACTGCGCCGGCATGTGGGCACATGAGTTGGGCGTGCAAACGGGCACCACCGTGCCGCTGCATGCAGCCGAACATTTCTACATCGTCACCGAACCAATCGCGGGTCTGCATTCCAATCTGCCAGTGTTCCGCGACCCTGATGGTTGCGCCTACTTCAAGGAGGATGCGGGCAAACTGCTGGTGGGCTGGTTCGAGCCAGTGGCCAAGCCCTGGGGCATGCAGGGCATTCCAGAGACCTTCAGTTTTGACTCTTTGCCCGACGATCTGGAGCACATCGAGCCATTGCTCGGCGCCGCGATGGAACGCTTTCCGGCGCTGGCCAACACCGGCATCAACCTGTTCTTTAACGGCCCCGAAAGCTTCACCCCGGACGACCGCTATCTGTTGGGCGAAACACCCGAGGTGCGCAATCTGTTTGTGGCGGCCGGTTTCAACTCCATCGGCATCCAGTCCGCAGGCGGTGCCGGCAAGGTGCTGGCCGACTGGATGCTGGACGGCCACCCGCCCATGGACCTGTGGGACGTGGACATCCGTCGCTGCATGCCCTTCCAGCGCAACAAGACCTACCTGCGCGACCGCACGGTTGAAACACTGGGTCTGCTCTACGACATGCACTGGCCCTTCCGCCAACCGGCCACGGCGCGCGGCGTGCGCCAGTCCATCCTGCATGACCGCTTGAAGGCGCAGGGCGCCTGCTTTGGTGAGACCGCTGGTTGGGAACGCGCCAACTGGTTTGCCCCCGCCGGTGTCAAGGCCGAATACGAATACAGCTACGGCCGACAAAACTGGTTTGAACACTCGGCCGCTGAGCACCTTGCTGTGCGCAACGGTGTCGGCGTGTTTGACCAGAGCTCATTCGCCAAATTTCTGGTGCAAGGGCCGGACGCGGAAAGTGTGCTGAACCACATCAGCGCCAACGAAATAGCCGTGCCGGTGGGCAAAATGGTTTACACCCAATGGCTCAATGAGCGCGGCGGAATTGAGGCCGACCTGACCATTACGCGTGAAGCACAAGACCGCTATCTGGTGGTCACGGCCGCTGCCACACAGACGCGCGACTTCGCCTGGCTGCAGCAACACATCCCGCCAAACGCCCGCGCGATTGCCACCGATGTCAGCTCCAGCATGGCGGTGCTCAGCGTCATGGGACCCAAGAGCCGCGAACTGCTACAAGGCCTGACCAGCACTGACCTGTCGAACGCTGCCTTCCCCTTTGGCACCAGCCAAATCATCGACCTGGGCTATGCCCGCGTGCGCGCCAGTCGCATTACTTACGTGGGCGAATTAGGCTGGGAGCTGTATATCCCCACCGAATGCGCGCCCGGCGTGTTTGATGTACTGATGGAAGCAGGCATTGCCCTTGACCTGAAGCTGTGCGGCTACCACGCACTCAATAGCCTGCGCACGGAAAAGGGCTACCGCCATTGGGGCCACGACATCAGCGACGAAGACAGCCCGCTGCAAGGCGGCCTGGGCTTTGCAGTGGCCTTGCAAAAGAACGGTGGCTTTATCGGCCGGGACGCCTTGCTAAAGCAAAAGGCTGAAGGTCTGACACGCAAGCTGGTTCAGTTTGCCTTGCACGACGACTCCAAGCTGCTCTATCACAACGAGCCAGTCATGCGTGATGGCGTAATCGTCGGGCGCATCAGCTCCGGTATGTTTGGTCACGCCTTGGGGCAGTCACTGGGCATGGGCTACGTGGAATTTGGCAGTGCGCCCGGTGCGGGTGATGCGGATAACTTGCTTAAGGGCGCCTATGAAGTCGAAGTGGCGGGCGTACGTGTGGCCGCTACGCCTTCGCTCATCCCCTTCTACGACCCCAAGAGCCTGCGCATCAAAGGCTAACGAATGGCCATTCAAGCGATGCAGCTGCCCCTGCCGGATGACATATCCGTTGCAGGCTCCAACGCGCCCCAATTCGACCCGGAAGCAGCGATTGGAGAACAGTTGCGCGAATTGCGTCTGCTCAAAAACCTGACGCTCAAAGAAGTCTCCGAGAAGGCCGGCATTTCAGTCGGCTACCTGAGTCAACTGGAGCGCAACCATTCGCGCCTGCCGATTGGCGTGCTGAAAAAAATCAGCGACGCTTTGGGTGTGCACATGAACTGGTTCTTCCAGCAAAGGACCGACGGAGATGCCAGCGAGCGCGACATCGTGGTGCGCGCCAACAACCGGCGCAGCATGTCGTTCACCGGCTTGGGCATTACGGAAGAACTGCTATCGCCCAACCTGAGTGGCCCGCTGGAACTGCTGGTAAGCACGATTGCGCCCGGTGCCGACAGCGAGGAATACAGCCACGACGGTGCCGAGGCAGGCGTGGTGCTCTCAGGCACTTTAGAACTCTGGGTGTCCGGCCGCCATTTCACGTTGAACGAGGGTGACAGCTTTTCATTCAAAAGCACCGAGGTGCACCGCTGCGCTAACCCGGGCGCAGTACCCACCAAAGTGTTGTGGGTGATTACGCCGCCGCACTACTAAAAATGATGGGTTTTTAACACCCATTCGCACAGGTCGATTCACTTGGAAGGGTAAGTTGGTGCATGATTAACCCACCAATATTCTGACCAGAAATGACCCATGGCCACATCATTCGCCTCGGACAAGGAAAAGCGCGCTAACACCTCCAGCAACAGCATGTTCGAGCTACTGTTGTTCCGCCTGGGTGAACCCAACGGCACCAACAAGCACGAATTGTTTGGCATCAATGTTTTCAAAGTGCGCGAAATCATGGTCATGCCGGAGATCACCTCCATGGTCAACGCCGGCCCCAATGTCATGGGCATTGCCAATGTACGTGGCCAATTGATTCCCGTAGTTAACCTGCCGCAAATCGTGGGCTGCACCCCGTCCAAAGGGCTGGGCATTTTGCTGGTGACCGAATTTGCCCGCACCACGCAGGCCTTTGCCGTCGAAGAGGTAGTAGAAATCGTCCGTCTGGACTGGAAGCAGGCCTTGTCTGCTGAAGGCACGGGTGGCGGTCTGGTCACCAGTCTGGCGCGCCTGGACGGCGACAAGGAAGGTAGCCGTTTGGCCCAGGTGCTGGATGTAGAGCAGGTGCTGCGCGATGTATTCCCGGACCGGCACCACACTTTCCGCGAAGACACCGTCATGCCCAAAGGCTCCATCCCGCCGGGGTCGGTAATCCTGGCGGCAGACGACTCGGCTGTGGCCCGCATGATGATCGAGCAGGCGCTTAAAGCCATGAACATTCCGGTGATCATGACCAGGAGTGGCAAAGAAGCTTGGGAAAAACTGATCAGCATGCAGGCGCAGGCCGCGGCACAGGGAGTTCCCATTCGCGACAAGGTGGCACTGGTGCTGACCGACTTGGAAATGCCGGAGATGGACGGCTTCACGCTCACGCGCAACATCAAAGACGACCCGCGCTTTAGCGGCATCCCGGTGATGATCCACTCGTCCCTGTCCGGCACCGCCACCGAGAACCACGCCAAGAGCGCAGGCGCCGATGCCTATGTGGCCAAGTTTGTGGCAGAGGAGTTGGGCACCAATATTCTCAAGGTGATTGCCAACGCGCGATAACCGTTTATCCCACGCTGGCCGCAATCTCTTTAGCCAGCGCGGCAATCCCTGCGTCCGATAAATCATCCGTCGCAAAGCTTTGGTGCTCGCCGCCTTCTGCGTGTTTATTCAT
>CAIQYP010000354.1 GCA_903876045.1 uncultured beta proteobacterium | reverse complement strand
GTGGTGACATCGCCCGACCTCGCCGTACTAGTTTTTTTGAGACTCTGAGTTTAGGCGCAAGCGTTCATTGGACTGAATGGCTACCGTGGCTTGACCGGAACACTGGACAGCGAACTGTCGGGAGCACCCGCAAACGCCCAACGAGTCTGAACGCTAAACGCCGTGCGAAATCGCGGGCGCGCCAACCCGCCAGGCCGCAACAAATGCATGACCTCGCTGCAGCACTTCTGCAGCAGATGTTCCCGGCGCATACAACTGGCTGCCAATGCCAAAACCCGTGGCCCCGGCCTTGATCCACCCACCCATGCTCTCGGGTGTGATGCCACCCACCGGCCAGAACTCGGTGCCCGTTGGCAGCACGGATTTCATGGCCTTAAGACCACCGTGACCGACCATCTCGGAGGGAAACAGTTTCAACGCATGGGCACCGGCCTCCAGCGCCGCGAAGGCCTCGGTCGGTGTGGCCACACCGGGCGCACACAGCATGCCTAGCGCGGCGGCGTGGCGGATCACGCGGGCATCGCAGTTAGGCGACACCATCAGGCGCCCACCGGCCGCGTGCACGGCGTCCACATCGGTCTGGGTCAACATCGTGCCGCCGCCGACCAGCGCATCGTCTGGAAGCGCTTTGGTCAGCAACTCGATGCAGTCGAACGCACCGGGTCGGTTCAGCGGCACTTCAAGGGTGCGAAAACCCGCCTCATACAGCGCCAGCCCCACGGCCTTGGCGTTTTCCACATCCAGCCCTCGCAATATGGCCACCAGCGGCATGCGGCGGGTTTGTTGCAGTAATTCAGAAGCGGTTTTCATGCGGAGATCCTATGTGAAGACAAATAGTGCGTGGCGGCGATGAAGGCCGCGCGCGCATCCAGCACCTCGAACTGCAGCCCCAAAATCGCCGCGGCGGCCTGGTACAGCGTGGCCAGCGCCTGAGACCCGATCAACTTGAACGTGCCACCCTGGGCAGCGCGCGATGCGCCATTTGCCGGCTCACGCAACACATCCTGCAATTCGGTGCCGATCAACAGGCCACTTAAATAGGCCCGACTACTTGACGCCGCCATGTCACCAGACACCACCCGTGCGCGGCAGCCAAACAACTGGTGGCTAAGTGTCCTGCCGTCGCCTCCGGCCAGCACACCTTGGGAAAAGGCGGTCTCGTCCCACGGTGCCTCTGCACTGCCCGCAGCAGCGGCCAACGTGCCGTGGTGGCCCAGCAGGTCGAACAACTCTCCCGTCATATAGGTGCGAAGTTGCAGCACTTTGCCCGCGCGAAGTTCAACCCATTTGCTGTGCGTGCCCGGCAGCACAAACCAGCCGTCGGAGTGACCCAGACAATGCGCACCTAACAGCTGGGTTTCTTCGCCGCGCATCACGTCGGGCTGACCGGCGGCGGCACGCACGCAATAGCCCGGCACGATCGTTACCGGCATGGGCAAGTTTTGTGCGGAACCTGCATCCGTGCCAGGTTCTGGCCGCGACGCTTCAACGACAGGCGCGAGGTGACTTGCCAATTCCGGCAGCGTCACATTGCCATCCACGTAAGGCACAACCTGCCATCCCAATGCGCTGCCCACCATGCCGGACAGGATGACGCAACGCGGCTTAGCCTGCATGCTTTGCAGCATGGCTTGCAAGGCTTGTGGAAAGCGCCCCTTGCACGCCAGCGCGCCTTCATCATCTGAATATTCGGCCACACATTGGCCGTCCTTATTCAAGCCGTAGGCGCGTCGGTGCGTGGTACCCCAGTCGACCCCGACCACTGAGATTGCTGCGTTATGCGTCATGTGACTTCTTAAGTTGGGTTGTTGATTGCCAGTGGGTAGATTTAAACATATGATGATTAAAGTGCACTTTTTGCCCTCCCACTGCCAACGCACACTGCCATGAAACCTCGCATTACACCTCTCGCAGCCACCTACAGCGGGCGAAACTTGCACGGCAAGGTGGTGAATGAAATGGGCCGACGCGTGGTTAGCGGTGGCTATTGCGCTGGCGCCTTGTTGCCTAACGAAGAGCAGCTTTGCCGCGAATTGCAAGTCAGCCGCACGGCCCTGCGCGAAGCCGTCAAGGTGCTTGCCGCCAAGGGGCTACTAGAGCCCCGCCCACGCATAGGCACCAGGGTGCGACCACGCGACCAGTGGAACCTGCTGGACCCGGACATCCTGGCCTGGCGTTGCGCCACCGGGGCGGATGCCGAATTTTTGCGTCACCTCACGGAACTGCGCGAAATCATTGAGCCAGCAGCCGCCTCACTGGCTGCCACCAGCCGCTCGAAAGAACAATTAGCCGCCATCGCCTCGGCGCTGAAGGACATGCGCGACGCACCTGCCATTGCCCAGTGGATCGAGGCTGACTTGGCCTTTCACACGGCCATTCTGCGGGCCACCAATAACCCCTTGCTGATGCCGCTGGCGGCCATTATCGGCAGCGCCCTGGAGTCGCTGTTGGGCGTATCTGCGCGCTCTGCCGGTGACTTTAAACGCGCCTTGCCCGACCACCAAAAAGTGTTCGATGCGATCGAAAGCGGCGACGCGCAAAGCGCCCTGCACCGCATGGCGGGCATGCTGTCGGACACCCGCACCGTGATGAAACAGGCGGTGTTCTAGAGGTTCGAATAGGCTCAGGGTTAATACCAAGATGAAATTCATGGGCTTATTTGTATGATGAATGGATTGCCAGATTCGGCTTCCTTTTAGCGAAAAGAGTTCCATGGCCCGCATTCAACTCGAGCAAGTGTTTAAAGCCTACGGCGACAACCCGCCAGTGATCCGCAACGTATCGCTGGACATTGGCGCCAATGAGTTTTGTGTGTTTGTCGGGCCATCCGGTTGCGGCAAATCCACACTTCTGCGCATGGTGGCCGGGCTTGAGGGTATCAACAGCGGCACGCTGCGCATAGGCGAGCAGATGATGAATGACGTGGCCCCGGCTCAGCGCGGTGTCGCAATGGTGTTTCAGAGTTATGCCCTGTTTCCGCACATGACGGTGTTTGAAAACATGGCCTTCGGATTGCGCCTGTCCAAGGTGGACGAGGCACAAATCCAGAAGCGCGTGGGTGAAGCGGCCCGCATTCTGCAGCTCGATCCCCTGCTGCAACGCCTGCCCAAAGCCCTGTCCGGCGGGCAACG
>CAIQYP010000353.1 GCA_903876045.1 uncultured beta proteobacterium | reverse complement strand
TCAGCCCACACTCCGTTAGTACTTCTTTAACGGCGACATTGATCGATGCCTTGTCCCAAACACATGCGCCAAGTTTGGTTGCCAAAATTTGTAGTGCCGGCTTGACTGCGTCGGTCACATGCTGCGTCAGCATCTCAGGCTCGGGATGCACATCGCCATAAAAGCGCGACACCCAATCAGCCAAAGCCACGGTGGTGTCACAGCGGTCTTTCAGCAGATCGCACAGTCGCGGCAAGCGCGCATCGGCTTCAATTCCAAGCTTAGTCAATTGCGCGGCCACCAGCGGTGCCAAGGCCTCGCCATTCATGGCCTTCATGTGCTGCGCGTTGACCCAACGCAACTTCGCTTCGTCAAACTGGGCCGCACTGCGTCCCAGATGGTCGAGGTTGAACCATTGCAGAAATTGCTCACGCGAAAATATTTCGTCATCGCCATGGCTCCAGCCCAGGCGTGCCAGATAGTTCACCATGGCGTCCGGCAGATAGCCTTCAGCGGCGTACTGGGTTACGGGCTTGGCGCCGTTGCGCTTGCTCATCTTTTCGCCCTGTTCGTTCAGCACGGTAGGCAGATGGGCATAGACCGGTGGCTCTTGCCCGAGAGCGCGGAAGATATTGATCTGACGTGGCGTGTTGTTCACATGGTCATCGCCACGGATGACGTGGGTAATGGTCATGTCCATATCGTCCACCACCACACAGAAGTTGTAGGTCGGTGTGCCGTCAGGCCTTGCAATCACCAAGTCATCGAGTTCATCGTTGCTGAACTCAACGCGACCTTTAACCTTGTCGTCCCAGGCCACTACGCCGCCTTGCGGATTCTTGAAGCGCAACACGGGCTTCACGCCTTCTGGAACGGTGGGAAGTGTCTTGCCCGGCTCGGGGCGCCAGGTGCCGTCGTAACGTGGTTTTTCTTTGTCGGCCATCTGCTTTTCGCGCAGCGCATCGAGCTCGGCGATAGACATGTAGCAGGGATAGACCAGCCCTTTGGCTTGCATCTGTGCCAGAACTTCCTTGTAGCGGTCCATGCGCTGCATTTGATAGAAAGGACCTTCATCGTGGTTCAGACCCAGCCAGGTCATGCCTTCGATGATGACGTCCACCGCTTCTTGTGTGGAACGCTCCACGTCGGTGTCTTCAATGCGCAGAATGAAGTCGCCGCCAGTAGAACGGGCAAAGGCCCATGGGTACAGCGCCGAGCGAATATTGCCCAGGTGAATAAAGCCAGTGGGCGATGGTGCGAAGCGGGTGCGGGTCTTGGAAGTGGTCATAAATTAAATTGCGCTCAAACTGTTGAGGCCGCGTAACAAGTCAGTCTTCAAATCTTCAATATGGTCAAGGCCGACGGCTAGACGAATCAGGCCCTGTCCGACACCGGCAGCCTGGCGCTGCGCTTCGGTCAGGCGGCCGTGCGAGGTAGTGGCCGGGTGGCAAATGGTGGTTTTGGTATCGCCAAGGTTCGTGGTGATAGAGCACACCAACGTGCTGTCAATCACGTGAAATGCGCGCTTTCGAGCATCCTCGGGGTCCGCGGCCTTTACGTCAAAAGATACGACCGGCCCTCCAAGGCCCGACTGTTGGCGCATGGCAAGGGCATGCTGCGGATGCGATTGCAGGCCGGGGAAATACACGCGCGCGACTTCGGGCTGAGCTTCCAGCCAAGTGGCCAGCGCCAGGGCGTTCTCGCAATGCGCCTTCATGCGAATGCCCAATGTCTCCATCCCCTTCAGCACGACCCAAGCGTTAAAGGGTGCGAGCACCATACCGGCGGTACGCGTAATGGGCAAAAAGACCTCGTCCTTGTCTTTCTGACTACAGCAAATGGCACCAGCCATGACGCGGCCCTGACCGTCCAGGTACTTGGTGCCGGAGTGGATGACAAAGTCGGCGCCCATGGTGGTGGGCTTTTGCAATATCGGCGTGGCAAAGCAGTTGTCTACCGCCATCAGTGCACCTGCTTTGTGCGCAATATCAGCGAGTGCCTGGATATCGCAGACATCCGTCAGCGGATTGGTAGGTGTCTCAGCAAAAAGCAACTTGGTATTGGGCTTGACCGCTGCCGCCCAGGCGGCGACATCCGACTGCGGCACATAAGTGGTCTCGACACCAAACTTACCGAACTCGCCGGTAAACAAACGAATGGTCGAGCCGAACACGGACTGCGAACAAATCACATGGTCGCCGGCACGCAGCACGCCCATGCCCAGCAACAAAATGGCGGCCATCCCCGTGGCAGTGCCGACGGCAGCTTCGGTGCCTTCGAGTGCGGCCAAACGCATTTCCATGCTGGTAACAGTAGGGTTACCCACGCGGGTGTAGGTGTAGCCCTCTTCTTCCATGGCAAAACGGCGCGCAGCGGTGGCTGCATCGGGCTGCAGGAAACTGCTGGTTAAAAACAGTGCTTCAGAGTTTTCGCCGTACTGGCTGGGCTCCAACGCGGTGCGCAGGGCCAGGGTTTCAGGACGTAAGTCAGATGGCAATTTCTTTTGCGTCATGTGCAACTCAATCTTCGTGGTTGGGCAGGGCCAGTCGCGAGTTGTCGTCCATATCCTCCGAGCCACCCAGGCGACTGGCGCCCAAGCGGGCGATGTCGGCATCGGTAATGTCCCCAGTGACGTAGACACCGTCAAAGCAGGAGGCATCGAATCCGGCCAGGTTCTTGTTCAATGAGCCGATGGCTTTCTTCATGGCGTCCACGTCCTGGTAAATCAGCGCGTCGCAGCCAATGATCTCGCGGATCTCATCAACCGTGCGGTTATGCGCCACCAGTTCACTACTGGTCGGCATGTCGATGCCATACACATTGGGGTAGCGCACCGGCGGTGCCGCGCTGGCCATGTAGACCTTGCGTGCACCGGCGTCACGCGCCATTTGCACGATCTCGCGGCTGGTGGTGCCGCGCACGATGGAG
>CAIQYP010000352.1 GCA_903876045.1 uncultured beta proteobacterium | reverse complement strand
CGGTTTGCCTAAGCTGAAGAACTCGGTCAGCCCGGCAAAGCCACCGGGGCCATGGTCGGCATCAATCGCTTCGCCTTCAGTGGCAGCAGCTAAATCCCAACCGGCGCTAAAGAAGCGTCCGCTGCCGGTGATGATCGCCACGCGTAGGGCTGGGTCGTCTTGTAGCTGTTTGAACGCGGCGTAGAGCGCACGGCTGGTGGCCACATTAATGGCGTTGGCCTTGGGCCGGTCCAGCGTAATGGTCAGCACGCCATTCAGGGCTTCAGTGCGTACAGCTTCAGTCATGCGGGTGTGTCTTTCGAAAGATGAATCAGAGCGTCCACAGCGACCACGCCCTGGCCCTGTGGCAGCACGAGTATGGGGTTGACGTCGAGTTCCAGCAACCTGTCGGCATTGGCCTGCGCAAAAGCGGCGATGGCTGCAACGGCATCGACCAGAGCCTCTACATCGCCAGGCACTTTGCCCCGGTAGCCGTTGAGCAAGGGCCAGGTCTTCAGGCCTTGCAAGGCAGTGCGAATGTCGCCTGCGGAAACGGGAAGTAACAAGGTGGCTGTGTCCTTCAGCAGTTCTACCAAAATGCCACCCGCGCCCAAAGTCAGGGCCAGACCGAACTGCGCATCCCGGCTGATGCCAACAATGATTTCTGCCACCACTTCGGCGGCCATTTTTTCCACCAGAAATTCAGATGCCAGATGCGCCATGGAGGCTACAGCGGCTTGCACTTCACTCGCGTTCTTGAGATTCAGTTTTACGCCACCCGCTTCGGTCTTATGCGCCAGTGTGTCGGACACGGCTTTCACCACGACGGGATAACCCAATGCTTGCGCAGTGTTTGAGGCCTCGTGCGCAGGCACGCAGGCGCCATCGGGGGTGGGCAGACCGAAGGCCTGCAGTGCCTGCTTGCTGCGTACCTCGTTGAGCATGTGGCTGGACATGGATGGATCGGCATGCGGTGCTGCCGGCGCAGAGATTGCGGCGCCATCTGGCGCTGAATCGGGCACCGCTTCTGCCACGGGCAGCACTTGCTGCCAGCACGCTTGCGCCGCGCCGATACGCGCTGCGTGCGCAATCGCCAGCACGCAGTCCGCTGTGCCTTGCATGGGCGCAATGCCCTGCTGCAGTAGCTGCACACCCACTTCATCCGGCAAGCCTTCGGGCAGCGAAGTCAACACCACGGCGGCTGCGCCGGTCAGCTTTTGCGCGGCAACAAAACCGTCCAGTGTGGTTTGCCAACTGCTGCCATCGCAGCGGTCGGCTCGCGGGAAGTCCAGCACCAGAACATGGGCGTCAAAGCCGCAGTCCATCAATCCTGCAAAGCACTCGGTTTGCGCTGCCAGGTCGCCCCAGATGTAGGTGTGATAGTCCAGCGGATTGGCAACGGTGACTTTTTCACCCAACACGTTGAACAGGCGGTCGTGCGCGGCTTTGGGCAAGTCCGGCATGGTCAGGCCATGGGCTTGTGCCAGGTCGGCCACCAGGGATGCCTCGCCACCCGAGCAACTGGCCGATACGATGGCGTTGCCTTTGAGCCCGCCGTGCACATGCAAGAACTTGAGCGTCTCCAGCAGTGTGGAAACATCAAACACGCGGGCCACGCCGCAGCGCGCAAACAGCGCGTCATACAACTTGTCGGGGCCGGCCAGCGAACTGGTATGGCTCATGGTGGTGCGCGCACCCAGTTCAGAGCTACCGGCCTTCAGCGCCACCAGTGGCACGCGTTTTTGCAGCGCCTTAATGGCCACGCGTGAGAACGCCGCCACATCATCAAGACCCTCGATGTGCATGCCGATGGCGGTGACGCGCGGGTCATTCAACAGCGCGTCGATGAGGGTGTCCATGCTGTCGCCAGCCTTGTTGCCCACGGTGATCAGGTAGGCCAAAGGCAGGGCGCGACGCTGCATGGTGAGGTTCAGGCCGATGTTGCCGCTTTGCGTGATGATGGCCACGCCGCGTTCAATGCGTCCACCGCCATGTTGGTCGGGCCACAGGGCTACTCCATCCAGGTAATTGAGCATGCCGTAGCAGTTAGGGCCAACCAACGCAATGTCGCCGGCAGCGGCCACCAGTTCCTGTTGCAGCGCAACGCCCGCGCCACCGACTTCGGCAAAGCCGGAGGCATAGCAAATGGTGCCGCCTGCACCACGCGCCGCCAATTGCCGCACCAGTTCTACCGTGGCTTCAGCAGGCACCGCAACAAAGGCAGCGTCGGGCGCTGAGGGCAGGGATGCGATATCAGTAAAGCAGGGCAGGCCCTCCATCTCGCTGCGCGTCGGGTGCACCGGCCAGATGTCGCCCGCAAAGCCAAGCTTGCGGCATTGGCGAATCACTTCGGCGGCGGCTTTGCCACCAAATACCGCAATGCTGCGCGGCGAGAAAAGGCGTTGTAGAGGTGTAGCCCCCACGCCTTCGGGCGGCCGTGCGGCGTTCGGTGCGCTACTCATGCGCCATGCGCACGCAACATGGCGCGCGAGATGATGTGGCGTTGGATCTCGCTGGTGCCGTCCCAAATGCGCTCCACGCGTGCGTCACGCCAGTAGCGCTCGATGGGCAGGGAGCCCATCAGCCCCATGCCACCAAATATTTGTAGCGTCTGGTCGGTGATGCGGGCTAGTGCTTCTGAGGCAAATAGTTTGGCCATGGCAGCATCCGAATCCGTCATGCGGCCCTGGTCACATTTCCAGGCGGCCTGCAGCGTCAACAGGTCGGCAGCTTCAAGTTCGGTGGCCATGTCGGCCAGCTTGAAGCCGGTGCCTTGGAAGCGGCCTATGGGTTGACCAAACTGCTTGCGTGTGGCGGCCCACTCAGTGGCCAGGTCCAACACGCGGCGTCCGCGCCCCACGCTGGTGGCGGCCACGGTCAGGCGCGTGGCGCCCAGCCATTCGCCCATCAGATCAAAGCCCTTGCCTTCTTCACCCAAGCGCTTGCTAACGGGCACACGCACATCGTCAAAAAACAATTCGCACTGGTGGTAGCCGCGGTGCGAAACGCAAGAGGGGCCACGGCGACGCGTTACACCGGGCGTGTCAAAGTCCACCAGAAAGCCGGTGATCTTTTTCTTCGGGCCGGCCTTGGTTTCTTCGACACCCGTGGCGGCAAACAGAATCACATAGTCGGCCATGTCGGCATGGCTGATGAAATGCTTGCTGCCGTTGATCACATAGTCATCGCCATCACCCGAACCATCACGTATCGCCATGGTCAGCATGCCGCGCACATCCGAGCCGGCGTTGGGTTCGGTCATGGCCAGGCAGTCATGGCGTTCACCGCGAATTGTCGGTAGCAAATATTCTTCGATCTGCGAGCCGGTGCAACCGCGCAAAATATTGCTGGGCCGCGCAATCAGCATCTGCAGGCCGTAGGACGCACGGCCCAGTTCGCGCTCCAGCAGCGTGACGCCAAAGTTGTCCAGCCCGCCACCGCCCAGTTCCTCCGGCATGTTGGCGGCGTACAGCCCCACCTCGATGGCCTTGGCCTGAATTTCTGCGGCAAGTTCGGGTGGAATCTCGTCAGTGCGTTCCACCATATCTTCGTGCGGGTAAAGCTCGGCCTCGATAAAGGCGCGCACTGTGTCTACCAGCATGGTGTGTTCGTGGCTAAGTTCGAAATGCATGGTGAATTTCTCGGTAACGGGTAAAGGTCAAACAGTCTTGCGGCGAATGCCGATGGCAGCACCCGCCTGGCTTGGGCGCGGCAACGTAGAGTGCGCGGTGTGGATCGCCTGCACATGCGCATGCAGCCAGTCAGGCATTGGCGCGGCGCGGCCGGCGTTCATGTCCACATGCAGCAGCATCTGCTCACCGGTTGCCAGCAACTCCCCCGTGCCCGCGTGGAACATGCTGTGAAAAATGTGTACGCGCTTGGCGTCCACATCCAGCACCTGCAACGTGAGCTTGAGCGGGTCGCCTTCAGAGGCTTCCTTGATGTTGTGGATGTGCGTTTCGACCGTGTAGAGCGACATGCCGCCCTGGTCACGGTAGGTTTCGTCGATGCCGATGAAGCGAAAGAAAGCATCCGAGCTGTCACCAAACACCAGCAAAAAGCAGCTCTCGCTCATGTGGCCGTTGTAGTCGACCCATTGCGGCAGCACAGTGGGTGAGTGGAGTTGCAGCGGCGCAGGTATGGGGGCGTTTGCGTCCCAAGGTCTGGCCGGTGTGTTTTCCAGCGGCGTGCTGACGCGTCCGGCGATGTGGTGAGGGTCAACCATGGTGTTTATGTGTTCGTATATTTTTAAGGCCAAGCTTTCGTGCGCAAAGCTTTTGTACGCCGAGGGCAACGGGGTAGATGGTTCCGTTCGTGTCCCCCGGACCGGGCTGCGCCCGATCCTCCTCCTTTACCTCACTGCACCATCCACCCCGCTGCCCTCGGCAACCTGCTGCGTGGGTGCGCCGTGACTCAATACCGTTTGATTGCGACAAGACTCGCTGACGCAGCCTGCTGCCTACGTGCGCAGTGACTTCATACCCTGCGCACACCAACAATGCTGGCTGACTCAGGACGGCATGGCGTTCAGCGCAGTGAGGTAAAGAAGGAGGCCGCAGGCCGGGTGACACGAACGGAGTTGAATGCCATGTCGGCCTGAGTCCAGAAGTGCCTTCGTTCCTAACCAAGTACGGATACATGATCACTTGCGCGCTGCGGGTAAAGCGATAACGCGCCCGGCGTTGGCTGGGCGCGGCAGGTTTGCATGGGACTGCGCCAGAGGCATTAGCAACGCCGCGACCGTCGGAAAAAACGGCGCCGTTTTCGGGCCGGTGGCCGTGTTGGACATATCGATGTTGGCCAAAATCTGCTCGTTGGTGGCGAGCAACGTGCCATCGTCCTGCCGGTGCAAGGTGTGAAACAAATGCACGCGCTTGGCATCCACGCCCAGAATCTGCGTGCGCACTTCTACAGCTACACCTTCGTGCACCTCTTGCACATAGTTCAGGTGAATCTCCAGCGTGTACATGGTGTGACCCATCGCGGCACGACCCGCCGCGTCCTGCCCGACCATTGCCATCAGTCCATCGCTCGCGTAGCTGAAGATCACCATGTAATAGGCATCGTTCAGGTGGCAGTTGTAGTCCACCCAGGCGTGATCGATGTCGCCACGCCAGGTGACCAACAAATCACGCATCGAGCGAAATTCCGTGCTTGATCTTGGTCGCGCGCACTGCGGCCTGCACGGCCATCAGGCAGTCGTCGCGATAGCGCTCCATGTCGGCAATGCTGTGCTTGCCGAGTTGCACTTTGGTGCCGTCCACGATCTCGTCGACCAGCGCATCGGTCAGTTCGGGCGCCACCAGCTTGGTCCAGGGCAGCTTGAGCGCCGGGCCGAACTGTGACATGAAGTGGCGCATGCCTGCATCGCCACCGGCCAGGGTGTAAATCAAAAAGCTGCCCATGAACGACCAACGAATACCAGCACCGTAGCGGATCGCGTCGTCAATCTCGCCGGTGGTGGCTACACCTTCGTTGATGAGGTGCAGCGACTCGCGCCACTGCGCTTCGAGCAGGCGGTCGGCGATAAAGCCGGGCACTTCCTTGCGCACATGCAGGGGCTTCATGCCCAGGTTTTTGTAGATGCTGATCGCGGCTTCTTTGGCCTCGGCAGAAGTCTTTTCACCGCCCACCACTTCCACCAGCGGCAGCAGGTAAACCGGGTTGAACGGGTGCCCGACCAGACAACGCTCGGGGTTCACCGCCTTGGCGTAAAACTCGCTGGGCAACAGGCCGGAGGTGCTTGATCCGATGATCACATCGGGCTTGGCCGCCGCGCTGATTTTGGCGTGCAGGTCGATCTTGAGCGACAGCGTTTCGGGCGCACTTTCCTGAATGAAGTCGGCGTCTTTCACGCACTCTTCCACGGTGGCGACAAAGCGCAGGCGTGTCGGAGAAGCGCCGGGTTTGAGGCCGTTGGCCACCAGGGCAGGCCAGCATTTTTTGATGCGCTCAACCAGGTTGGCTTCGGCATTGGGTGCCGGGTCCCAGGCGATTACATCTAGGCCATTGGCCAGGGCGCGGGCGATCCAGCCGCTACCGATGACGCCGGTGCCCAGGGCGGCAAAGGTCTTGATGTCGGTCTTAAAAGTCATGTGTTGTCCTTGGGTTCTAAAGCTGTTTGCAGAAGGGCGATCAGCGGGCTTTAAGGTTCATCTTCACGCGGCCCTCGGCCGGTGTCATCGGCTTGGCGCCCATGCATTCGATCAGCTTGATCACGCGTTCCACCAGACTGCCGTTGCTTGCCGGCACGCCTTTGTCCAGCCACAGGTTGTCTTCCAGACCGACGCGCACATTGCCGCCGAGCAACATGGCCTGTGCGGCCATCGGCATTTGCAGGCGGCCAATGCCAAAGCCGGCCCAGGTGGCGCCCGCAGGCAGGTTGTCCACCATGGCCTTCATGGTGGTGGTGTCAGCTGGTGCACCCCAGGGAATACCCAGGCACAACTGAAACAGCGGGTCGATCAAGAGGCCTTCCTTGATCATCTG
>CAIQYP010000351.1 GCA_903876045.1 uncultured beta proteobacterium | reverse complement strand
CATGACGCCCAATGTGATTTCCTTGGAGCCGCCGAGCGGCAATACATCAACCATCACGCGGCACTGCCTGTGATGGGCAACACCATATCCGTGGCAGTCTGGGTCTGGTCGCGGCGGAAGGCCTCCAGTTCCAGACGCAAGTCGCTGTCGTTATTGGCCAGCAGCGCAATCGCAAACAGGGCGGCATTGGCTGCGCCAGCGTTACCGATAGCAAAGGTGGCAACCGGAATGCCCTTGGGCATTTGCACGATGCTGTGGAGTGAGTCGACCCCCTGCAGGTGCTTGCTGGCCACCGGCACGCCCAGCACGGGCACCGTGGTTTTGGCGGCGATCATCCCCGGCAAATGGGCTGCGCCACCGGCACCAGCGATGATGGCTTTGAGGCCGCGACCGGCTGCGCTTTCCGCATAGGCAAACATGGCATCGGGCATGCGGTGGGCAGAAACCACCTTTGCTTCGAAGCCGATGCCAAACTGTTGGAGAATCTGCACTGCATGTTGCATGGTGTCCCAGTCGGAACTGGAACCCATGACGACGCCTACTTGGATGGTTTTCATCCTTGAATTTTACGTTTACACCCAGAGCTTGTACCCATGATCAACGTCACTATTGAAAACTTCGAAGCCGAAGTCGTCGCCGCATCGCACCAGATTCCCGTTTTAGTGGACTTTTGGGCGCCCTGGTGTGGTCCCTGCAAGGTCATTGGCCCACTGTTGGAAAAGGTCGAAATTGACTACGGCGGGCGCTTCAAGCTGGTGAAGATCGACTCCGACCAGGAGCAGCAACTCAGCCAGGCTTTCGGCATCCGCAGCATCCCGACCTGCGTGCTGATGATGGATGGCAAGCCGGTGGACGGCTTCATGGGCGCTGTGCCGGAAGGCCAGCTCAAGACCTTTTTGGACAAGCATCTGCCCGCAGCAGGTGAACTGGACGCTCTGGAGGAAGTGGATGAGGCGCAAGCCCAGCTAGAAGCTGGCGACCCAAGTGCGGCGCTGCATAAACTCCACTCAACACTCACGGTCGACCATGGCAACGACGATGCGCGCTACGACTACGTCAAGCTGCTGATCGAAAGCAATATGCTGGATGACGCCGAAGCCGCGCTGGAGCCGGCCCTGAAAGCCATTCCGCGCCAAATCCGCTTTGAGGCGCTGGAGCAGTTTCTGGACGCCATCCGCTTTGTGGAAAGCGATGAACGCGGCGGCTGGACGCCGGAGCAGTTTGACGCCTTGATTGCCGCCAACAAACGCGACTTTGATACCCGCCTGGCCAAGGCCCGCGTGCTGATGGTGGGTGGCAACTGGACCGCCGCCATGGACGAACTGCTGGAAATCGTGATGCGCGACAAAGCCTGGAGCAACGCCGTACCGCGCAAGACCTTTGTCGCTATTCTGGAACTGCTAACACCGCCCAAGCCCAAGGTTGATCCGGCGGCTGCAGGCAAGACGGCTGGCGGTATCGAGCTAATGGGCAAGGTGGTGGCTGAACAGGACCCGCAGGCGCAGTTGGTGGCTACCTACCGGCGCAAACTCAGCATGGCGCTGAACTGATCTAGGCCTGAAATAGAAATCGCGTGCATCGAGTCGCTGGATGGCGGCGCGATGAACGCGATGCAAGTGACGCATCTCTGCTGGATGCGCCCTTGGGATTACCGGTTCAGATTAGAAAGGCATGGAATACTGCGCGCCCAGAATCCAGGCATTGCCGGTGTAGTTGCCTTTGACTAGTCCGCGATTCTTCGAGGGATCTGCATTGCGCTGATCATTGTTGATAGCGGAATCCGCAATCATGAGGTATGCAATTCCAAGATCCAAAGTTGACCCAGCGTTCAGCACCCACTGCGCACCGGTTGAAATTTGGGTGCGATCATTGTCAGGCAACGAAACCATGCGCGTGGCCTCGCCCTTGACCGGACTCTGGTCAAATGCCAAGCCAAACTTCAACTTCATGTTCTGGCTGTATCGATAGTTGCCTCCCACGGCAACACGCCACGTATCCCGGAAGTCCGCGTCCAGGGACTGCGCGACAAGACCGTTTTCAGCGCCAGAAGTTCGAAGCAGATCCAATTTAGGTATGCTGCTCCAACCAGTCCAGGACACGTCCCCAAGTAGCTCCCACTTGTCGTTGAGCTGATGGGTCGCGCTCAAAATGGCCGTATCCGGCAACTTAAGACTCGCCTTCGTACCGCTCGTTTTGAGGGCATCAACGCCAGGAACGGGGACGCCTCTGGTCACGATGTCTCCTGTTGCTTCATGAGAAACAGTTGAACGGTAAGAAACCCCTATATTGGTTGCGGGCGAGACCGCAACCAAACCACCCACATTCCAACCCCAAGCGTCACTTGCCAGCGTAGCCTCTACGGTTGCTGTAGCCGGAAAGACAATTGCTGCGGCCCGTTTGTATTTCGCGTTCAAGTGCTGCCAACTCACACCTGCGCCCAATGACACCTTGTCACTCACCCGATAGGCAATCGACGGGTTGAGGTTATAGGTCTCTACAGCAAAGCTATTGGCTTGCGCTGAACCTAGCCATGGGTTGCTGTACTCGGACTTCAATCCGAAGGGCGCACTGAAACCAACCCCCGCATACAAGTCTTTGTTTAGCGCCCATGACATATAGGCGTTGGGAACCGCGGCCCAACTACCTGCATCACCGCCGTTTCCCTTACCCGCCAATGAACCCACACTGGAGTTATTGTTCGAAAACTTGAAGCTCGGCCCTATCGCTGCCACGCCCACTGAAAACTCGCGCTCCTTCAGTTGGGTCATACCCGCCGGGTTAAAGAAAATCGTGCTGGCGTTCTCCGCCACCGCTGCCGATCCTGCATAGGAATTGCCAAGCCCGCTGACGTTTTGTTCCAACAATTGAAAACCGGCCGCCGCTGCGAATTCGGATGAAAAAGCAAGCATTAGCGCCGTGACCAATTTCGTGTTTTGTGTTTTTCTCATAGTTATGTCTCGACTAGGTTAATTGGGGAAAGTCCCAAAATTGAGTCTAAAACTTAAAACTATTCAGGTCAACTTTCATTGCATTTATATAAAATAATTTTTAATCTTCTTAAATTTAACTGCTTTTTATTCGTCATCTTTTAGACATTTTAAAAGTAAGACTTAGAGCAAAAATAGTTATAAAGAAGCCAGCAATGGTATGACTCCCCCAGTGAAAAGTTAGAAGCTGAAGTGGGACGTTAGTCTTGAACGTGACATCTCGCAAAAGCTGCGTTGACGTTGTTTTTTATCAAAATCCATTCAGAAACTGCCGATCTTCGGTGTTTACCCTCTCCCCGAAATTTGGACTTCCAAGCATCATCTGAAATTGAAATAGCACGGTCGTTCTATTTTCAGAATATAAATTTGGAGACGTCGAATGAAATTCACGAAATCAACCTGGGCGGCAGTTGGAGCCGCCCTATTTCTTGCGGCTTGCGGTGGTGGAGATGGCAACGGCACTCAGTCATCGAAAGTCACGTTTAGTTCTATGGTTAGCTTTGGCGACAGCCTGAGTGACGTTGGCACCTACGACGTCGGCGCCGTTGCAGCGCTGGGCGGCGGGGTAGCTGCAAAGGGTTCTGGTAAGTACACAGTCAATTCACCCACTGCCAAAAACTGGACTGAATTGATATCAACTCAATTGGGTGTCATCGCGCCGTGCCCTGCACAAACCGGTTTGAATGGTACCGCACCAGGCTTTACTGTCCCTGTGTTGGACCATGCAGGCTGCACCAATTACGCGCAAGGCGGCGCCCGCGTTACCCAACCCTATGGGCCATATAACGTCAACTTGGGTGGTGATGGTGCCAAAGTGGGGCAGTTGACGGTTCCGGTGGTCGACCAGATAGCCAAACATTTGACTACCACTACTAACGGAAAATTCTCTGGCACTGAGATCATTACCGTGATGGCCGGCGGCAATGACGGGATCATGAATACCCTCACCTACATGGCCGCCGTGACTGGTACAGGACCCGCTCCATTGGATGTCCCATGGTCGCAAGCCAACGCGTCTACTTTGGTCACAGGAGCAATGACCACCGCAGCAACTGATCTGGTTACTCTGGTGAAAAACCAAATCTTGGCTAATGGCGCGAAATACGTTGTTGTAGTAAACCTGCCGAACTTGGCAATCACACCATTTGCCGCAGTAGAAGACGCCACCGTTCCGAATATTGGAACAAGGAACGTTATTGGCACAATGGTGAATGCGTTTAATACCGCATTGGCGAGTGGACTGGCCGGCGTTGCCAATGTGGTCATAGTAGATGCCTACGCATCCAGCACGGATCAATTCAACAACCCATCGGCCTATGGGCTTACCAACGTTACTGGTCCTGCCTGCAACCTCACGTCACCCAGTCCCAATGCAATTGCTAGTTCACTGGTATGCAATGCCAGCAATGTCAACACCGGCGACGTTTCGCATTACCTGTTTGCAGATACCGTGCATCCCACTCCATATGGCTACCAGCAATTAGCGCAGTTGGTTTCCAAGCAGTTGGTATTTGCTGGCTGGCTGTAACACCCAATATAAGGAGAAAAGTCCATGAAATTGTATACAAAGTTATTGACAATCGCAGCCGCAACATTGCTTTCGCAAAACGTTTTGGCCCAGAGTGCCGGAACTTGGATGGGGCGTATTGGCTTGACCACGCTTACACCTGAGGTAAGCGGCGGTGTATTGAGCGCACCCAGCTTTCCCAACTCTACGACTGCAGTCGGCCCTGCTACGCAGATTTCGGGGGGCATCACCTACATGTACACCGACAATATTTCTGTGGACTTGCCACTGGCACTGCCATTCACGCACACTCTGTCCGGGTCGGGCGCATTACAGGGCGCAGGCAAAATTGGGCAAGTCGATGCGCTACCTGCATCAGTGTTTCTTCAATACCGTTTTATGGAAGCAAATTCGGCGTTCCGACCGTATGTAGGAATCGGTGCAACTTATGCTTATTTCTTTAATGCAAAGGGCAGTGCAGCCTTGACTGCATTGACCAACCCAGGTGGCACACCAACTACGTTGACGATTGACCCGCAGTTTATCCTCACGCCTCAAGTTGGTTTTGCATTTGCTTTGAGCGACACGACGTTTATTGATGTTGTCTATACCAAGAGCATATTGAAGACCACGACAAAGCTTTCAACCGGACAACATGCGGATGTCAATCTTGACCCGTCATCAATCAGTTTGACATTAGGCTTTAAGTTCTAACGGAACGTCAGACAGCCACTCAAAAAGCAGCCTTCGGGCTGTTTTTTGTGTCTGCTTAGGATGTCAACCGCTGCAACGCCTCCTGATACTTGGCAGCCGTCTTGGCTATCACCGCATCGGGCACGCGCGGGGCCGGGGGGGTTTTGCTCCAGGGCTTGCCGTCTACCTGGGCCTGCTCGAGCCAGTCGCGCACAAACTGCTTGTCATAGCTGGGTGGGTTGGTGCCTTCCTGGTAGCTCTCCTGCGGCCAGAAGCGGGAGGAATCGGGCGTCAGCACTTCGTCCATCAGCGTGAGCGTGCCGTCTTTGTCCAGACCGAACTCGAACTTGGTGTCGGCAATGATGATGCCCTTCTGCAACGCAATTTCTGACGCAGCTTTGTAGATGCGGATGCTGATGTCGCGAATTTGCGTGGCCAGTTCCAGGCCGATCATTTCGACCGTTTTTTCAAACGTGATGTTCTCGTCATGGTCGCCTACAGCGGCTTTAGCCGCAGGCGTGTAAATGGGCTCGGGCAACTTGGATGCGTTCTTTAAGCCGGGGGGCAGTTGCACGCCGCAGACTGCGCTGTTTTCCTGGTATTCCTTCCAGCCGCTACCCGCCAGGTAGCCGCGCACCACGGCTTCGACTGGCAGAGGTTTCAGGCGCTTGACCAGCATGGAGCGGCCAGTGACCTGTGCCACTTCTGAAGGCAGCACCACGCTTTCGGGCGCGTCGCCAGTCAGGTGATTCGGGCAGATGTTGGCGCCATTCGGGCCCAGTTTTTCAAACCAGAACAAGGCCATTTGCGTCAACAGCGCGCCCTTGCCAGGAATGGGTTCGCCCATGATGACGTCAAAGGCGGAGAGCCGGTCGCTGGCGACCATCAGAATGCGGTCGTCGCCCACGGCGTAGTTGTCACGCACCTTGCCACGGGCAAGCAGGGGCAGGGAAAGGGAAGAGGTGTGTACTACGGCGTTCATGGAATCCTGAAAGTAAAAAGGCCTGCCGCCCCATCAGGGTGGCAGGCCTGCGATTATCGCAAAGCGCGCAGCGCGTTCTGCTTACTGAACTACTTGCTTGAGCTCACCCTTGGCGTAGCGCGCAGCCACCACCGACAGGCTGTCGCCCTTTATCTTGCTGCCTTGGCCTTCGCAACCGAACTCGAGGTAGCGCTGTTTGCAGATATTCATGGCGGCTTCGCGGGCGGGCTTGAGCCAATCGCGTGCATCGAATTTTTCTGGGTTCTCAAACAAGAACTTCCGCACGGCGGCGGTCATAGCCAGACGGATGTCGGTGTCAATATTGATCTTGCGCACGCCGAACTTGATAGCCTTCTGGATTTCCTCGACCGGTACGCCGTAGGTTTCCTTCATCTTGCCGCCGTACTGGTTGATGATGGCCAGCAGGTCTTGCGGCACGCTACTGGAGCCGTGCATTACCAAATGCGTGTTGGGCAGGCGACGGTTAATTTCTGCCACGCGGTCGATCGCCAGAATGTCGCCCGTGGGCTTGCGGGTGAACTTGTAGGCGCCGTGGCTGGTGCCGATAGCAATGGCCAAGGCGTCGAGCTGGGTGCGCTGCACAAATTCAGCAGCCTGCTCGGGGTTGGTGAGCATCTGGTCGCGGGTCATGGTGGCGTCGGTGCCGTGGCCGTCTTCCTTGTCGCCCTTCATGGTTTCCAGGCTACCCAGGCAACCCAATTCGCCCTCGACCGTGACGCCGCTGGCGTGCGCCATGTCGACCACCTTGCGGGTGACTTCGACGTTGTATTCAAAGCTGGCAATGGTCTTGCCGTCGCCTTCCAGGCTACCGTCCATCATCACCGAGCTGAAGCCCAGATTGATGGCGCCCCTGCAAATGTCGGGGCTTTGGCCGTGGTCCTGGTGCATAACCAAAGGGATGTGCGGATAGGCTTCGACAGCCGCCAAAATCAAATGTTTGATGAATGGTTCACCGGCGTATTTGCGGGCGCCGGCGCTGGCTTGCAGAATGACCGGAGCGCCCACCGAATCGGCAGCAGACATAACGGCCTGCACCTGCTCCAGATTGTTGACGTTGAAAGCGGGAATACCGTAGCCGTTGACTGCTGCATGGTCCAGCAATTCGCGCATGGAAACGAGTGCCATTGTTCACCCCAGGAAGTTGAAAATTTAATACGGCAACCGGTGGTAACCGCTCGGTAACTTTTACCGTAAATGAATTCTAACGCCGCACCCGGCAGCACGGTAGCGTATTGCTACTGTGCTGCCTTAGGTCAACAAAGCACTTTTTCAATTACTCCACGCGGCAGATTTTGAGCATGTTGGTGCCACCCGGTGCACCCATCGGTTCGCCGCAGGTGATGGCGTAGACATCCCCTGTTTGCACCAGGCCACGCGTCTTGAGGTTGCTCTCGACTTCGGCCAGCGCGGTATCGCGGTCGGCACTGGTGTCCATGAACAGCGGGCGCACGTTGCGGTACAGCGTCATGCGGCGCTGCGTTGCCACCTTGGAGGTCAGCGCATAAATCGGCACATGGATCAGGTGACGACTCATCCACAGCGCGGTGGAGCCGCTGTCGGTCATGGCGACGATAGCCTTGGCGCTCAGGTGGTGCGCGGTGAACAGCGCGCCCATGGCAATCGATTGGTCGATGCGCGCAAAGGTCTTGCCAGTGAAATCGGCTTCGAGCTTGAAGTCTTCGCCGCCCTCGGCCGCGTGGCAGATCTTGGCCATCTCGATCACGGTTTCCAGCGGGTACTTGCCGGCCGCGGTCTCTGCTGACAGCATCACAGCATCGGTTCCATCAAGCACGGCGTTGGCCACATCACTGACCTCGGCGCGCGTGGGTACCGGGTTCGTGATCATGGACTCCATCATCTGGGTCGCCGTGATCACCACCTTGTCGTGCTCGCGTGCGAGCCT
>CAIQYP010000350.1 GCA_903876045.1 uncultured beta proteobacterium | reverse complement strand
GCCATGGAAGCACAAAAGGCCAAGGGCCGCGCCGCAGGCAAATTCAAGATGGACAAAGCGTTGGATTACACGGGGAATAGCAACACCTTTGTCGGCTACGACCACCTGACGCAAGCTGCCAAGGTACTGGCGTTGTATGCCGAAGGCACGCCCGTGGCCGAATTGAAGGCGGGTCAAGCCGGCATCGTGGTGCTGGACACTACCCCTTTCTACTCCGAGAGTGGCGGTCAAGTGGGTGATGTGGGCGCGATCTTCAGCGATGTCGGGCTGTTTGAAGTGGCCGATACGCAGAAGATCAAGTCCGATGTATTCGGCCACCACGGCGCCGTCAAGAGCGGCACGCTGGCGGTAGGCGACACGGTCACGGCCCATGTGGACGCCGCCATTCGCGCCGCCTCCATGCGCAACCATTCGGTCACCCACCTGATGCACAAAGCCTTGCGCCTGGTGCTGGGCGACCATGTGCAGCAAAAGGGTAGTTTGGTGGATGCCGAGAAGACCCGTTTCGACTTCACCCACAACGCGCCCGTCACCGATGAGCAGATCCGTGAGATCGAGGCCCTGGTGAACACCGAAATCCTGGCCAACGCACCCACGCAGGCGCGGCTGATGGGCATTGAAGACGCCAAGCAAACCGGCGCCATGATGCTTTTCGGCGAGAAGTACGGCGAGATCGTGCGCGTGCTGGACATCGGCACGACGACTGAACTGTGCGGCGGCACCCACGTCAAGGCGACGGGTGATATCGGTTTCTTCACCATCACTTCTGAGGGCGGCGTGGCCGCCGGTGTGCGCCGTGTGGAAGCTGTCACCGGCCTGGTGGCGTTGGACTACGTACAGGGCATGGAAACCACGCTGGGTGGTGTCGCCGGTACCCTGCGCGTAACCAACAACGAAGTACCGGCCCGTGTGGCGACCATGATGGCCCAGGTGAAGGATCTGGAGAAAGAACTGGCTGCAGCCAAGGGCAAACTGGCTTCGGCCCAGGGTGATGAATTGGTCAACAGCGCGCTGCTGATAAACGGCGTCAAGGTGCTGGTGGCGCGTCTGCAGGGTGCGGATACCAAGACCCTGCGCGACACCATGGACAAGCTCAAAGACAAGCTCAAGACCGCCGTGATCCTGCTGGCGGCAGTGGACGGCGACAAGGTGCAAATTGCCGCGGGTGTCACCCATGACACGACGGGTAAGGTCAAGGCCGGCGAACTCGCCAACTTTGTGGCGGCGCAAGTGGGTGGCAAAGGCGGCGGCAAGCCCGACATGGCCATGGCCGGTGGCACCGAGCCCGCCAAGCTGGGTGATGCGCTGGATACCGTGCTGGCTTGGGTGACGGCCAAGCTTTGAATCGTTAGGACTGCAAAAAATACGGGACCTTCGGGTCCCGTTCGCTAAGTCTGTTGAAAAATGGTGGCCAATTCAGGGCTTCTTCGGAGGCCCTGAATGTTTTAAGCCATGATTCTGAACTCAGTTGTCATAGCGACTGGCCGGACATGATTTTTTTCTCGCTTCATTTCGACGAAGCCGTAGTTGGACATCGTCTTGAGAGTGCGCGACAAATTGCTGGTTTTCCGTCCCGTCAGTTCAGCTAAAGACGAGATGGATTGCGGCTTGGCTTCTTGAATCAATTTCAATAATCCGCGATTCTCGTCACTTAACACTTCGGCTAGTGAGCGCATCGAGGTAAACCAAATTTTGGGATCCGATGGCTTGGGCTTGTACTCACCGCGGGCAATGGCCAATACCCGTTGACGAATACTTTCTTGCGGCATTATTCCGATAACGATTGCTTTCATGGCTTTCTCACCTCCATTAACACGCGGTCAGCTTCCGCGAAAAAATCAACCAAAAGTTGTTGGGCGTCTTGGAATTCATAGGGCAAACCCTTGTCACTCACGTGCCTATGTTTGTGGTCATAAGCTAGTCGCTGTCCAGCAAATTTGTATTTTTTGGGCAGCTTCACCGCGTGGGCATTGTCATAGCCAAGAATGCGTTTGCCATAGGGCTCATGCAAGGTCAAAGAGTACCGAATTCCGTGCGGTATGCCATCGGACGCTTCTACGCGCCAAGCTTCTAGCTTGATCCAGTAGCCACCACCTTGGTCAAGGACCTGGTTGTGCAAGTCGATGAGGGTGGCGATTCCATGGTCTTCACGCATGCGAAACTATATCATCTGTTGATAAATAGCACCAACGCTTAGTGTTGCACGTAAAGCTGTTATGAGCGTCGATCTTCACGCAGCTGCGTGGCCCAACCTGGCTGTCAATGCCTGCACGGCAGCCGGTAATCGGCTAGCCCCCGTATTTCCCGCATGCGACTGAATCAGCCGCTTCAGCGTCTCGATGTGCGGGGTAATAGTGCCGAAAAAGCGCGCTTGGCCGCCAGTGGCAATCAGTAGCGTGGGGAAGTTTTCCACCTCGATCGGATCCACCAGTTCCGATTCGTCTTCAATATCGATCCAGCGGAAGGTCGCACCCGGGAAATCGGCTTGCAGGCTGTTAAAAAGCGCGAAGTAATCTTTGCAGGTTCCGCACCACTGGGCACACAGGCAGGCCACCAGCAGGGGCTCGGAGGGTAGGGCGTTGGATGTTGACATGTCGCAATGCGGGGGCAAATATGTTTTGTGTCTGAGGATATGTCAGATCGTGGCAAGCCGACCTTTTACACTATGGGGTTTGCTGCAGCGCAGCTTTGATCCATCACAAGGGCCCCATGAGTGCATTTCTGGACGAAACCGTATTAAGCGTACACCACTGGACAGACCGTTTGTTCAGTTTCACCACCACCCGCGACCCGACGCTGCGGTTTTCCAACGGCCACTTCACCATGATTGGCCTGCGCCAGCCGGGCGGCAAACCGCTGCTGCGCGCCTACAGCATTGCCAGCGCCAATTACGAAGAGCATCTGGAGTTCCTCAGCATCAAGGTGCAGGATGGCCCGCTCACGTCACAACTGCAGCACATCAAGGTCGGCGACAAGATTGTGGTGGGCAAGAAGCCCACTGGCACTTTGCTGATCGACTACCTGCTGCCAGGCAAAAACCTGTATCTGCTGGGCAGCGGCACCGGCTTGGCTCCGTTCCTGAGCGTGGCGCGCGATCCTGCCACCTATGAGCGCTTCGAGAAGGTCATCGTGGTGCATGGCGTGCGCGAGGTCAAAGAACTGGCCTACTATGACTACTTCATGCACGAACTGCCTGACCACGAGTTTCTGGGCGACATGATCACCGAGCAGATGCTGTACTACCCCACGGTTACGCGTGAACCTTTCCGCAACCAGGGCCGCATCACCACCCTGATCGAATCCGGCAAACTGGAAAAAGATCTGGGCTTGCCCAAGATGGACCCGGCCAACGACCGCGTCATGATCTGCGGCTCCCCCGGTCTGCTCAAAGACCTGAAGGTAATTCTGGAGAAGAAGGGCTACTCCGAAGGCAGCACCACATCGCCGGGCGACTTTGTCGTCGAGCGCGCCTTCGTCGAGCAGTAAACCCAACCCCCTCTTCAGCCCAGGAAATCCATGTCCCATTACGATCTTTACGCCATTGGCAACGCGCTGGTGGACTCCGAATACGAAGTCTCTGACGCGCAACTGCAAACCCTCGGTGTGGAAAAGCGCCATATGACGCTGATCGACGCCGAGCGCCGAGCCCATTTGCTGGCTGGCGTGCACGGTCTGCACAGCCGCCGCACCGGTGGCGGCTCAGCTGGCAACACCACCGTGGCGTTGGCACAGTTGGGTGGCAAAGCTTTTTATTCCTGCCGCGTGGCGGATGATGAACTGGGCGCTTTTTATCACCAGGATTTGTTGGCCAATGGTGTGGCCACCAATTTGTCGCACATCTCTTTCCCCGAAGGCCAGACAGGCATCTGCATGGTGATGGTCACGCCCGACGCAGAGCGCAGCATGAGCACCTTTCTGGGTGCCACGGCTGACATCGACCACACGGCGTTGCAGGCCAAGGACATTGCCAAGTCCAAGGTGTATTACATGGAAGGCTATTTGTCAGCGTCGCCCACCGGGCTGGACGCTGCGCTCAAGGGCCGCGCCATGGCCAAAGAGGCCGGTGTCAAACTGGCCACCACGCTTAGCGATATGAGCATGATTAACTTCTGCCGCCCCGGTCTCGAAGCCATGGTGGGCGACGATCTGGACTACCTCTTTTGCAACGAAGAAGAGGCGCAAGTCTGGTCCGGCAGCACAGACTTTGACACCATCGTTTCCGCCATGGGCAAGCTGGCCAAAGTGGTCTGTTTGACCCGCGGTGCCAAGGGCTGTCTGGTGCTGGAAGGTGGCTTGCAGACCGCGGTGCCTGCGGCTAGCGTCAAGGCGATTGATACCAATGGCGCAGGCGACATGTTTGCTGGCGCCTTCCTGTTTGCCGTCACCCACGGCCACAGCCATGCCGATGCTGCACGCTTGGCCAACGCCTCCGCAGGAACCGTCGTCTCGCAATACGGCAACCGGCTCACACCCGAGCAGTTGCAGGAAATTCGGCGCGAGTTTGAGGCGTCTGTTTGAGTTATCAATAAATTCCCGTTCGGGAATTTATCAACGCGCACTGAGGTTGATATCGATTGATATTCCCGAACGGGAAAATTCGTTGCTTTTCTGGCGGATGAAGCCCATAATTTCCCGATCGGGAATTTATGATGACCATCACCCCAACCCCCACCCCTCCAGAACTAGGTGCTGCTGTATTGGTTGCGCGCTCCAGGCTAGGCCTCACCCAGGCCCAACTGGCCATGGCCGCTGGCGTGGGTGTGCGCTTTGTCGTCGAGTTGGAGGCCGGCAAACCCACCATCCGACTGGACAGCCTGCTCAAAGTGCTGCACGCGCTGGGCGGCACGCTGGCGGTTGAAGGCCTGGCCTGATATGGCGCGCCAACTTACCGTCTGGCTGCTGGGCACACCGGTAGGAACCTTGTGTCAGGTGGACGGTCGACTGCAATTTACCTACCTGCCCACCGCCACCAAGGCGCTGTCCCAATCGCTGCCGATCAGGGATCAACCCTTTGATGACCGTGCAAGCCGTCCCTTCTTTGCCGGGCTCCTGCCCGAGGGTGGCAAACGCAGGCAAATCGCCAAGACATTGCAGGTCTCCGCACAAAACGATTTCGCTTTGCTCGATAGCCTGGGCGGCGAGTGCGCGGGTGCGGTCACCTTGCTGGAAGCCGGGCAGCCGCCACAGAATGGCACCGTTAGCGATAGCGTGCAATGGCTTTCCGAAGAACAACTTCGCCAGGTGCTGGATGAGATGCCTCTGCGCCCCATGCGCGCCGGCGACCAGGGCTTGCGTCTTTCACTTGCGGGTGCGCAAGACAAGTTGCCGGTGGTGCTGGGGTCGGACGGATGCATTGGCCTGCCACTCAATGGTGCACCCAGTACGCACATTCTCAAGCCCCCTATCCCCACGGTGGAAGGTAGCGTTTTCAATGAAGCCTTCTGCATGGCCCTAGGCGCGGCTTTGAAGCTCGATGTTGCGCCTGCCCGGATTCACCATGTCCAGGCATCGGGCGCCGATGATCCGGCGCGCCCGTATCTGCTGGTCACCCGTTATGACCGCCTGCAGTCGTTGGACGGCGCTACGCAACGCTTGCACCAAGAAGATTTTTGCCAAGCACTTGGCGTGATCACGGAACACAAATACCAGAACGAAGGGGGGCCCGGGCTGGCCCAGGCTTTTGCCTTGCTTCGCAGTGCCACGCGTCCCACAGCGCCCCATATTCTCAAGTTGCTGGACTATGTAGTCTTCCATGCGCTGATTGGCAACCACGATGCCCATGGCAAAAACTTCTCACTGCTGTATATGGCACAGGGAGCGGTGCTGGCTCCGATGTACGACGCACTGTGCACGGCGATCTATCCCTCGCTGACGGAAAAGATGGCCATGAAAATCGGCAGCAAATACAAGTTTTCAGAAGTGCTTCCCCGCCATTGGGACGCGTTTGCGAAGGAAGCCGGGTTGACGCCAGCGCCAGTCAGAAAGCGCATTCTGGATATTGCTAATCGCCTACCCGCCTTGGCGCAATCCACACAGACCAGCATGGAGTCGCAAGGCCATGGGCATCCCGTGCTAGGTGCTATCGTGGCTTTGATCGTGCAGCGCTGCGCGCTCACGATTCGGCGCTTTGCGGAACCCGAGGTGTCCGAGCAGATTTGAGAGGCGCCGAAATTTCAATCCAACTAGTGGAACAGGTATGGCGGGCGCTATCTGGCCACCCGCGTCTTCACCGCATAAGGCGGCAGGCCGTTCAACATGCGCTTTCCATAACTCCGTAGCAGCAGACCGTTGGCTAGCGCGTGTAACCACCAAAATGCTTGGTACCATGATTCGCGATGGTAAAGAATGCACCATGATGGATGACCACCCAATCGACCGCGTCCGTGTCACGTTCCAGCTTGAAGGAAATGCCCCATGACCGACCGCCCCGTCCCGCTGACTCCGCCACCCACCGGCTACGCCGACTGGTTGGCGGAACTGAAGTCCCGCATCCACAGCGCCCAGCAGCGTGCAACACTGGCCGTCAACCGCGAACTGGTGCTGCTGTATTGGCAGATCGGTCGCGACATTCTGGAACGCCAGGCCCGCGAGGGCTGGGGTGCCAAGGTGATTGACCGGCTGGCCCACGATCTGCGTACCGCTTTTCCGGACATGAAGGGTTTTTCGCCCCGCAACCTCAAGTACATGCGCAGCTTTGCCCAAGCCTGGCCTGAGGCTGAATTTGTGCAGCAGGCTGCTGCACAATTGCCGTGGTTCCACCTCTGCACCCTGATCGACAAGTTGAAAACGCGCGAAGAGCGGGATTGGTATCTGTCCGCCACCACCCAGCACAACTGGTCGCGCAATGTATTGGAGATGCAGATTGAGACCAATCTGCGCGCACGCACGGGGCAGGCGGTAACCAATTTTGAGGAGCGCATGCCTGCGCCCTTGTCCGATCTGGCGCGCGAATCGCTGAAAGACCCTTATCGCTTTGACTTTCTCGGCCTGACAGAAGAGGCGCAGGAGCGTGCCGTTGAAGATGCGCTGGTCAAGCACGTGACGCAGTTTCTGTTGGAGCTTGGTGCGGGCTTTGCCTTTGTGGGGCGGCAGGTGATGCTGGATGTGGGGGGTGATGAGTTCTTTATTGACCTGCTTTTCTATCACCTCAAGTTGCGTTGCTACGTGGTGATCGAACTCAAGGGCGGCAAGTTCAAGCCCGAGCATCTGGGGCAGTTGGGTTTCTACCTTACCGCGGTGGATCGCCAGCTCAAGGGCGAAAACGATAGCCCGACGATCGGCCTCTTGCTGTGCAAGAGCAAGAACAAAGTGGTGGCGGAATACGCGCTGGGAGACAAGACCCAACCCATGGGTGTTGCCGAATACAAGCTGATGGAGTCGCTACCCGCTGAGCTGCGAACCAGCCTGCCAACTATTGAAGCCATTGAACAAGAGTTGGCAGCCTCGGCAAGTAGCGAAGAGGATGCGGAAGATTGACGGGTTGGCCATTGAATGGGTGCTGGCTGCATGCCCAATTGCACAAGGTGCAACACCCATTGAGAGTAGCAGCGTCGTCTAGGAGTCTGGGCGGCAGAAACTTTTGGAACGAGACGCAAAATTTTCGACCTCTCAGAATCGCCCAGGAGCGATTATTTTCGATATGCCAAGGGGTGAAGTACCCCCCAAAATGCCTAATT
>CAIQYP010000349.1 GCA_903876045.1 uncultured beta proteobacterium | reverse complement strand
GACCGTGCGCTGCCACTCGGCCAACGAAGCGCTGGAGTTGACCGACAAAGCTGTGGCTAAGGGCGTGAATTTGCGCCTGTCCTGGGCGCAATACGTTAGCGTCTCCCTGGACGAAACCACCACGCGCGACGACATCGCGCTGCTCTGGTCCATCTTCGCGCAAGAAGGCCAGTCGCTGCCAAGCGTCGAAGTGCTGGCCGCTGATGCGGCACCGTTAATTCCCGCGGAGCTGATGCGCAGCAGCGGCTTCCTCACGCATCCGGTGTTCAACAGCTATCACTCCGAAACCGGCATGCTGCGCTACATCCGGATGCTGTCTGACAAGGATCTGGCGCTGGACCGCAGCATGATTCCGCTGGGCAGTTGCACCATGAAGCTCAACGCCACCAGCGAGATGATCCCCATCACCTGGCCCGAGTTCGCCAACATCCACCCCTTCTGCCCGCCTGAGCAACGCGAAGGCTATGCCGAACTGGACCGCCAACTGCGCGCCTGGCTCTGTGCCGCCACGGGATACGCCGGGATCAGCCTGCAACCCAATGCGGGCAGCCAAGGCGAATACGCCGGCCTGCTCGTCATTCGCGCCTGGCATGCCTCGCGCGGCGATAGCAAACGCAATATCTGCCTGATCCCCAGCAGCGCCCACGGCACCAACCCCGCCAGCGCCACCATGGCTGGCATGCAAGTGGTGGTGACTGCCTGCGATGCCCATGGCAATGTGGACATGGCCGACCTGCAAGCCAAGTGCGAGCAGCACAGTGCCAATCTGGCGGCGGTGATGATCACCTACCCCAGCACCCACGGTGTTTTCGAGACGCAAGTAAAAGAGCTCTGCGCGCTGGTACACCAACATGGTGGCCGCGTCTATGTGGACGGAGCCAACATGAATGCCTTGGTAGGCACGGCCGCACCCGGTGAATTTGGCGGCGATGTCAGCCACCTGAATCTGCACAAAACTTTCTGCATTCCCCACGGCGGTGGCGGGCCGGGTGTCGGCCCGGTCTGTGTGGTGGCAGATTTAGTTCCTTTCTTGCCGGGTCATGGTGCCGGCGGCATCACCAGCAAGGGTGTTGGCGCAGTTTCAGCCGCCCCCTTGGGCAATGCGGCCGTACTGCCCATTAGTTGGATGTACATCCGCATGATGGGCGCTGACGGCCTGAAGCACGCCACCGAAGCTGCCATTCTGGCGGCCAACTACATCAGCGCGCGCCTCTCTGATGCCTACCCCACGCTCTACGCCAGTGCCGCTGAAGAAGGCAAGCGCGGCCATGTGGCGCACGAGTGCATTCTGGATCTGCGCCACTTCAAGGAAACCTGCGGCGTCATGGCCGAGGACGTCGCCAAGCGCCTGATGGACTATGGCTTCCACGCCCCTACCCTCTCCTTCCCCGTGCCCAACACCCTGATGGTGGAGCCCACCGAGAGCGAGACCCTGGCCGAGCTTGACCGTTTCATTCACGCCATGCTGGCCATCCGCGCAGAAATTGCCCAAGTAGAAAGTGGTGCCTGGCCACAGGACAACAACCCGCTCAAGCACGCGCCGCACACCGCCGCTTGCGTAGTAGATAAGGATTGGAACCGCCCCTACGCGCGTGAGTTGGGCGCCTTCCCGCTCGCGTCGCTCAAGGCGGTGAAGTACTGGCCCACGGTAGGCCGGGTGGACAATGTGTATGGTGACCGCAACCTGTTCTGCAGTTGCGTGCCGATCACGGACCTCGCTGACGCCTGATAAAGTCTGCGGCTTGAACCGCATCACCCACACCCTCTTATCCTTAAGTCTTGGCGCGCTGCTGTTCAGCAGCGCGCTGCCTCGAGCCGAAGCGCAAGTTGTCGAGTTCAATGGCGCTCCCCGAGTAACCGTGGTGCTGGCAGGAGGTGGCGCCAAAGGCTTTGCGCACCTGGCATTGCTGCGGCGACTGGAACAGGACCGCATCCAGATTTCCAAGATTATTGGCACCAGCATGGGCGCCGTGATTGGTAGCCTGTATGCCAGCGGCATGCCCACGCAGCGTATTGAAGAGATTATTGGCAAGTTGGATCCGGGCCGGGTCGGACTCGACCAACTGGACCGCACCGAGCTACCGCACCGCACGCGTGAATACCAGCAACGCTATCCGGTCGAGCTTGAGCTGGGCGTCAAGAACGGCCAGCTCACTTTCGCGCGTGGTGTCAGCGATGGTCAACGCTTTCTTAACTTGATGCAGGAGCTGACCGCCAACGTGGCGCCGGGCAGCAATTTCGACCAACTCAAAATTCCGTTCAGAGCCGTGGCCACACGCTACCGCGATGGAGAACTGGTGTCGTTTGACCACGGCAATCTGGCGCTGGTGGTGCGTGCCAGCATGGCCGCGCCGGGTGTGTTTGCGCCCGTGGAGATTGAAGGCGAGACCTATGTGGACGGTGGCCTGGTAGCCAACCTGCCTGTGGAAGTAGCCTTGCGTGAAGGTGCCGACGTGATCGTGGCGTCTTACCTGGGCGACACCGACAAGATCGGCGAAGTCATAGACGCCGGCAACGCCTTGACGGTGGCTACCCGCATGCTGGACATCCTGATGCGGCAAAACGAGCGTCGCAACATTGCACTGCTGCGCCCGCAAGACATTCTGGTGCGCCCGCAATTGCAGGACTTCGGCTTTGGTAGCTTTGACCAGCAAGCCGCCATCATTAAGGTAGGCGAAGAGGCGGTGGCCGCGCAGGACAACCGTTTCAAATTGTTGGCACAACTCGCAGCGCTACGACCGGCCGACATGACACCGCCAGTGCCAAACTTCACCGAACGCGTCATCACAATCGCCCGGATACGCACCACGGGAGCGAGGGACGTCGCAACAACTTTTATTGAGCGCAATTTGCAGTCTTTGGTGGGCAAGCCCTACAAGGCTTCTGAGTTGAGTCAGAAGCTTGATGATCTATATGCCAGCGGCAATTTTGAGCGCCTCAATTACCAACTCGACAAAATTGACGAAGACCACTACGAACTCGTGGTGGAAGTAAATGAAAAGACCTATGGTCCGAACTTTCTAAAAACCAGTCTGGGCTTTTTCAGCGAAAGCAGCGGCACCAATCAGTTCTCGCTCGGCGTGGGTTATCGAAGGCCCTGGCTGACCCCGGAAGGGCTGGAGCTGCAGGCCGACCTGCGCGTCGGTTCGCAAAGTGAACTGGCATTTCGGGTCTACCAACCGCTGTCTGAGCGTTGGGGTTTGAATGGCCATGTCGCCCTGGACAGCAGCGAGTTGCCGATCTACCGACCCGATGTGACCCTGGCGCAAAGAATGGCCACAGCCACCTTGCGCCGCCAGGAATTAGGCTTGAACCTTTCCTATGACCTGAGCAACAAGGCTACGGCGAATATCGGCTTGGTGACCAACCAAACCCGCGTGACCATAGACACCGCAAAAATCATCGGCTACCAGCAGGATTCGGGCGCCCTGGTGAGCTACTCGCTACAAGACGGTCAATGGGAATTTACCGGCATGAACGCGCAGTTCACAGCCGATCTGCTGGACTCGCCCGCCTTCCCCACGCGTGGCTATTACCTGAATGTGGAAGGTGCCCAAGGCGTAACAGGCACTGGCCAATACACCAGTTTCCGGGGCAATGCCTTGTGGGCCAAGAGTTGGGGCGTGCACGTGGTCAATCTCGGGCTGAACCTGGGCGCCGACCACCTATTTGACTGCGTGAACTGCACAGGTCTTACCTCGCTGGCCCCGCTCTACCTGGGTGGCTTTCAGTCCATGGGCGCGTACCAGATGGGCCAGTTAATTGGCGATCGTCTGGTGCATGCGCAGGCCACCTATATGTACCGCCTGTCGGACGGCGGCTTTCTGCATCAACCCACTTTTGTCGGCTTCGTGGCCGAAGCGGGTGACGCATGGTCCAGCAGCAAAGACTATTCAGAGAAATACAGCGGTACCGCCTTCATCGGCTTGGACAGCAAGGTCGGCAACATCTTCTTTGGCGCTGCCTCAGGCAGCGGGGGCAACCGCAATATCTTTTTGCAGTTGGGACGTCGCTTTAGTTTGTGGTGACGCCGAAACGTTTTGAAACTTGACGGCGAAACTCGCGCGGAGTCATGCCCTTGATGTCCAGAAAGCGGCGATTGAAGTTAGCGATGTTGTTAAAGCCGACGTCATAGGCAATGCTGGTGATCTGCCGGTCTGACTCCATCAGAAACTGGCAGGCGCGATTGATGCGCACATGGTTCACAAAGTCGGTAAAAGTATTACCCGTGGCACGGCGAAAAAAGCGCGAAAAACGGCTCTCGTTCATGCCCAGTTCTTCGGCCAGGGCAGCGGCTGAAAGCGGTTCGGCAAGTTGGTCGGTAATGCGGCTCAATATCGCATTGATCTGGTCCAACTGCGCATCGTTGTCCACGCTTTGAATCTGGGCGTTGGACAGCAATCGGTAGTCCTTGCACTGCGCCAATTCGTTCAAAAATTCGCAAAATGCGCCGAAGCGTGCCAGCCCCTGGGAAGACTTTACGTGCTGCCAGTGCTCCATGGCCTGCGAAAACAATTCAAAGAATTCAATGCCATGCTTTGCCCGCTCCAACAGTGGCAGCACGGCGCGCATTTCCGGAATATAGCGACTGGCCTCCTCCATGGGCGCATGCGGAAACTGGATGACCCGATCCCGCTCGGCCACCCCCCCCTCGGGCAAATCCATGCTGACCCAGTTATGCGGCAGGCGTGGGCCTGTCAGCACCAAGTGACCCGGCTGAAATTGCCCAATCCAGTCGCCCACAAACGCCTTGCCAGAGGTCGATGTGATCAGGTGCAACTCGTATTCGTCGTGGTAGTGCCAGCGCGCCAATGGCGTCGGAAAGCCATGTGACAGGCAGCGAATAATGCCCACCTCTTCCGGCCGCTCATAGCCCAGTTCAGGCGAGCGGCTGTAGTCGTGCTCGAGTTCGGGTTTGAGCTGGCGTGGTTTAGTGGACATGGTGCGTGGCGTTTTTTCGACGCCAGTCTATGACATCACGTTGCCACCATCCACGTTCAGGGTTTGAGCGGTGATGTAAGAGGCCTCATCGCTGGCCAGGAAAACCGCCGCACCGCAGATATCGGTCGGGTCACCCATGTAGCCCAGGGGCACGGCCTCACCCACGCGTTTCTTCTTTTCGCCGATGGGCAGATTTTCGTATTTGGCAAACAAGGCATCCACGTTGGCCCACATGGGTGTCGCAATCACGCCGGGGGCAATGCCGTTGACGCGAATCTTGTGTGGTGCCATGGCCAGCGCAGCGCTTTGCGTGTAGCTGATGATGGCTGCCTTGCTGGCACAGTAATGCGACACCAGCGCCTCGCCACGGCGCCCTGCTTGCGACGCCATATTGATGACGGAACCGCCCTGCACTTGGTGCGCAACCATATGCGCCAGCACCTTTTGCAACACAAAGAAGGCGCCCTTCACGTTCACGGCAAAAATCTTGTCGTACATGGCTTCGCCACTTTCCAACAGCGGCGCCATATCAAAAATGGCAGCGTTGTTGTAGAGCGTGGTGATGGCACCAAAGCGCGCCTGGGCTGCAGCAATCAGCGCGTCAATCTGGGGCAACTGCGTGACGTCCGTGGGCACATACAACAGTGCATCCGGATGGGCTGCCATAACGGCCGCCAGTTCTGGCGTGGGGTTTTTGCCAATATCAGCAACGGTGCACTTCGCACCTTCGCGCAAATAGGCCGTTGCAACTGCCAAACCGATGCCACCAGCAGCGCCTGTCAGTACCGCGTGTTTTCCACTTAAACGTTGTGTCATTGTGCTTACCTTTTCATAAATTGTTGAACGCGAGCAAAGGCAGCACGCATGGCCGTCACCAACCGCGCGTCATTCGCCAGGTTGCCCCAAAGCGGCAAGTCGGCGCAGAAGGCCGCAACCGGGTCGGCAGACTCACAGATGGCGTGAGCCACTGCCGGGTCCATCGCCTGATCCTGGTATTCGTAGTTAATTTTTCCCGCATGCCAGCGTTGCAGATAGGCCAAAAACAAAGCCGGCAACATAGCCACGCTGGCTATGCCTTCATTGCGTGCCAGGCGCTCGCGGAAGGTGGGCGCGATAAATCCGGGTATCTTGGAAAAACCATCCATGGCCACGCGCTGGTTGGTGTCGGCAATCGCTGGGTTACCAAAGCGGTCCAGCACCACATCGCGGTAATTTGCCAGGTTAATGGGGCACGGGTGCTCTGGCGTGTCCAGCACCGGGATGACGTCGTCGGTGACGTAGTCGTAAGCAAATTTGCGAATAGCCGCGTCGTGCGTGCCTTCATGGATATAGGTATAGCCCACCAACGTGCCAGCCCAGGCGATGCAACTGTGCGTGGCATTGAGCAGACGAATCTTGGCTTCTTCATAGGCCTGCACCGAGCTCACCATTTCCACACCCACCGCTTCCCAGGCGGGGCGACCGGCGATGAAATTGTCTTCAATCACCCACTGGATAAAGCTCTCACCCATCAGGGCAGTTGCATCCTCAAACCCGGTGGCCGCAAGCACGCGCTCAGCGACTGCGGGGGTAGGACGCGGCGTGATGCGATCGACCATGGCATTGGGGCTGCTGGTGTTTTCCTTTACCCAGACCAGCAATTCCGCATCACCCGTAAGTTCCAAAAACTGCAGCAGTCCGCTGCGTGAACGATCGCCGTTATGGCGCAGGTTGTCGCAATTCAGCAGCGTGACCGCACCGGCTTGGGCCTTCATGCGGGCACGCAAAATGGCGGTCAGCGCACCGTAAATCGTACTCCCCACCCGGCCATTTTTTACCGCAGCCAAGTCTGCCTTCAGGTCGGCGAAGTTCAGGTCGAGACGATCTTTGGCATCCAGGTAATAACCGGCTTCTGTCACGGTAAACGAGATGATGCGGGTAAAGGCATCCGCGCCCAAACGGATCAACCCGGACAGCATCGGGTCATGCCGCATCACGGTTTGAATGGAAGTGATGCGCGTGTACGTGCGCTCACCCTGCGGTGTCACAGTTTCCAGTGTGTAGGCGCCATTTTGCGCAATCAGCGAATCAATGGTTTCGGCCATATCGGGGCGAATATTGCCCCCGGCTAACGCCCAACGGGTGTCCCCGCTTTGTTGCAGTTGGTGCAGGTAAAGCGCTTGGTGCGCACGGTGAAAAGATCCCAGCCCCAAGTGGAGCATCAGAAAAGGTTTGGGAGTGTTTGACATGGCTAATGAACCAGCGTTTCACGGGCGGCGCCCGTGCGGGTGATGTGTCCGGCCGCATCGAACAGGTGTGCGGCATCCACATCCACATGCAGGCCGACTGCGCTGCCTACAGTCAACTCGGTCCGCTCGATCTGGCGTGCCACGAGTTGCACACCACCCTCAGAAGATACATAAATAAGTGTCTCGGCACCCAATGCCTCGACCAACTCGACCTTGCCGGTCAACATACCCTGACCGACTGCGCACAGGCTGATGTTCTCCGGGCGCATGCCAATAAAGCCATCCGGTTGCACAGGCATGCCCGTGCTTTTCACCAGGGCCTGTAAGTCTTTTGCGGCCACGATATTCATTTGCGGCGTGCCGATGAACTGGGCAACAAACTGGTTGGCAGGCCGGTCGTACAGTTCCAGCGGCGTGCCCACCTGCTCAATCTTGCCATCGCGCAACACCACTACGCGATCGGCCAGGGTCATGGCCTCGACCTGATCGTGCGTCACATAAATCGTGGTCGCGCCCAAGTCACGGTGCAACTTGGCAATCTCGATACGGGTCTGGCCACGCAGCGCAGCGTCCAGGTTAGACAGCGGCTCGTCAAACAGGAACACCTTGGGCGCGCGCACGATGGCGCGCCCGATGGCCACGCGCTGGCGCTGGCCTCCCGACAGTTCTTTGGGTGTGCGCTGCAGGTAATCGGTCAGGTTCAGGATCTTGGCAGCACGCCCGACCTTATCTTGAATGACCGCCTCATCCACCTTGGCCAACTTGAGCGCAAAGCTCATGTTCTCGAACACGCTCATGTGCGGATACAGCGCGTAGCTCTGGAACACCATGGCCAGGTCGCGTTTGCTGGAAGGTAGTTCGGTGATGTCTTGGCCATCGAGCATTAGGGTGCCGGCGCTGGTTTCTTCAAGCCCCGCAATCAGACGCAACAACGTCGACTTGCCGCATCCGGAAGGGCCAACAAACACGACGAACTCGCCCTGTTTGATTTCCAGGTCAATGCCGCGAATGACGCGCACATTGCCGAACTCCTTTTCAATGCCTTGCAGTTGAAGGTATGCCATTGGATTGCTCCTAAATATTGTTATGTATGAAAACCGTTGAGTACCAAGCACCCAAGCCAGGGGTGCCGCGGAACCGGCTACGCCGGGCCGCTGGCGCCGCCCCCTGCAAGGGGGAAAGAGGCCACACGCAGTGGGCAAGCCGGGGGGTGTTCATCATTTAACGGCACCGAATGTCAGGCCTTGGACGAGTTGCTTTTGGCTAAACCAGCCGAACACCACGATGGGTGCAATCGCCATCAGCGAAGCGGCCGACAGCTTGGCCCAGAACAGGCCTTCAGGACTGGAGTAACTGGCGATCAGTGTGGCCAGCGTGCCCGCCTTGGCCGCACTCAAATTGAGGGACCAAAAGGCCTCGTTCCAGGACAGGACCAGGCACAGCAAACCGGTAGAAGCCAAGCCGCCCAGCGTTAGAGGCAGCAGCACCAGACGGAACTCCTGCCACAGGGTTGCACCATCCATGCGCGAGGCCTCCAGAATTTCGTTTGGAATTTCCTTCAGGTAGGAATAGAGCATCCACACCATGATGGGTAGATTCGACAAGGTGAACACGACTATCAGCGCCGTGCGCGAGTCCAGCAGTCCGGTGCTTTGCGCCATCACGTAGACGGGAACCAGCGCCCCCACAGCCGGCATCATCTTGGTGGACAGCATCCACATCAGGATGTCTTTGGTGTGCCGGCCCTTAAAGAAGGCCATAGCGTAGGCGGCAGGGTAAGCCAGCATCAGGCCCAGAATGGTGGAAGCCACACTGGTGATGAAGGAGTTTTGCGCGTACAGCATGTAATCGCTGCGTTCCTGCACGATGCTAAAGTTTTCCAGCGTGGGCGTGAAGATCAGCAGTGGCGGAACCGAGATCGCTTGCAACTCGGTCTTGAACGCGGTGAGCATCAACCAACCCAGCGGGAAGAACAACACCAGCGTGACGGCCCAGGCCGCTAAGCTGCGCGCTATCAGCGCAGGGGGAAATTTGGAGCGCTTGGAAGTAAGTTTTGCCATAGCGTTATTTGTCCAGGTTCTTGCCGACCATGCGAATCAGGAAGGCCGCCGCAATGTTGGCCAACACCACTGCAAAAAGCGCACCGGCAGAAGCCACACCGGCATCAAAGTTCAGCAACGCCTGCTTGAAAATCAAGAAAGCCACATTGGTACTTGCGTCGCCCGGACCACCACCGGTGGTGGTGTAAATCTCGGCAAAGACGCTGAGCAAAAAGATCATCTCGATCATCACCACCACGGCCACTGAGCGGCCCAAATGGGGAATGTAGAGGTAGCGCAGCTGCTGCAAATAAGTGGCACCGTCCATGCGCGCAGCTTCGAGCTGCTCACGGTTCATGCTTTGCAGTGCGGTCATGAAGATTAGCGTGGCAAACGGCAACCACTGCCAGGCCACCATGATGATTACCGAGCCCAGCGGGAAGTCGGTCAACCAGTCGATAGGCGTGGCGCCAAAGAACATCCATACCTGCGCCAGCACCCCGTAAATCGGGTTCATCATCATGTGCTTCCACAGCAACGCATTGACCGTGGGCATGACGAAAAAGGGCGAGATCAACAACAGTCGAACCACACCGCGGCCGGGAAACGGGTTGTCGATCAGCAATGCAATGCCAATGCCGAATAGCACCGTGATCACGATCACGCTACCCAAAAGCAAGAGTGTGTTGACCACCGCAACCGAGAAGGAGGGGTCGGTCAGAAAGTATTCAAAATTTTCCAGCCCGGCAAAACCGGTCACTTCGGGCTGCATCAAGTTGTAGCGGATGACGGAAAAATAAATCGTCATCACCAGCGGGACGATCATCCACATCAGCAGGCTCAGCACAGCCGGTGCGAGCAAAAGCCGCGGCAAGAGTTTCTTCATGGGATGGAATTGAGTAAAGAGAAAAGGCGCGTTGTAGACGGTCTCCAAGTAGCGTTCGAATGGCGTAGCGAGCGGTCCGAGGTGAGGTCCGAGGCGCACAGCCGCACTCTCGTGCGGCGAGCACCACGGGCCTCAGATCGGGCCGCGCAGTAGCCAGGCGGACGTTACTTGTAGTAGCCGCCCTTCTTCATTTCGCGTTCCGCTGCGACTTGAGAGGCCTTCAGGGCCTTGTCCACGGTTGTCTTACCAGCCAGAGCCGCGCTCATCTGCTGACCGACTGCAATACCAATCGCCTGGAACTCAGGGATAGCTGCGAACTGCACGCCTACATACGGAGACTTGGGCAAGGTGCTGTCGTTGGGGTTAGCCGAGTCAATAGCGGCCTTTTCAGCAGCAGCAAACACCGCAGCCTTCTGGAACTCAGGATTGGCGTAAGTGGACTTGCGCGTACCGGTTGGCACGTGGGCCCAGCCGTTGGTCTTGGCAACCAGTTGGATGTATTCCTTGGAGGTTGCCCAGGTCACGAACTTCTGAGCGGCGTCCGCGTTCTTGGTGCCAGCCGGAATGGCCAATGCCCAAGCCCACAACCAGTTGGCACCCTTTTCCGTCACGCTGTACGGGCCTTGGGCAAACGCCACCTTGTCAGCCACTTTGGACTGCTTGGGGTCGGTGATGAACGAGGCTGCGATGGTGGCATCAATCCACATGCCGCACTTGCCTTCGTTGTACAGGGCCAGAATTTCGTTGAAGCTGTTAGCCGAAGAGCCGGGAGGGCCGTATTTGGTCAGCAGATCGACATAGAACGTGACTGCATCTTTCCATGGCTTGGATTCGAGTTGTGGCTTCCACTTCATGTCAAACCACTGGGCGCCAAAGCTGTTGGCCATGGTGGACAGGAAAGCCATGTTGTCACCCCAGCCCGGTTTGCCGCGCAGGCAGATGCCGTACACGCCGTTCTTCGGGTCATGAATCTTGGAGGCAGCATCACGCACCTGGTCCCAGGTGGGGCGGCCTTCAAACTTGACGCCAGCCTTGTCAGTCAGGTCCTTGCGGTACATCAGCATGGAGCTTTCGCCGTAGAAGGGAGCCGCGAACATCTTGCCGTCAACCGACAGACCGTTCTTCATGGCGGGCAGAATGTCATCCGCGTCATAGGCGGCATCGCCCTTCAATTCTTTCAGCCAGCCCTTTTTGCCCCAGATCGGGGTTTCGTACATGCCGATGGTCATCACATCGAACTGTCCGCCCTTGGTGGCGATGTCGGTGGTAACGCGCTGGCGCAGAACGCCTTCTTCCAGCGTGACCCATTTCAGTTTGATGTCGGGATTGGCTTGCTCAAAGTTCTTGCTGAGCTTTGCCATCTCTATCATGTGGCCGTTGTTCACGGTGGCGATCACCAGTTCGGTTGCCGAGGCCGACAGGCCGCACAGCGATACCACCAGGCTTGCAGCCAATGCAACGCGGGTTTTGAGTTTCATGTCTTCGTCTCCAGAGTGTTTAAGTGAGATGCTTTGTTCAATGCGTATCAGCAGCCAGCACTGACAGACGGAAGATACCGACTCGCTGATGCACAATTGATACTGGTACCGAATGTTGTAGTACTAAATTTCACTGCATACCTAGGATTTATACCTACTGGTGTCTTTTTAGTATTCTTATTGTGGAATTATTGCAAGCTTGCTTGGCACGGGCCTTCTGCAAGTAAGAAAATATCCACCCACAGGCGAACGTATTTTTCGGGAGTTTTAGATGGCGAAGAATGAAGACGAACCCAGACTCTGGGTCACAGTGCTCAAGCTGGCCATAGGCTTTGTCATCCTCGTGGGCGGGACAGGTCTGGCGCTCTGGTATGTCGATAAGGAACAGGAAAATGCATTGCCCGCACTGGGCACCGGCGCAGGCAGCGGCGACGGCTCAACAGGCTGGGGAATCGCGGGTGATTCGCCCTTACGCCCCAAACGCTAGGCCGGGAAACTACCTCAAATACTTCCGGGGATAGGCTTCAAACTGACCTGAACATCGCCACACTGGGCGCGATGACGCAGGGCGTGATCCATCACCACCAGGGCTAGCATGGCCTCGGCAATCGGTGTGGCACGAATGCCCACGCAAGGGTCGTGGCGCCCCTTGGTAACCACCTGAGTGGGGTTGCCGGCCGAGTCAATTGAATCGCGTGGCGTGATGATGGAACTGGTGGGCTTGATGGCAATGCTCACCTCCAGATCCTGCCCCGTGCTGATGCCGCCCAACACGCCACCGGCGTTGTTGCTGGCAAAGCCGGCAGGTGTCAGTGAATCACCATGCGTGGTGCCACGTTGCGACACACTGGCAAATCCCGCGCCTATTTCTACGCCCTTGACTGCATTGATCCCCATCATGGCGTAGGCAATGTCGGCATCCATCTTGTCGAATAAGGGCTCACCCAAACCGACGGGCACATTGGATGCCGAAACGCGAATGCGTGCACCACACGAGTCGCCCGCCTTGCGCAAAGCATCCATGTAATCTTCGAGAGCCGCCACGTCTGCAACGGGCGCGAAAAACGGGTTGTGGGGCACGTGGTCCCATGATTCAAAGGCGATTGGCAGATCGCCTACTTGCGTCATACAGCCGCGAAATTCGGTGCCGTATTTTTCTTTCAACCACTTCTTGGCCACCGCACCGGCCGCCACCATGGGTGCCGTCATGCGCGCGCTGCTGCGGCCACCACCACGGGGGTCGCGAATGCCGTACTTCTGGAAATAGCTGTAATCGGCGTGACCGGGTCTGAAGGTTTCCAGAATGTTGCCGTAGTCTTTGCTGCGTTGATCGGTGTTCTGGATCAAGAGCGCAATCGGTGTGCCCGTGGTCTTGCCCTGATACACGCCGCTCAGGATTTGCACCGCATCGGGCTCGTTACGCTGGGTGACGTGGCGACTGGTACCGGGGCGGCGACGGTCCAGATCGATCTGGATGTCGGCTTCGCTCAATTCCATGCCGGGGGGGCAGCCGTCAATCACGCAGCCAATGGCCGGGCCGTGGGATTCACCAAAGTTGGTGACTGCGAATAAATGTCCGAAAGTATTGCCGCTCATGTCGGGATTATCCCAGAGGCGGCTTACGCTTTCGGCTACGGCAGCTTAATCAGACGCTGGAGATTCGCCTTCGGGCCAGTCGCGAATGTAGGCCTTGAGCATCTGGTTCTCAAAGTTCTGGCTGTCCACCACTGCGCGGGCCACGTCGAAAAAGCTGATCACGCCCATGAGCATGCGGTTGTCCATCACCGGCATGTAGCGGGCGTGGCGGTCCAGCATCATGCGGCGCACCTCGTCCATATCGGTTTCCATGGTGCAGGTGAGGGGCGCGGCTTCCATGGACGCTCGCACCGTGGTGTTACCAACGCTGCCGCCGTTCTTCACCAACGTCTGAATAACTTCACGAAAAGTCAGCATGCCGACCAGTTCGCCGTGCTCCATCACGACCAACGAACCGATGTCTTTTTCTGCCATCAGGTCCAGCGCACTGGACAGCGGTTCTTCGGGATGGGCGGTGAAAAGCGTGCCACCTTTGACGCGCAGGATATCGCTTACATGCATGGTGTTTCCTAGTGTCTCGTATTGGGAATCCGGATCGTAAATATAGCCCACAATGTGCCCGTTACAACCCAATTCACGAACACTTCTAGGTGGAGACAAACATGGCAGGTTACGCCGACCCCGGATTCGATACGCTTGCCCTGCATGCAGGCGCCACACCGGACGCCACCGGCGCCCGCGCGGTACCGATTCACCTCACCACGTCTTTCGTTTTCGAGTCCAGCGACCATGCTGCCTCGCTCTTTAATCTGGAACGCGCGGGTCATGTGTATTCGCGCATCAGCAACCCGACCAACGCGGTGCTGGAGCAGCGCATTTCCGCGCTCGAGGGCGGCGTGGGCGCAATTTCAGTAGCCAGTGGCCAGGCCGCACTGCACCTGTCCATTGCCACGCTGATGGGCGCTGGCAGCCACATCGTTGCGTCAACCGCGCTGTACGGTGGCTCGCAAAACCTGCTGCACTACACCCTGCGCCGCTTTGGTATTGAGACCACCTTTGTCAAGCCGGGCGATCTGGATGGCTGGCGCGCTGCAGTTAGGCCCAACACCAAACTTTTCTTTGGAGAAACCGTGGGCAACCCCGGCCTGGATGTGCTGAATACGCCCGAGGTGTCCGCCATCGCCCATGCGAATGGCGTGCCGCTGCTGGTGGACTCCACGCTGACTTCGCCCTGGCTGGTCAAGCCCTTTACCCAAGGGGCCGATCTGGTCTACCACTCGGCCACCAAATTTTTGAGCGGCCACGGCACGGTGATTGGCGGCTTGGTGGTGGATGGCGGCAGCTTTGACTGGGATGCTTCCGGCAAATTTCCGGAACTCAGCGCACCCTACGAAGGCTTTCACAACATGGTGTTCACCGAAGAAGCCACTGTCGGCGCCTTTTTGTTGCGCGCACGGCGAGAAGGTTTGCGGGACTTTGGCGCCTGCCTGAGCCCACATTCGGCCTGGCTAATTCTGCAAGGGATCGAGACCCTGTCACTGCGCATGGAACGCCATATGCGCAACACACAGCGCGTGGTGGAATTTCTCTCCAAGCACCCTTTGGTCTCACGCGTAGGCCACCCCATGCTGGAGAGCCACCCGGACCACGCCTTGGCGAAAAAACTATTGCCACGCGGTGCCGGCTCGGTATTCAGCTTTGACATCAAGGGCAGCCGCGCCCAGGGCAAGGCTTTTGTGGAAGCGCTCAAGGTGTTCAGCCATTTGGCCAACGTCGGCGACTGCCGCAGCCTGGTGATTCACCCGGCCAGCACCACCCACTTCCGCATGGATGATGAAGCGCTGGCCAAGGGTGGCATCAGCCAGGGCACGATTCGCCTCTCCATCGGCTTGGAAGAGGCAGACGACCTGCTGGATGACCTGAAACGCGCACTACGCGCAGCTGAGAAAGCCGGAGCCTGATATGAAGATCACCGTCAACAACGCCTCTCTCTACTGCTACACCGGCGGCAAAGCCTTTGATGCGACCAAGCCCACCGTTGTAATGATTCATGGCGTGCTGAACGACCACAGCGTCTGGATATTGCAAAGCCGCTACCTCGCCAACCACGGCTGGAATGTGCTGGCACTGGACTTGCCGGGCCATTGCCGCAGCAGCGGCGCGCCGGCCACTACCGTGCAAGAAGCAGCTGATTGGGTGCTGGCTTTGCTAGACGCAGCCGGTGCCGCCAAGGCCGTTTTGGTGGGTCATAGTTTTGGCTCACTGGTGGCGCTGGAAGCCGCAGCCCGTGCACCTGAACGCATCACGCAGTTGGTGCTGGTCGGCTGTGCCTACCCAATGCAGGTGTCGCCCGTTTTGATTGAGGCCTCGCTAAACGACCCAATGAAAGCGCTGGAGATGGTGAATGTGTTTTCACGCTCCACACTGGCACCACCGCCCTCCGCACTCGGCCCAGGCACCTGGATTTTTGGTGCCTCCACGGCACTAGGCAAACATGTACTGGCCAGCAACAAAGAGGTCAATCTGTTTCACACCGGCTTTGTGGCCTGCGACAGCTACCGCAATGGTGAGGCTGCGATGGAACTGGTGACCTGCCCGGTCTTGTTTGTGCTGGGTGATTTGGACCAGATGACACCACCCAAGGCTGCCAAGAGCCTGATTGCCAAGGCCAAGAACGCAAAGGTGGTGATGCTGCCGGGTGGTCACCACCAGATGACCGAGACGCCCGAGGCCATGCTCAAGGCGTTGGTCGATTTCTTGAAGCCGTCATAGCTCAGTTACGAGGTTCACCAACTCGTGGCTTTGCTGGACAACTGGCGTTCAAGCTGGGTCTGTGAAATCACGCCACGGATTCGCGCGGGCCCTTGAATCTTTGCGGCCTGCACTACGAGAATGTGGGTGCATTTGAGCTTGGCAAAAGTTGCTATCAGACTGGCAACCGTCGCGTTCTTAACCTCGTCGTAATCCACAACGTCGAGGTTTGACAAATCCGTCATCACGTCCAGCACCGTCAAATTCTGGAATTTCAAATGCCGCTCGTTAACCAGTTTCATCGGCTTTTCGCCCAGAATGTCAGCGACAGTTACCAAGCCATCGATACATGGGAAGTTTGACGTCACAAAGAGTGCTCGCACCCCCCGGTTAATCATGACCTTCTCCGCTTCGGGAAGCGTTATTTCGGGAGCTATCGTTTCTGCTTTGATAACGGCAAGGTCTGTCATAACGTCCAATGCCGATGATTCCGGGGTGACGGCGCTCTTGAATTTTGGCTGCGCTTGAGGAATGCAGGTCTGCGGGTCAAACCGAAAAGTGGTTAATGCCAAAGCAGTCATCGTTCGCCTCTCCTATGTGTGTATGTTTGAAAAATTCCCTTTACATTCGACCATCTTTTCTCATCCAACTTTGTAAATTTTTGTAATCCTCACAGCACAGCGCGCAGGGTAATGGTTGGCCAGTGTGCGTGGCTCCAGAGCTTCTCGGTCGCCGGACTTCGCGGGAGCAGGAGGCTCTGCATCAAGGGCTCCAGGGTGACGTGATCGGGTTGGGCGAGTAGCACGAATCGGGCCTCTGCGCCGTAGACATCAGCCTCATTGAGCTGACCAATCCAGTCGATTCCCGTCAAGGCCTCCACCACCGGCTCCACCCGTTGCGCGTCAATCAAAAGCGTGGTGCAAAGTTGGGCCATAGTCCTGCCTTTTTCAGGCAGCAGGGTGGCCTGATCAAGCTCACGCAGCACTTCCAGCGCCAACTGAAACTGCCAGCCGATGCCACTGCGTCGACGTGGAATGCCGGCGATCAGGCTGGGCACATAAGCGGTCAATGCGGCCCCCAGCAGCACGATGACCCAGGCCATATAAATCCAGACCAGCAATATCGGCAAGGTCGCAAAGGCACCATACACCGCCGAGTAGGTTGGCATCTGGCTCAGGTACATGGCCAGCAGTTTCTTGGCCACCTCCATACATGCCGAAACAAAGAGGCCTCCCATCCAGGCATGGCCCCAGCGTACAAAGGTGTTGGGCACATAGTGAAACATCGCCGCCATACCGCCGGCCACCAGCAAAAATTGCAATATGTCCAGCAACAGACTGACCCCGCCGGGCATTGCACCCACCACACCTTTCGAGGCAGACAGGGCATAGGAAGTCATGCTTAGGGACGCACCTAAAACCAACGGCCCCAGCGTGATGGCAGCCCAGTAGATCAGCACACGCTGACCAAAGGGGCGGCGCGCGCGCACCCGCCAAATGCTGTTGAGTGTGCGGTCGATCGTGAAAATGAGGGCCAGTGCGCTGCCCAGCAAAACCGCCAGACCGGCCACACCGAGTTTGCTGGCCTTGCCGGCAAACTGGTTCAGATACCCCAGCACCTGGCGCGCAATGTTGTCAGGCACCAGACTCTCTACCAGCCACTTCTGCAGCACGTCCTGAAACTTGGCAAACATCGGGAAGGCGGTGAACACCGCCAGCGCCACAGTAATCAACGGAACCAGGGCAATAGTCGTGGTGAAGGTCAGGCTACTTGCGGTGAGGCCGAGACGGTCCTCCCGGAAGCGCTCACGCAGGGTATGGGCGGCGTCCAGCCAGCGCACGCTGGCCACATCGGCAAGCCAAATCCGGAAACGATCGATAGCTCTCATCCCGCTATGATGCCACTGACATGTACATTGCCTCTCCCGCCCCCTCTTCCCCCACCCCTCCCTACGTCCAACTCAGCCGCTGGCTGGCAGTGGGCAGCCTGGTTGCCCTAATCGTTCTAGGCTTGACCTGGGAGTTGTGGCTAAGTCCCCTGCGTCCCGGCGGCTCCTGGCTGGCCTTGAAGGTCTTGCCCCTGTGCCTGCCGATTGCCGGGCTGCTGAAGAACAAGATGTATACCTACCGCTGGGTCAGTCTGGTGGTGTGGCTGTACTTTATTGAGGGCGTCGTGCGCGGCTGGGGCGACCGTGCACCCGGCAACTACTTGGCACTACTGGAGGTAGTGCTGTGTTTGAGCCTTTTTGGTGCCTGCCTGCTGCATGTTCGCGTTCGCCAGCGCAGCGTTGCAGCATCTGCAGGCGCAACACCCGCCACGTCAGCAACTGCTTCCTGAATCGCCAGCCGACCGGCTTGCCCCGACTCCATGTCCCAAAACAAGCACCCTGAATTTTTGCAGTCCCTGCGGACCATCGTCGGCGCGACCAACGTACTGACCGAAGGCGACCTGAGCGCCTGGGAGCGCGACTGGCGCAAGCGCGAGCACGGGCGGGCACTGGCCGTTGTGCGCCCAGGTAACACAGACGAAGTCGCGCGGGTAGTGCAAGCCTGCGCAGCCGCTCAGATCAGCCTGGTGCCGCAAGGCGGTAACACCGGCATGGTGGTCGGCTCCACACCAGACACCAGCGGTAATCAGGTCTTGCTAAGTCTGACACGCATGAACCGCATCCGCCAGTTGGATGCAGCCAACCTGACCGTCACCGTGGAAGCGGGTTGTGTGCTGCAAGCTCTGCAAGAAGCGTGCGAGGCAGCAGGATTTTTGTACCCCTTGAGCATGGCGTCTGAAGGCAGTTGCACGGTCGGTGGCAATCTGGGCACCAACGCCGGCGGCACACAAGTGGTGCGCTATGGCAATACCCGCGAGTTGTGTCTGGGCCTGGAAGTGGTGAGCGCGGCAGGTGAAGTCTGGAACGGCTTGTCGGGCCTGCGAAAAGACAACACCGGTTACGACCTGCGCCATCTATTCATTGGCTCAGAAGGCACGCTGGGGGTGATCACCGCAGCCACCATGAAGCTGTTCCCCATGCCCAAAGCCATGATGACCGCCTTCGCGTCGGTGCCCTCGCTGGACGCCGCCGTAACGCTGTTGGGACTGGCGCATCAGCACTTGAGCGCGGGGCTGACCGGCTTCGAAGTCATGAGTGCTTTTGCCCTGCGATTGGTGCGCAAGCACTTCCCACAGTTGAATGTGCCGTTTGCCAGCGATGATCCGTTTTGCGTGGTGCTCGAAGTGTCCGACCACGACTCTGAAACCCACGCCCGCACCTTGCTGGAAAGCCTGCTGGAAGAAGCCCTGCAAAGCGGCTGCGTGCTGGATGCGGTGGTGGCCGGGAATATTACACAGGCCCGCGCGCTCTGGCATATCCGCGAAAGCATTCCGCTGGCCCAGGCCCAGGAAGGCCTGAACATCAAGCACGACATCTCGATTGCGGTATCCCGCATCCCGGACTTTGTGCGCGAGACCGACGCTGCCATACAAAAAGCCTTCCCCGGTGCGCGCATGGTGAACTATGGCCACCTGGGCGATGGCAATCTGCACTACAACGTGCAGGCCCCGGAGGGCGCCGATGCCGAGGCCTTTTTGCGAGATCAGGAAAAGCCCATGAACGCACTGGTCTATGCCCAGGTGGACCGGTATAACGGATCGATCTCGGCTGAACACGGCATTGGTAGCCTGAAGCGCGAGAAACTGGCCGAGCACAAATCACCCGTAGCCCTAGGTATGATGCGCGCCATCAAACAAGCGCTGGACCCACAAAACCTGATGAATCCCGGCCGCGTACTAAAGCTCTGAAGGGTCTGGACGGCAGAGCGATCTGCTCCGTGTCCCCCGCCCGCTGCGCGGTCTCCTCCTTTACCTGCGCACATCGCTCTGCCGTCCAGACCCCTGCCGCTGCGGCGACAATAGGGAAATAAATTTTTCACATACTGCCCGTACCATTGCCATGACCAGTTCGCAAGCAACGCGCCCCGTGCGCTCTCAGTACGAAGATTTCATGCGCCATGTGTACAGCACCGGCGTAAACAAGGCCGACCGTACCGGCACCGGCACGCGTAGCGCCTTTGGCTACCAGATGCGCTTTGATCTGAACGAAGGCTTTCCGCTGGTGACCACCAAGAAGGTTCACCTGCGCTCCATCATCCAGGAGCTACTTTGGTTCCTGACCGGGTCTAGCAGCAACCACTGGCTCAAAGAGCGGGGGGTGAGCATCTGGGACGAATGGGCCAAGCCGGATGGAGACCTGGGCCCGGTGTACGGCGTGCAATGGCGGAGTTGGCCCACACCGGACGGCGGCCATATCGATCAGATTACCGAGTTGGTGAACACGCTCAAGACCAACCCCGATTCGCGCCGCATGATTGTCAGTGCCTGGAATGTGGCCGACCTGTCGAAGATGGCGCTGATGCCGTGCCATGCCTTCTTCCAGTTCTACGTCGCACCGGCCACTGAGCCAGGTGGCAAGGGCCGCTTGAGTTGCCAGCTGTACCAGCGCAGTGCCGACATCTTTCTGGGCGTGCCATTCAACATTGCCAGCTATGCGCTGCTGACCCACATGTTGGCCCAGCAATGCAATCTGAAGGTGGGCGACTTCATCTGGACCGGTGGCGACTGCCACATCTACAGCAACCACTTTGAGCAGGTAGAAGAACAACTCAGCCGCGCACCCTACCCCTACCCGACCTTGCACATCAAGCGCAAACCGGCCTCCATCTTCGACTACGCGTTTGAAGATTTCGAGGTACTGGAATACCAAAGCCACCCGGCCATCAAAGCACCGGTGGCCGTGTGATGCGCGCCAGAAGTCTGAGCGGCAGAGCGCTCTGCGCAGGTCAAGGAGGAGCCCGCGTAGCGGGCGGGGGACACGGAGCAGAGTGCTCTGCCGCTCAGAATTCGGGGTTATCGCAATGAAGTTGCACCTGATTTTTGCGCGCAGCCGCAACGGCGTGATCGGCAAGGACGGCGGCCTGCCCTGGCATCTGCCGGAAGACCTGGCACATTTCAAGCGCAACACGCTCGGTTGCCCTGTGATCATGGGCCGCAAGACCTGGGACTCGCTGCCGCCGAAATTCCGCCCGCTGCCTGGCCGCGCGAATGTCGTGGTCACCCGCCAGCCGGATTGGCAAAGCAGTGGTGCACTGCGGGCCGATTCGCTGGAAAGCGCCATGGCCTTGTGCGGTGACGCAGAAAACGTGTGGGTGATTGGCGGCGCTCAACTTTATGCATTGTCAGAACCACTGGCACATACCGCTGTCATAACCGAGATAGATACTGTGCTTGAAGGCGACGCTTTTGCCCCCAACTTGGGTCCGGATTGGCAAGAGACCACCCGCGAAGAACACACCGCAGCTAACGGGCTGCGCTACCGCTTTATTACTTTAACCCGAACAGGAGTTTGAACAATGTCTGAAGATGGATTTCACGTACACGGCCCGCATGACCACGAGTTGGAGCACGCCCAGCAAGGCGGCCACGGTAGTGGCGGAATGATCAACCAGATCGCCATGTTTACAGCCATCATCGCAACGGTGGGCGCCATCTTTTCGTACATGGGTGGTGCCACCCAGGCCAATGCCGGGTTGTACAAAAACAATGCGGCGATCAAGAAAACTGAAGCCTCAAACCAGTGGAACTTTTACCAGGCCAAGAGCACCAAGCAGGCACTGGCCGAACTGGCGCGCGATCTGGCACCAGAGGCCAAACAACCGACCTACCAGGCCAAGGTAGAACGCTACGAAAAAGAAAAGGGCGACATCAAACTGGTGGCTGAAAAGCTGGAGAACGAAGCCACCGAATGGGACCACCAGAGCGATGAGCAAATGCACCAGCACCACCGCTGGGCACAAGCCACCACCGTGCTTCAGGTAGCCATTGCGCTGGCAGCTATCGCGCTGCTGACAAAAAAGAAGTGGCTGGAATACGCCATGTTTGGCGCCGGAGGCGTGGGCTTGGTGATAGGCGGCGTTGCCGCCATGCATATTTAGGAATCAGTTCAGCCGCTGGATGCGCCCCATCTGCGGCGCCTGCAAAATGCCCTTGAGGCGAAAATACAGTTTGGCAACCACCAAATCGTTTTCGCCCTCCTGCACATTGCGGCCCTGCTTGAACACACTCAAGGCATCGCCGCCACTGGCCATAAAGCTGTTTACCGTTACGCGGTAAGACTTGTCCATGGCAATAGGCTCGCCGTTCAGACGCATGGAGCCTGGCACCACGCGCTGCCCCTTGCCAGGCGGCGCACCCTCTGGCTGGCTGGCGTCCCAGGTGTAGCTGAAGCCGTTCGACACCGGAAGAATGCGCCCACCCGCAGGTTGTGGTCGCTCCCACTGCTGCTCCAACAGGCGTAGCAATTGCGCACCGGTGAGGTCCATGGTGACAAGGCTGTTATTAAAAGGCAGCACGTTAAACAGCTGGCCAAAGGTGACCGCCAGATTGGGTAAATCGCTGCGCAGGCCACCCGGATTGGTAAAGGCGATTTGCGCTGGTTGGGCGCCATAGCTGGTGTCCGAGGTACCCGCCAAAAAAGCATCGGCAATCACGGCACCCAGCGTGCTTTCGCCGGCCGCATTGGCGCGCCGCTCCAATGGCACCACCAAGCGCCCGACTTCCATCTCGGACAGTGGCGCGGTCAGGTCGCCATAGCGGCGCACGATAGTTTCCACCGCTGGATCAGGCTGCAGTGCCGTGACGCCTTTTGGCAAAGGCAAGAAATTGCCATTGGCGTCTTTCACCGGGGCGCCATTGAGTACGACAAAGTTGTTGGCGTCTTTGGCAAGCACCTTGCGGGCACTGGCATCCACCTGCAAATCGATCAGCGTGACCAAGCGCCCGTAAAAACCGGTCTGGGTAACGAGCTTGCCGTCCGGTCGCACACACACATATTCCTGGTGCGTGTGGCCGCTGACCACCACATCCACCGCACGATCAAACTGGTCTGCCAGCGCCAAGATCGGGCCGCTGAAATCCGGGCAGGTTTTGTCCTGCACGGTGCGCGCACTGGTCTGTCCGCCTTGGTGAATCAGCACCACGACAGCCGCCGCGCCTTGGGCCTTGAGCTGTGGCGCCAGCCGGTTGACGGTGGCCACTTCGCTCAAAAACTGCAGGCCGACAACGCCTGCCGGGGTCACCACGGAAGGTGTGGAGCGCAGTGTCAGGCCAATAAAGCCGATCTTTGCGCCACCTACTTCACGCAGCGCGGTAGCGGGAAACAGGGTGTTGCCGCTTGCGGTGTCCAGCACGTTAGCGGCCAGATACTGAAACGTGGCACCCGCAAAGGCCCCAGCGTTCATGCAGGTGTCCACTCCCACCACACCGCTGGAGCCATCCGCCGGGCGCGGATAGCAGCCCCCCTTTTGCAGCCGCAGCAGTTCGGTGCGGCCTTTGTCAAATTCGTGGTTGCCGACGCTGGAGACATCCAGGCCGATCTGGTTCAGCACCTCAATCGTCGGTTCGTCATGGAACAGGCCCGACGCCAATGGCGTGGCACCCACCAGGTCGCCCGCCCCCACCACCAGCGTACGCCCGGGATTGCGGCTCTTAAGATCGCGCACCAAACTGGATAGATACGCCGCACCACCAGCTGACACCCGCGCACCACTGGCGTTGGCTGCATCCGGCATCAGCAGGCTACCCGCCGGTGGCTGGATGTTGCCGTGGAAATCGTTGATGGCGATCAGTGAAATGTGCACGGGCTCGGCTGCTTGCAGGGCCGGGGCCGCACCCAAAGCCAGCCCCAGCGAAAGCCAAAGCACCGAGGCTGTTTGAAGCTGAAAACGAGACATAGCAGAACCTGCAAAGCGCATAAAAATGGGTGGGAGCAACATCAACAATACCTGGGACTTATGGGCACAATGAATCGACTATAGTGCCGCAGCATTGCAATCCCTATTTCTCTGACGTCCACACAAAACAAACCATGAAATACGCCACCTGGAACGTGAACTCCCTGAGCGTGCGCCTGCCCCAGGTGCTGGATTGGCTGGCCGCTAACCCGGTCGATGTGCTGGTGCTGCAAGAGTTGAAGATGACGGACGACAAGTTTCCGTTTGAGGCCTTTACCCAGGCCGGTTACCACGCCCAGTGCTTTGGCCAGAAGACCTACAACGGCGTGGCTTTGCTGTCGCGCACACCTGCCGTGGACGTGGTGAAGAACATTCCCGGCTTTGACGACGACATGGCCCGCGTGATTACCGGCACCGTGGGCGAAGGCGAGCAAAGTGTGCGCGTGGTGGGTGCCTATTTCCCCAACGGGCAGGAACCCGGCAGCGAGAAGTTTGAATACAAGATGGAATGGCTCAAGGGCCTGCGCACTTGGCTGAAAGATGAACTGGTAACCCACCCGCGCCTGCTTCTGATGGGTGACTACAACATCACTTTTGACGACCTCGACGTGTGGGACCCGGAAGGCATGCGCGACCAGATTCATTGCACCGACGAAGAGCGCTACCACCTGAACGCCCTGATTGCGCTGGGCCTGACGGACAGCTTTCGGTTATTTGCGCAACCGCCCAAAAGCTATAGCTGGTGGGATTACCGCGATGCAGGTTTCAGGCGCAACCGCGGCATGCGCATTGACCATATTCTGGTGAGCAACGCGCTTAAAACCCAGGTGAAGTCGTGCGTGATTGACAAGACCCCGCGCAAGAACGAGCGCCCCAGCGACCATGCTCCGGTGGTGGTGGAGATTGATTAAGCCGTTCGCCCGGCCGCTCCGAAGAAGGGCTGCACCCCCTTGGGGGGCCATCTATTACTCCAGCCCCAACTCCTGAATCTTGCGGGTGATGGTGTTGCGGCCAATGCCCAACTTGTGGGCCGCCTCGATACGCCGGCCCTTGGTGCTGGCCAATGCGGCCAGAATCAGGCGTGATTCGAAACGTTTGGTCAACACATCCCACACGTCCAGCCGTCCGGAGCCCAGGAGCGCGATGGCTTCGCCTTCCAGGCCGTGCTCCCACTCCTGCAAAGGATCGAACGAGGTCGAACCCACCGGAACCGCCTCAGGGAAGTAAGGCAATGGTGCCGCTTGAGCAGGAGCAGCCGCTTCCGCGCTCTGCGTTGCCGATGCAACGTCCGGCTTGGGCTGGGCGGGATCTGCACGGGACACGCCGATTTCCGGCGGCAAGTCCTTAGGCTCAATCAACTGCGCGGGCGCCATCACCGTCAACCAATGGCACAGGTTTTCCAGCTGGCGCACATTGCCGGGGAAGGCAAAGCCCTCCAGCCAAACCAGCGCCGCGTCTGAGATGCGCTTGGGCTCCACACCCAGTTGCTGAGCGCTTTGCTGCAGAAAGTGGCGCGTCAGCATGGACACGTCTTCCTTGCGCTCACGCAATGCGGGCAGGCGCAGGCGGATGACGTTCAGGCGGTGAAACAAGTCCTCGCGGAAGCCGCCTTCCTTTACGCGTTGCTCCAGATCCTGGTGCGTCGCGGCAATCACGCGTACATTGGTTTTGACCGCGCTGTGGCCACCAACACGGTAGAAATGCCCGTCCGACAGCACGCGCAGCAAACGCGTCTGCAACTCAAAAGGCATGTCGCCGATTTCGTCCAGAAACAGGGTGCCGCCATCGGCTTGCTCAAAGCGGCCACGGCGCATGGTCTGCGCACCGGTAAAGGCGCCGCGCTCATGGCCAAAGAGTTCGCTTTCCAGCAAATCTTTCGGAATGGCCGCGGTGTTGATGGCCACAAACGGGCCACCGGCACGCGGCGAATGCTTGTGCAGGGCCCGCGCAACCAGTTCTTTGCCGGAGCCGGATTCGCCGGTAATCAACACAGTGACATTGCTTTGCGCCAAACGCCCGATGGCGCGAAAAACATCCTGCATGGCCGGTGCCTGGCCCAGCATTTCGGGCGCTTCGTCCATGCGCTCTTCGCTGACTTCTTCGCGCTGGCTCTCTTCAACCGCGCGGCGAATCAGCTCCACCGCCTTGGGCAGGTCAAAGGGCTTGGGCAGGTATTCAAAGGCACCGCCCTGAAAAGCGCTCACGGCGCTGTCCAGGTCAGAGAAGGCCGTCATGATGATCACCGGCAAGCCGGGGAACTTGGCTTTGACCTTCTCCAGCAACTCCAGACCCGAGCCGCCGGGCATGCGAATATCGCTGACCAAAATCTGCGGGCCCTCGTCATCGGCCGCTGTGCTTAAAGCTGCCAACACATCGCGCGAGTTGGAAAAGCTGCGCGTTGGCAAGTGTTCACGCAACAAGGCCTTTTCCAGGACGAAGCGTATGGACTGATCATCGTCAACGATCCAAATAGGCTTCATGGTCTTCTTATCCCTTGTGTCTGGCATTACGGTAACGGAATCAGAATTTTGAAATCCGTACGGCCGGGCACGCTATCGACCTCGATCAAACCATGGTGCTGCTGAACAAAGGTTTGCGCCAATGTCAGCCCCAGACCGGAACCGCCTTCTCTGCCCGACACCAGCGGATAGAAAATGCGGTCCTTGATCGAATCTGGCACGCCAGGTCCGTTATCTATGACATGCAATTCCAATGCCAACCGGTAGCGCTGCTTGCCAAACGTAATTTGACGCATGACACGGGTCTTGAAAATGAGCTCGGCGTCACCTGCGGTCATGCGTTCAGCAAGTGCCTGCGCAGCGTTGTGTGCAATGTTCAGCACAGTTTGAATCAGCTGCTCCCGGTCGCCGCGAAACTCGGGGATGGAGGTGTCGTAGTCACGCACCACGCGCAGCCCTTTAGGGAACTCGGCCACGATAAGGGAGCGCACCCGCTCGCATACCTCGTGAATGTTCACATCGCCCACCATATGCGGTCTGCGATGCGGCGCCAGCAACCGGTCCACCAGGCTTTGCAAGCGGTCGGCTTCGTGAATGATGACCTGGGTGTATTCGGTCAACTCGGGCGAATCCATCTCCAGTTCAAGCAACTGTGCCGCGCCCCG
>CAIQYP010000348.1 GCA_903876045.1 uncultured beta proteobacterium | reverse complement strand
GTTGGTGGCGGTGTCGGCCGTGGGCTTAGCGGCATTGTGGCGAGCGCAGAACAAGGTGCTCCGCTTGGGGTGAACCCGATGGCGCACGGTGCGCCCTTCCTATAGGATGGGTCGCACTCAGGCAGAAAACGCAACATCGCATTGCATGTAGACCTGGGCGTTGGATCCAACTTGCCTTTCATCCACCAGGGAGACCACCATGCTCACACGTCCACTTTCTCTTGCCATCCTCACGCTGACACTTTCCGGCTGCGCCAGCGTGCCAAGCGCGCAGCAGGGTCCGCAAGACGCCATGTCGCATTTCCGGACTGCGTTCAACAAGCAGGACGCCGCTGGTGTGGCCGGTGTTTTCAAAGCTGATGCCAAACTCTTGCCCGCTGGCAAGCCGATGCTGACGGGCACTGAAGCCATTCGTGCTTACTGGCAGGGTGCCTTTACTGCGGGGGTGTCACACCTCGAGAAGACCCCCGTTGAAATTGCGGTGAGCGGTGATCTTGCGGTAGAAACCAGTACTTACGTGGTCACCTTCAAGGACCAGCAGATCGCCGGAAAAGACACCTTGGTGTGGCAGCGCGGCAATGACAAACAGTGGCGCATTGCATCCGACATCTGGAACAGCGACAAGTAATTCAGCGCGCCTCTGGGCACGACTCGCTTGCCGGGCAGGCCGACAAAAGACGCGTTCAGCAATGGCTGCTTGTTACTTCACTTTGCCTTGGCGCTGGTTACACCACTTTGGGGTTGGGCGATTCGGTAGGCCAGGTGCGCGGCACTGGGGTGATTCACCTTGGACGGGCGACCCTGCTGTTGCATGCGCCTGTGCGCTTCTGCCCATCCGGGCAGCTCCAGTGCATCCTGCTCCCAGTGGACAACAGACGCCTCGTCGCACCAATGCGCCAGGCGCTTCATGGACTGGCGATGCGGCCCCGCTGAAACGTAGGCACGCATGGCATTCAGGTCGGTCCACGATGTGCAGGTCCAGAACGTCCTATGCGCATCGGGTAGCAACTTCACTGTGCTGTTTCCCGCGGCTACACGTGCTTGCCGGATTGAGCGCAGTGTATAAAAAAAGAAACCCGGCAAGTACCAGGGCGAGCGGATGCGCAGGCGGGTGACGGATATCAGAGGCATGGGGATACCCAACGTTAATAAGGTTTATGGAATCGCTACTCAGCTTCGCGCGCTACCGCCAACAGGGGTTCACAGCGTACCTCCGTGCGCACGGAGTTAGCGATGTAGCACTCATCGTGGGCCAGATGGTGCATCTGCTCGTGCTCCTCGCGAGTCGGTAGCTGCTGACCTGAGAAGGACACCATGGGACGCAAGGTAACCAGCGACATGGCCCACTTTCCAGATGCGGCCTTCTGCATGACGCCCTCTGCGTTATCGATATACGTGTCAACGCGGAACCCCCGCTCGGCGGCGATGGACAAGAACCAAAGCATATGGCAACTCGACAACGAGGCAACGAAAAGCTCCTCCGGATCGACGGCAGCCGGATCCGACATCGGTTCGCGAACCACCTGGGGGGACGACGATGCCGGGATTTCGACGCCACCGTCGAAGCGAACGATGTGCTTTCGGCTGTAGCGGTTATCCAAAAATGCTTGCTCGCCGCGCTGCCAGGTGACCTGGGATGTGTAGGAATGCATGGGTGCAGTCTGCGCTGGGGGACTTAAACGGCGGCCCGCGTAAAGAATGTTTCGGGCAGTTGCTCGGTAGCCACCGCGCGCTGCACCGCCGGGCGCTGGCGCATGCGTGCGAGGTAGGCGGCTATAGCGGGCAGGCTGTTGGCGGGGCGCTGCAGATTACGCGTCCAGCAGCACAGCACAAAGGCCATGCAGTCGGCTGCGCTGTAGTGGGCACCCAGCAACCAGGGGCCGCCGCTGCTTTGCAGTTGGGCCTCCAGTTGGTCCAGCAGGGGCGCTATGCGCGCCTCGGTGCGCGCGCGAAAATCCGCCACGCCGTCGGCAGGCACATAGCGCTCGGCATAGAAGAGTTGCACCAGCGTGGCCTGCAAGGTGTTGGACAACCACGTCAGCCATTGGTAGCCATGCGCACGCAAGGGCGTGCCCAGCGCCGGCATCAGACCGGCCTGCGGGTGGGTGTCGGCCAGGTGCAGGAGGATGGCGGGTGTTTCGTAGACCACCAGATCGCCGTCCACCAGCACCGGAATCAGTCCATTGGGGTTGAGCCGCAGGTACTCTGGCGACTTCTGCGCGTTGCGCGCGCGGTCCACCAGCTTCAGCTCGAAGGGCACGCCCAACTCTTCCAGAAAGATATGCGGCATCAGGCTGGCGTCGCTGGGGTGGTAGTGGAGTTGCAGCATGGTGTGAGCCTTTGAAAAATAGGAATGCGATTATGCAAAGGCCTGCAACACATTCACCGCGTTGATACCTACCTCGGCCACTGCGTAGCCGCCTTCAAACACCAGCACAGTGGGCAGACTCACAGCGGCTAAACGCTCGCCCATGCGCAGGTAATCTTCGCTTTGCAGGGTGAAGCCCGAGATCGGGTCTCCGGCGAAGGTATCCACACCCAGAGAAACGACCAAGGCCTGGGCACCGAAGCGGGCTATAGCGGCGAGTGCCAATTCCAGTGCGTCCGACCAATCGGCATAGTCGGTGCCGCGCGGCAGCGGCAGGTTGAGGTTGGCGCCCTCGCCCGCCCCGGCACCGGTCTCGTCGGCGTGGCCCAGAAAAAAGGGGTATTCGGTGCGCGGGTCGCCGTGGATGC
>CAIQYP010000347.1 GCA_903876045.1 uncultured beta proteobacterium | reverse complement strand
CCTCTGAAAATTCCGCGCGGCGAAGACCTGCAAAGCATCAACGTTCGGGGCCTGTATCCGGCTGGCGAAGGTGCCAGCTATGCGGGCGGAATTCTGTCAGCGGGGGTGGATGGCATCAAGGTGGCAGAAGCTTTGGGGTTGGACATGACTGCAGTTGCTTCCTGAGCGTTTGCGAAGACAGCGCCTCTTAACGATTACATGATCACTTGCTATCTGCGTTACTTCCTTGACCCGTTCAAGCTCAAGGAATTTGAGCACTACGGGAAAATTTGGATTCCACTTGTATGTAAATAGAAGGGGATGACGCTTTTGCCCATCCGAATAGCCGCTGCGCAGTCCAACTCATAGCAATAGCGGGCGATTTGGCTTCGAAGGTGCAGACGCACATGAAGTTCATTGCAGCAGCACATCAAGCGCAGATCGACATTCTGGTATTTCCCGAGTTGTCCCTGTGTGGCTACGAGCTGCCACTGCTTCAGGAGTGACTGTTGCACCCCAACGAAAGCCGCATTAAAGCGCTCTTCGGCTAACCATTGCTCTCTACTTGTGAGTAATCCTTGAGCACTTACCCTTCTAAGCGGATACCCAACTAGGGTTGAAGCAGCGACAGGTATTCTTCCAGCCTGTCGAGCACGCTGCTCCAGCCTGGGTTCATGCTGGAGTGGCCGGCGAGGAATGTGGATTGCTCTGACTCGCTGGCTTCGTACGGCGCCCACTGGATGGTCAACAACGTGCCGCCGTCTTGTTCGGCAAATGTGGTGGTGGACAAGGTTTGCAGTGGCCAGGATGCGTTCCACGGGTTGCGCGCTACACCGCCATCTGCATCCGAAAAATGCTGCAGCAACACGATCTTGTCTGGCGCTTGAATCTCTCTGAACTGCCACAAGCCCCACAAGGCGCCGCCGCCCTCCAGCGCCTGACAATAGTGGAATGTGCCGCCCAAGCGAAAGTCCATTGCACTGTGCGACATGCTCACCCCCTTGGGGCCGAACCAATGCAGCAAATGTTCCGCCTGGGAGTACACGTCCCACACCAGTTGGCGCCGAGCTTTGAGGTAACGGGAAATTACAAACGGTGGGTGGTTCATGGAGTGCCCTTCGTAGTTGTTAGGGATGAATGCTACTCGGCCAGATAGTCCTCGAGCATGCCCAGCCATTTCGCGCCTGACGCATTGGGTCAAAAATCTCCGCTTCCAAGAGAGCTGCCAATCAAGCACAATCTTTCTGGTCGAAAATTACACCATTGGGAGACGTTGATGGCCCACACCAATACGAACACGATTTGCCTCTGGTACGACGGCACGGCCCTGGAGGCTGCGAATTTCTACGCCGATACTTTTCCCGACAGCACGGTAGGAGAAATCCTGCGGGCACCTGGAGACTATCCAGCAGGTAAACCAGGTGACATTTTGACGGTTAAATTCACCGTGATGGGCGTCTCGTGTCTTGGTCTGAACGGAGGGCCAGCGTTTCGTCACAGCGAGGCATTCTCGTTCCAAATATCCACAGATAACCAGGAAGAAACGGACCGCTATTGGAATGCGATTGTGCGAAATGGCGGGCAGGAAAGCCAATGCGGCTGGTGCAGGGATAAGTGGGGGCTATCGTGGCAGATTACTCCCCGAGCCCTGATGGCCGCGATTGCAAGTCCTGACAAGGTTTTGGCAAAGCGTGCATTCACCGCCATGATGGGGATGAAAAAAATTGATATGGCAACAATCGAAGCGGCCGTGCGCGGATAAGCTTGATTGACGGCAGTAACGTCCAAGGCGAACTCTACATGTGTAGAAACATCAAGACGCTGTTTAACTTTGAGCCCCCAGCTTCGGAGTTGGGGATAAGGGATGCATCCCTGCAGTTTGTTCGCAAGCTCAGCGGGTTCAATGTGCCTTCTAAAGAAAATGAAGAAGCCTTTGAACGCGCAGTCCGGGATGTAGCAGAAACTGCACGTGTTCTTATGCAATCCCTAGTTACAAGCGCCACGCCACGAAACCGCGAGATTGAGCAAAGTAAATTAAGGGCTGCTTCAATCGCCCGGTTTGGTGGTAGCCCTTCGAAGTCATTCGACACTGGTCCCGGCTCATACTGATTCAAATGCGATTGACGATCTCAAAAAATATTTAGACCCCATTACCCAATCAATTTTTTGGAGCACAAAGTCATGGCAGAACCCCTGGTGTTTTTCACGAATCCAATGTCCCGAGGAAGAATTGTGAGATGGATGCTTGAGGAAGTTGATCAGCCTTACAGCACCGAGCTACTGGACTATGGGACGACGATGAAATCACCGGGCTACTTGGCAATCAACCCGATGGGCAAAGTTCCTGCGTTAAAGCATGGGGATACCGTGGTTACGGAATGTGCAGCGATATGTGCCTATTTGGCCGATACCTTCCCACAAACTCAACTAGCTCCTGCGCCATCGGACCGCAGCCGGGGAGCATATTACCGGTGGATGTTCTTTGGAGCCGGGCCCCTGGAAGCAGCAGTTACCAACAAGTCACTAGGGTTCGAAATTCCGACGGATCAATTTCAACTGCAGGGACGTGCGGGCTACGGAACACTGACGCATGTGCTCGACACTCTGGATGGTGCTTTGAATGGTCATGATTACCTTGCCGGTGACCGGTTCAGTGCCGCAGACCTCTATATCTCGGCCCAACTTGGTTGGGGCATGCAGTTTGGCACTATTGAAAAACGATCAAATTTCGAACGTTTTGTTGCTCTTCACAGAGGTCGGCCAGCGGCCATCAAGGCGACTGAGATTGACGATCAGTTGGTGAAGAAGTAGCTCTTTCAATCACCACATTGGCATGATGAGCACCACCCCCGCCATGCAGGCGCGCAACGCACCATGAGAAAGGGCCCCAACGGGCCCCTTTCTCAACCCTGCGCGCTTTGCAACGCCGCAATCCGCTCTTCAATCGGCGGGTGTGTGCTGAAGAGTTGGCCTATGCCACCCGCAATGCCCATTGCGGCCACGCTCTTGGGCAACTCGCCGGGTGTCATGCCACCCAGACGCGCCAAGGCATTGACCATGGGTTGCCTGCGACCCAGCAACTGCGCTGAGCCGGCATCAGCACGGAACTCGCGCTGGCGCGAGAACCAGGCCACCACCATGGCCGCTGCAAAGCCCAGCACAATGTCCAGCACAAACGTGGTGATCATGTAGCCAATGCCGGGGCCACTATTGCGCTCATCGCTCTTGCGCAAGAAGCTGTCAACGGCGTAGCCGATGACGCGGCTCAGGAACACCACAAACGTGTTCATCACACCCTGGATCAACGTCATGGTGACCATGTCGCCATTGGCGACGTGCGCGATTTCGTGGCCGATAACAGCCTCGATTTCCTCACGTGTCATGCCTTGCAGCAGGCCGGTGGAAACGGCAACCAACGCTGAGTTCTTAAACGCGCCGGTAGCAAAGGCATTTGGTGCGCCTTCAAAGATACCGACTTCAGGCATACCTATTCCGGCCTTGTCAGCAAGCTTGCGCACGGTGTCCACAATCCAGGCTTCATCGGCATTGCGCGGCTGTTCAATGACCTGCACACCCGAGGTCCACTTGGCCATGGGTTTGCTGATCAACAGCGAGATGATGGCGCCGCCAAAACCCATGATCAGGGCGAAGCCCAACAAAGCGCCCAGGTTCAGGCCACTGGAAGTCAGGTAGCGGTTCACGCCCAGCAGGCTGGCCACAATGCCCAGCACGGCGACGACCAAGACGTTGGTCAGGATAAAAAGAAGTATGCGTTTCATAGAGTCCTCGAAATACAGCGCGTTCCTCGCGCGATAGGGCTAATGTTAGGGCCAAGGCGGCCGGATTCAATATTCAGGCACCCAAGCGCATAAGGAATTTATGGACTTTCCTGTTTAAGCCGGAGGCGTCATGTCCTGCGATTTGGCAACCCGCGCTGCCCGAAACACGCTGACATCGTCATAAAAAGCAAAGTCTTCATTTTCTGCCCACCAGCCCGGCACGCCCAGCACCGGCAAATGGGCAAAGGGTTTGGTCGCCAGCATTTCGGCGCTCAGTTCTGCAGCCAGCCAGGCATCGACATCGCCCATGCCCCGGCTTGGCTCCTGCACGCGAAAAACGTGGGCTGTGATGGGCTTGCGCGGCGCGACCAGCTTTTCGGTCAGCGCATGGCCAAACAGGATCAGTTGCGTCTCAGCCCAGAGTGGCCTCAGCGTGACAAAGAGGCTTGTCCAATCTTTGGCTGTCAAGGCATTCCACAGCGCATCCGGCGCTTGCAGCAACGCTGCGTTTTCGTCAAACAGGGTTAGCGCGTCACGCGCCGGGCCGCGTACCGGCTGGATGCCGCTGGTGGCAATTTGCGCTGCCTGCAGTTCGTTAAGGCGAACCTTGGTACGAGGAAAGTGCATCCACACCAGTCCGTTGAAAAAGTCATGTAGACCATCCCGCGTAGGAACGCAGCCGGTATCAAAAATATGCTGCTCATAGGCCATGCCAGCGGGCAGATCGGCCTGGGGAATAAAACGTTTGGGAGCGCGCTGCGAAGCATTCAGCGCATCCGCCACCGACTGCCCGTCCGCCACCTCGCGGGCAATCGCCTCACCGGGATCGCGCCAAGGCCAGAGCCAGGGCGCATCCCAGTCAATGGCCTCTAAACCATGCGCCACGCCAGCGGCTCGCCGCCCGCCAGGGGCTTGAGTTGGGCCTCGCCAAAGGTATAGCTGTCAGGCGGCGTCCAGCTTTCGCGTTGAAGGGTGATGGTGCCCTGGTTGCGCGGCAAACCATAAAAGTCGGCACCGTAAAAACTGGCAAAGCCTTCGAGTTTGTCGAGCGCCCCTGCCCCGTCAAAGGCCTGTGCATACAACTCCATGGCGGCATGGGCGGTGTAGCAACCGGCGCAGCCACTGGCATGCTCTTTCAGATGCGCCGGGTGCGGCGCGCTGTCGGTGCCCAGGAAAAACTTGGCGCTGCCGCTGGTGGCTGCCTGAACCAAGGCCAGACGATGCGCCTCACGCTTGAGCACCGGCAGACAGTAGTAATGCGGACGAATGCCGCCGATGAAAATCGCGTTGCGGTTGTAGAGCAGGTGGTGGGCCGTAAGCGTCGCTGCAGTGAAGCGGTCAGCAGTCTGCACATACTGCGCGGCTTCCTTGGTTGTGATGTGCTCGAAGACGATTTTCAATTCGGGAAAGTCGCGCCGCAGCGGAATCAACTGGGTGTCGATGAACACGGCTTCACGGTCAAACAAATCGATATCGGGCGAAGTTACCTCGCCGTGTACCAGCAGCAACATACCGGCGCGCTGCATGGCTTCCAGCGTCTGGTAGGTCTTGCGCAAATCCGTAACGCCAGCGTCGCTGTTGGTGGTGGCACCGGCCGGGTACAGCTTGGCAGCAACGATGCCGGCATCCCGGGCGCGTCGGATTTCATCAGCAGGCAGGTTGTCGGTCAGGTAGAGCGTCATCAGCGGCTCAAACTGCAGACCGGCGGGCACGGCAGCGCGTATGCGCGCCGCGTAGGCCAGCGCCTGTTCGGCCGTGGTGACCGGTGGCTTCAGGTTGGGCATGATGATGGCGCGGCTGAATTGGGCAGCAGTGTGTGGCACCACGGTAGCCAGGGCTGCGCCATCGCGCACATGCAGATGCCAGTCGTCGGGGCGGGTGATCGTTATGGTTGAAGCGGGTACGGGTGTGCTGGGTGCGGTCGTCATGGGGCTATTGTCCCCGCAGTTTTGCCAGCGGCCAGGTGCTCCCATAGCGCCTGCGCCGCACTCTTGTGTGTCTTGCCATTGCCACGGGTGCCTTCTTTGCCGGAAGACCGTTCGCGGTAGGCACGGATTTCCATCTTGGCCTGTAGCGGCGGCATGTGGGGCGAAGCCGCGCTCACCAGTTTTTTGGCTCGCAACTCTTTGCGGATGGCGCTCTGCGGCAAAAAGGCAATGCCGTGGCCCTCCAGCGCCATGGCCTTGAGTCCTTCGGCCATGTCGGTCTCGTAGACGCGCTCCAGGTGCATGGCCATACCCGCATCTTTGAGCATCATGTCTACCACCTGCCCCAAATAAGCACCGGGCGCGTAGCCCAGATACGGCAAGGGTGCATCCAGGCGTCCCGGCAATTGGAATTGCGGCAGTCCATTGGCATCGGCGCGGGAAAACGGCGCCACAATTTCCTCGCCCAGGCTGACCATCTCATAGCGCGCACTATCAAACTGAAAGGGTTGGGATTGGTGGTGGTAAGCGATCAACAGATCACAGCTGCCCTCCACCAGACGCATCACGGCGTCGTGCACATTGAGCGCAATCAGGCGGCTCTTGATCGCGCCAAAATCCTGGCGCAGGCTGGTTACCCAGGCTGGAAAAAAAGTGAAGGCCAGCGTGTGCGGCACCGCAAATTCAATAAAGTCCTGCCCCGCCGAGGAATGGCCGCGCAACATGGCGCGCGTGCTTTGCAGGGACTGCAGCATTTCCAGCGACTGGTCGTAGAGCGTCTCGCCCGCCGGTGTGAGCCGAGTCGGGTAAGAACTGCGATCCACCAGATCGGTGCCCGCCCAAGCTTCAAGCGACTGAATGCGCCGCGAGAATGCAGGTTGAGTCACGTGTCGTAACTGGGCAGACCGACTGAAACTGCGTGTTTCCGCCAGACTGACAAAGTCTTCAAGCCATTTAGTTTCCATCGGCGAATTATGCGTTTTTAGATTTGCGCTTTGGCACAACTGGCGAAAGGCGCGTCTGCTGCTGCTCCAGCGCCAGGAGCAGGCTGGTGCGATGTTCGCGTGCGACTATCTGCCATGGCAGACCAGTCAGTGCGCCCTCAAGCGCCCATAGAAGGTTAAGGCTTGCCTTGGTATTTTTTTGTTTGACCTGTGTATAGGCAGTTACCGCACCGAGCTTGCGCAACTGCGCCACAGTTTTGATATTTGCAACTGCCAGCATCTCTTTGGACTTGGGTCCCAGATTGGGCAACTTGGCAATATCCGTCAACGCGTTTGCCTTACCACCTGGCGCTTTGGCAACAGCCGATATCGCGCGAATCGGTTTGGGCGGAGGCAGGTTGTCGAAGGTAGTGCGCACGAGTGCGTTCATCCAATGGCGGTCATCCCACAGATCAGGCGATATTCTCAGGTGAGGCCTTGCGCCGGGATAGGGGGCGCCCTCGTCCGGCTCTTTCATCAAGCGCTTGCCTGGCTCAGAGGGCTTGAGAAATAACTGTTCGTTGCAAACCAACCCCACTGGGCGGCCCGCGTAATAGAGACAAAATTCGCCAAACATCCGGCGCGCACTGACCTGGTGACTGTCCGACAGGACGTCGAGCAAAAAATCCATCGTGCTTTGAGAGGTTGCCATTTTTCAATCCTTCGCAACGACGAAATGGTATCTGTTTCTTTCCACGCGAATCCATGTCACACAAAAGTTACCGATCCAAGCGTTTCATCACATTTTGATCAAGACTTCGATCCCATTTGCTGAAACAGTCGGTGCTTTCGCAAACCGTGTCAGGCACGGTTACCTCGGCACCCTATCCACTGGAGGCAACATGGCACAGAATTTTGGCGATCGTCAAAAGCAAATCGCGGCAGAATTCTGGAAGACCTATTTCGCCAAATTCCGCCGGCAGGTGGGCGACCATGAAGTGTCGGAAACGGGAAATGCGCCGCTTTCCGCGAACGATAAACCGGTTTCAATGCTGCTCGAGCGAAGACGCAAGGGTCCGTGGCTAGGCGTCCACTTCAGGCGCTAAACCTCAGCCACTGATTCGGCGCTCTGCTGCAAATTCCACATCTGGGCATAGCGCCCGCCTTGGGCCAGCAAGCCGGTATGCGTACCGCGTTCAACAATGCGGCCAGCATCCATCACCAGAATTTCATGCGCATCCACCACCGTAGAAAGCCGGTGTGCGATCACCAGCGTGGTCTTGTTTTGTGCGACGCTTTGCAGCTCTGCTTGAATGGCACGCTCGTTGGCCGAGTCCAGAGCCGAGGTAGCCTCGTCAAAAATTAACACCGGCGGATTCTTCAGCAGGGTGCGGGCTATGGCCACGCGTTGCTTCTCGCCACCGGACAATTTGAGCCCGCGCTCACCAACCATGGTGTCGTAACCTTTGGGTGTGGAGCTGATAAAGGCGTGGATGTGAGCAGCCTTGGCAGCGGCTTCCACCACGTCGCGGCCACAGCCGGGGCGGCCATAGGCAATGTTGTACTCCACCGTATCGTTGAACAGCACGGTATCTTGCGGCACGATGCCGATGGCTTGGCGCACCGAGGCCTGGGTCACCTGCTTGATATCCTGACCACCAATCAGAATGCGGCCCTGCTGCACATCGTAAAACCGGTACAACAGGCGCGCCATGGTCGACTTGCCAGAGCCAGAGGGTCCGACCACAGCCACCGTCTTACCGGCCGGAATTTCAAAGCTGATGTCGTGCAATATGGTGCGTGCCGGCTTGTCTTTGACCGCACCGGCGCTACCTGCCGGGTCGTAGGAAAAGGTGACATGGTCAAAGCGCACCGCCGCATCACCTGACGTCAATTGCAGCGACTGCGCGCCCGGAACATCGGCAATCTCGCGCTCGCGCTCCATCAGTGTGAACATTTTTTCCAGGTCGGTCAGGCTTTGCTTGATCTCGCGG
>CAIQYP010000346.1 GCA_903876045.1 uncultured beta proteobacterium | reverse complement strand
TGTCTGGCACCGGGCAAGCGCCCCTACCACACCATCATTCCCGGCTTCCTTACTCGCAATGGTCAAGCCGTGGGGCCTTTTGGTGTGATGGGTGGTTTCATACAGCCCCAGGGGCATGTGCAAATGGTGATGAACACGGTCGATTTCGGCCTCAATCCCCAAGCCGCACTAGACGCGCCGCGCTGGGAGTGGGCGGCTGCAAAGCAAGTCAACATCGAACACTCCATGCCGGAGCACCTGTACCACGGCCTGGCCCGTTTGGGTCACGACGTCACCTGGTCGAACAACCGTCTTGCCTTCGGTCGCGGGCAGATCATCTGGCGCGATGCAGCCGGTGTTATGTGCGGTGGCACTGAACCGCGAACCGACGGAGCGATTGCCGCTTGGTGAGAGTTGCTTCAACGCACTATTGTTTAATCCCCGGTCAAACTAAAAACCGCTTTCCAACGGCCAGAGGCACGACCTTGTCCTTAAATGTCCGCTGCATTGCCGATATCGCGCGCCAGCCCGTGCAGTGTCCGGGGGCGAATATTTGAAGTCCAAATTGCTCCATGTCGGCAATCGTTTCCGGAATGATGGCTTCGGTGAGTCCAGACAGATGGAGACCGCCCATGATCGCAAACGGCGGTACCTGTGAAAAGGTTTTGCGTGCATGTTTTAGGACATTGATGATCCCGGCATGGGAACAGGCAGAAAAGATAAATTGCCCGCGACCTTTGATGTTCACGGATACATAGCGTTCGTCCAGGACCAAAGGATCAGGTTCCCAATCGGCACCATCGTGCAGTCTTCTCACCTGATTCACCAGCCCCTTTTCGTAGGGAGTCACACGAGGGATTTCTCCGCTTACATAAAAAAATCCCTGACCTACGAACTGTGGTTCATCCGTACAAATGACGTTCGCTCCAGCACTGACCAGTTCCTCCTGAGTGGGTACAGGCGCCATCGGAAAAACGATGCCACTGGGCAACGTGGTTCCACGCCGGGAGAACATGCCAGGGCCGGAAAGTACCCGAATACGCCCTCTATTGAGAAGACCGCGCCATTCTGGTTCAACCCAGGGGGGATTTGTCGACAAAGAATCGGTGACGTTGTCGACAATCACCAGAATTTCCAAGCTGTCCACGGCGACGCTGCTGTGCATTGTGTTCTCCGGTTCTTTTCATCAGAAATTGATCGGACATGCGCCACTATCATCGCATGAGATCAATCGCAGCTCTAGGGGTTCAGCCTACAGGAAGTTCGCGAATGACTTCCAAAATGTAGCGTTGGACCTTTAGTAACCGGCTGTTTGTGGCCGACTGCTTGCGCTGCCTAACCGACTTTGGCGACGCTCCGCTTTCGCCGTTTAGTTTTGAAAATTTTTAGGCGGTGATGTTGGCCGTCACTGACGGGCTGACTGCTATATGGTGACCCCTTCGTCAAACCAAGCACCCGCCATGGGCTGGAACATGGCGTACGCTAAACGCAAATTTGACGGCAGTATTTTGAACCAGCTACACAGCGCTCTTTTCTTTGCGTCCATAACGTATAAGTCCAATTACACTGCCAAGCACTAATAATAGTGCTACGGTCTGATAACTATGAAGTTCCTGCCTTAGAAAAACAACAGCGACCAGAACTGTCACGGCGGGTGCGGGAGCAGTAATGGACGCCCCTATCGACACATCGATATGCTTGACCGCAGAGAACCACGAAAGTAGTTCCAGGTAGTAGGCAAAGCCCATCAGGAGCGCAACCATCTGAAATTTATAAGTCATTCCGTTGGTCAAGAATCCACCGAATCCTTGATTGAATAGGCATGCAATTCCCAACAGCAAAGTAGCTACCAGTACGCGTGTCAATATTATTTCTGATGGTGTAATAGCAGAGGCATTCATCATCTCCTTGATAATTACATGCGCAATGCTCCAAAGGAGCGGCACCATTAAGGCGATCCAAAAACCGCGCGTAACGGTGGACAGTTGCCAAGTGCCTTGAGTGCCAAGGTAGACCATGGATATGGCGATTGCAAGAATGAAAGTCATTTCCCGAATGGACTTTCGCCTCCTCAAAAAGAGCGCTTCCCACAGTAGTGCGAAAAACGGATAGGCTTGGATGGCGACTGCAAAGGTGACGGGCCCGGTCTGGTCAACTCCCAATACATATGCAAAAGTTGCCGCACTGAAAAGAATACCGGTAAGCACAACCAATGCCCAAGTTTGAATTTTGCTTAATCTGCGTAAATTCTGTTCTGGTGCGTCCGATAGCTGAGCCTGTTTCCGCTGGAAAAGATATACAGGCGTCGCAAAGGCCAGTTGCCAAAATGAAAGCCAAAACGAAAATGTTATGGCACTTCCATCATTTGTTCTTACGGTCGCGATAATCGGGAGAACTCCCAATATCAATAAACACAAAAGCGAAAGCTGGATGCCTCTGGTGTGGCTGTTCATAGCGTAACAAAAAACAGGAATAGAGATAGGGTACCAAAGTTCCCGAGGCGTCAGCGAAGCAATCTTAGTTTTTGCCCGGTGCAGCAGTCGTCTTTGCCCGCCCCACCGCCGCGAATATTTGACCCACAACGGACAGTTTTTCGCCGGGCGACAAGGTGTCGAGTTGCTTCCTCATGGAGAGCTGGAACGTTTCCTTCTCTTCGTCGGTCGTGCCCTCCCATTGTTTTGTCAGGGTCTCGTACATCTCAGCTTGCGCATCCTGCGGCATGGCTAGCACTGCCTTGATATCAAAGTCAGGGATTGGTGTTGCGGTGACCAGGCTGCTCAGGGCAACGAGTACCAAGGCAAGGATAGTTTTGTTCATCCCGGGCTGATCACAATGTCGGAGCAGGGGTAGGCCACGCAGGGCAGTGCATAACCTTCAGTCTTCTCTTCGGCGCTCAAGCCCGGCCAGTCCAGTTCATAGCGCACCTGGCCGCTGTCGAGCTTACCGATGCAGGTGCGACAAGTGCCATTGCGGCAGGAACTGGGCCAGTTGGCGCCGCCCATTTCCAGTGAGAGCAGGAGTGTTTGGCCGCTTGGCGCGTCCACCTGTCGACCCTCTGACGCGTCAGTGGCGGTGTACCAGGTTTCAGGATTGGTCGGTGGATTCAGATGCAGCCTCGTGGTTTCATGCTTGCCCCAGCATTTCTATGGTGACCAGTGTAATGCCCGACTCCGTCACCCTGAAGCGCTTGAGGTCTTCTTTGGGGTCCACGCCGATGTGGGTTCCTGGAGCGATCACGCAATCAGAATCAATGATGCATTTCTTGAGCACGCAGCCCTCACCGATCTGCACGTCAGGCAGCACGATGCTGTCTTCCACCAACGTGTGGCTGTCTACTCTGACACCCGAATACAGCAATGAGCGGCGCACAGTGGCTCCACTGATGATGCAGCCGCCGGACACGGTAGCGTCCAGTGCCATGCCGCGACGGTCGCCAAAATCAAACACAAACTTGGCTGGAGGGAGTTGCTGCTGCCAGGTCCAGATAGGCCAATTTTTGTCATACAGATTGAGCTGGGGCACGACCTGAATCAGGTCCATATTGGCCTCCCAATAGGCGTCCAACGTACCGACGTCGCGCCAGTAGGGCGGCTTATCCGGTTCGCCCACATGGCTATCGGCAAAGGTCTGGGCAAAAGTGCGGTATCGCTTGACGCAGTGTGGAATCAAATCCTTACCAAAGTCGTGGCTGGACTTGGGGTCATCAGCATCGCGTTGCAGTTGCTCGAACAAGAAGTCTGCATTAAACACATAGATGCCCATGCTGGCCAAAGCCACGTCGGGGCGCCCAGGCATGCCCTGGGGTTGCGCGGGTTTTTCTTCGAATGACACGACGCGCTGTTCAGCATTCACGGCCATCACGCCAAAGCCCTTGGCCTCTTCGATCGGTACTTCAATACAGGCCACACTCAGGTCGGCCTGGTTGGCAACGTGGGCGGCCAGTATCCGGCCATAGTCCATGCGATAAATATGATCGCCAGATAGCACCAGCACATATTCAGGCGTGGAGGCGCGGATTTCCCGCATGTTTTGAAACACCGCGTCGGCGGTGCCCCGGTACCAACTCGATTCGTTGACCTGCTGCTGGGCCGGCATGATTTCAATGAACTCGCCTAAGCGGCCATCCAGAAAGCTCCAGCCCAGTTGCAGGTGTCGCACCAGACTTTGGGATTTGTATTGCGTGGCCACCCCAACCTTGCGCACGCCGGAGTTGACGCAGTTGGATAGGGTGAAATCAATGATGCGGAACTTGCCACCAAAGGGCACTGCGGGTTTGCTGCGCCAATTGGTCAATTCATGCAGCCGACTGCCTCGGCCACCGGCCAGAATCATGGCGAATGTGCTGCGGGTTAACTGGCTGACAAAGCGGGGGTCACGGGGCTTGGATCGAGTCTTGGAGTTCTCTTGGACAGTTTTAAGCATGGCAGCACCTTGGTGTGTGGTGTCAAAGTGGAAACAATCGAAGTGAAGGTTTGCAGCCCTTATGCAACTATGTTGCCAGGAGTAATCATATTGAATGACGATGACCCCTGTGGTCTATGGCGTGGATGCCTTGTGCCTGGCCATGTACCCAACCAAAGACGCAGGCAGAACCTGCGTCGTGGCCTTTAAGCCAACGGCTTATTCGTCGTGAAGGCGCGGTGTGGATAGGCCCTCAGCCGGTTCGCCGGTGTCGGGGTCTATCCAATCCGCAATGCCGATTTCGTCTTCGGCCTCTTCCAGAGATTCGCCGGGCTCTGCGTCGTCGTCGGCATCTGCGTCCGCTGACTGCATGTCGGCCAGCGCCTCTTCCATCGTGGCGAAGGGGCCCGATTCCTGAAGGCCATCGGGCGCCTGCCAGTAGTAGCCATCAGGACGGTACACCACGGTTCCCATTTCGACTTCCGTGATGGAGTCGTCTTCGGCGGTATTCATTGCATCCTTGAAGGATGGAACCTTAAGTGTGCTCATGCTATCAACCTTCCAGTGTGAACAGGGTCAAACAATCGGCGCCCGCTTAGCGGCCGCCTTGGAGTGGTCTTGCATCTTTTCTTTGTGGCGCATGACCTGGCGTTCCAGTTTGCCCGCCATTTCATCGATTGCAGCGTACAGGTCTTCATTGGACGACTCGGCAAACAGTTCAGCACCCTTGATACGCAGTGTGCACTCGGCATGCTTGCCATCTTTTTCCTTGTGCTTCTCAACCGACAGGGTCACC
>CAIQYP010000345.1 GCA_903876045.1 uncultured beta proteobacterium | reverse complement strand
CCGCAAATGCCAACACGCTAAAGGCCCGTGGCAGCTTAGCCAACTCACTCACAACGTTCAGCCGTGCAAATTCGCTTAAGGCTTCCCCCCCGCCCATGGGGTCACGCGCATAGGCATCCAACATCGCAACCAATGCTGCGGCGTGGCTAGGATTGGCATAGTCTGCGCGACAAACGCGAATGAAGTCGACATGAATCATGTGTCAGACCTTGAGTGTGTTGGCGATACGCTCGGCACACTGAAGTGCCTGCTTTGGGTCACGAGCTTCAACCATGACCCGTACTAGGGGCTCTGTACCACTTGCGCGAATCAACACGCGTCCGGCGTCGCCCAATTCCGCTTCCACCTGCTTGGTCATCACCTGCAGGCTTGTGTTGGACATCCAGTCCTGGTCAGGCGCCAGACGTACATTGATAAGTGTCTGGGGAAATAGTTCTACGCCAAGCAATAACTGCGCGATGGATTTTCCGGATCGAACGCAAGCCTGCAGGATCAGCAACGCAGATACCAGTCCATCACCGGTGGTGTGCTTGTCAAGCGCCAGCAAATGGCCCGAACCCTCGCCACCCAAATTCCAACCGTTTTTCTCCAACTCTTCCAACACGTATCGGTCACCCACCTTTGCGCGTACAAATTGCACACCCCGACCTTTGAGCGCCACCTCGACCGCCATGTTGGTCATCAGAGTACCTACGACGCCCGGAACAGCCTGACCATTTGCCAATCGATCATCTGCCATCAGGTAAAGCAACTCATCGCCATTGAACAAGCGCCCCTTACTATCCACAAGTTGCAACCTGTCAGCATCGCCATCGAGTGCAATACCAAAGTCCGCCCCATGTGCCTTCACTGCCGCAACCAGAGCTTGCGGATGCGTTGCACCCACATCCTTGTTAATGTTCAGACCGTCTGGAGCACAGCCAATGGCAATCACCTCAGCTCCAAGTTCATGGAACACCTTGGGTGCAATTTGGTAAGCAGCACCATTCGCGGCATCCACCACGATTTTCAAACCTTTTAAGGTCAAGTCATTGGCAAAAGTGCTTTTACAGAATTCGATGTAACGACCCGACGCGTCATCCAGGCGGCGAGACCGACCAAGATGCACGGACTCAACCCACTGTGGCAGTCGTTGCACTGCGGCCTCCACGGCCATCTCCCAGGCGTCCGGCAACTTGTTACCCCGCGCACTAAAAAATTTAATGCCATTATCAGCAAACGGGTTGTGGCTGGCGCTGATTACTACGCCTAAGGACGCACGTTGTGCCCTTGTTAGATAAGCCACGCCAGGTGTAGGAAGTGGTCCAAGTAGGACTACATCAACGCCGGCTGAGTTGAAGCCACTCTCCAATGCGCTTTCCAGCATATAACCCGATATACGCGTATCTTTGCCTATCAAAACGGTGGGCCGTGCTTCATTTAGTTTTAGCACCTGGCCGACCGCGTGACCCAAGCGCAAGACAAAATCGGGAGTAATCGGTGACTGTCCAACTGTGCCACGAATGCCATCAGTTCCAAAATATTGCCGTGTCATACTTTTCAGTTGCCTTCTTGTTTGAATAAATAGAGATTGGGTCAATGCGCGATCATTACGGTGCCTACCCCATTTGCTAATCTGCCAACTGCATTGCCGTGAAAACCTTTAGTGCTTGAACGGTTTGCTTGACGTCGTGAACTCGTACGATCGACGCACCGTTTTGCACGGCAAGCAAAGCCGCCACAACGCTAGGCACCATTCGTTCCTGAGCATCCATGCTCGCAACGGCAGCTAGCGAGGTTTGCGTCACCGCAGCCAAGGAGGACTTTCGTGACCAACCGGCCAAGATGGGGAAGCCCAAGGGCAAGAACTCGGACTGGCGGGCAAGTAACGCAAAATTCTGCTGCACAGTTTTACCAAAACCGATGCCGGGATCAATGCTGATTCTCTTGCTGTCGACTCCCAAGCCTTCAATCTGCACGGCTAATGCAGACAAAAATGCTTTGACCTGAGCCACAACATCACCGTCCATGGGATTCACTTGCATGGTCTGCGGTTCACGGTGCATATGCATCAAACATATGCCGCATGACGGGTGCATGCTGACAACCTGCGTGCCAGTTTTACCGTCGACATCACCCTGCCAGCGCAATGCCCAGATGTCGTTGATGATGTCCACGCCCAAATCGAGCGCAGCCTGCATGACTGCTGGTTTGTACGTATCCAATGAAACAGGAACACCCAAGGTCACGGCGTGACGCAGTACCGGCAAAACGCGCGCCAATTCTTCATCTACATGCACAACTGGTGCCCCGGGACGGGAAGACTCGCCGCCAATGTCTAAAAGGTCGGCTCCGTCCTTGAGCAACTGGTCGCAATGGGCAATAGCTGCATCGCGTGAAGCGTATTGGCCGCCATCTGAAAAAGAGTCCGGCGTGACATTCACTATACCCATGACTTTTGGTCTGGACAGGTCAATCTGGAAGCGCGAAGTTTGCCAATACATGGAGCGAATGAACTTGGTGATGGTATCGGACTTCAGCAAAGCAAACGGGGCTTTCGCCCCGTTGGTTGATTCAAAATCAAATCGTGCTTAACGTTGGTTGATGACCAATTTCAGGCTGCAGTGGGAGCCGCATCAATAGACACAGCCGGCGCACCACCATCGCTACCGCCACCCGAGCTAGGTGTACGAGGTGTCCAGTCCTTAGGAGGCCGTGGCTCCTTTCCAGCCATGATGTCATCCAGTTGGTCGCTGTCAATAGTTTCCCATTCCAGCAAAGCCTTAGCCATGGCATGCATCTTGTCTTGGTTGTCTTCGATCAGTTTGCGCGCTTCTGCGTACTGCTGGTCGATGATGCGTCGCACCTCGGCGTCAACCTTTTGCATGGTCTGCTCGCTCATGTTGGTGGTCTTGGTCACAGAGCGACCCAGAAACACTTCGCCTTCGTTCTCTGCATACACCATTGGACCTAACGCATCGGTCATACCATAGCGAGTGACCATGTCGCGGGCAATATGCGTGGCACGCTCAAAATCGTTGCTGGCACCAGTGGTCATCTGCTTCATAAACACTTCTTCGGCAATACGTCCACCAAACAACATGCTGATCTGGTTGAGCATGTATTCGCTATCGTAGCTATAGCGGTCTTGCGCTGGCAGGCTCATGGTCACGCCCAATGCTCGACCGCGCGGAATGATAGTTACCTTGTGCACCGGATCGCATTTGGGCAACATCTTGCCGATCAGCGCGTGTCCGGACTCGTGATAGGCCGTATTGCGACGCTCTCCCTCGGGCATCACCATGCTCTTGCGTTCTGGTCCCATCAGAATCTTGTCTTTGGCCTTCTCGAAATCTTGCATGTCGACCAAGCGAGCATTGCGGCGAGCTGCCATCAAGGCTGCTTCATTGCACAAGTTGGCCAAGTCGGCGCCGCTCATGCCAGGCGTGCCGCGCGCAATCACGCTGGGGCTAACGTCCTGACCCAAGGGCACCTTGCGCATATGCACATTCAAAATTTGCTCGCGGCCGCGAATATCGGGCAACGTGACATAGACCTGACGGTCAAAGCGACCAGGGCGCAACAACGCAGAATCCAAAATATCTGGGCGATTGGTGGCAGCCACCACGATCACACCCACATTGGTCTCGAAACCATCCATCTCCACTAGCATCTGATTCAAGGTCTGCTCACGCTCGTCATTGCCGCCACCCAAGCCGGCGCCACGCTGGCGGCCTACGGCGTCAATCTCATCAATAAAAATGATGCAGGGCGCGTTCTTCTTTGCGTTATCGAACATGTCGCGCACACGGGATGCACCCACGCCGACGAACATTTCTACGAAATCGGAGCCAGAAATGCTGAAGAACGGAACCTTGGCTTCACCAGCAATCGATTTGGCCAACAAGGTTTTGCCTGTTCCCGGAGGGCCAACCAGTAGCAGGCCGCGCGGAATACGACCGCCCAACTTTTGGAACTTAGCGGGGTCTTTCAGAAAGTCCACCACTTCTTTAACTTCTTCTTTCGCTTCGTCACAACCGGCCACGTCGGCAAAGGTCACGGTATTGGTAGCCTCGTCCAGTAGGCGCGCCTTGCTTTTGCCAAAGCTAAAAGCACCACCCTTGCCGCCGCCCTGCATCTGGCGCATAAAGTACACCCAGACGCCGATCAACAGCAGCATGGGGCCCCAACTCACCAACAAAGTCATCAACAGGGAGCCTTCTTCGCGCGCCTTGACGTCAAACTTGACGCCGTTGTTGATCAGATCACCAACCAAGCCACGATCCAGATAGGTGGCCGTGGTTTTGACACGGCGGTCATCAGTCGTGACAGCAATAATTTCAGTGCCACCTTGGCCCTCTTGAATTACGGCACTCTTGATGTGCTTATTGCGCACTTCTTCCAGGAAATCTGAGTAACCCAGCGTTCCAGCGCCAACCGTGCCACGCGTATCAAATTGTTTGAACACAGTGAACAGCACCAGCGCGATCACCAACCAAACTGCAATTTTCGAAAACCACTGATTATTCAAACGAAGCTCCAGAAAGGACGCAAAAGAATGTAGGCAAAATCCTGCCACGCCTACTTGGCATCCATTTTAGGCGTTTCAAGTCAACCAACACGGTAATTTCAAGCTCCCGGCCACATAAACAGCAGGGAATTGATCCAAATCGGTGGCATCAATGCTTTAGACCCATGCCAACCAGAAAAGTTTCTGATGATCGATCACGCGAAGCTTTGGGCTTAAAAGGCTTGACAGAATTAAAGGCGGCCTTGAAGCGCTGTACCACGTCGTTGTAGCTGCCGCCATGGAAGACTTTCGCGACCAACGCGCCCTGCGGTTTCATGTGGTTCTGGGCAAATTCAATGGCCAACTCGACCAAATACTCGACACGGGCCGCATCTGCGGAATGGATGCCCGACAAATTGGGCGCCATATCGGAAACCACAATATCCGCCTGCTTGCCACCCAACGCAGTCTCAAGCAAGGCTATCACCTCGGCCTCGCGGAAGTCGCCCTGAATAAAAGTGACACCCTCAATCGGATCCATAGGCAGCAGGTCAAGCGCGATGATGGTTCCATTCAGCTCGCCCACCGCGGCGCCGTCCGGGGACATACGTCGACGCAGATACTGACTCCATGCTCCCGGCGTCGAACCAAGATCCACGACCAATTGCCCGGGTTTGACCAGATGCAGAGTCTCGTCAATCTCCTTAAGTTTATAGGCCGCACGCGCCCTGTAGCCCTCCCGGGCCGCCAGTTTGACGTAGGGATCGTTGATGTGGTCATGCAACCACGCCTTATTGACCTTCTTGCTGTTCGTCTTAGTTTTCATAATCTTTCCGTGCACAGGGGATAATACCTACATGCCTCAAATTCAACTGACTCCCGCCCAGCGCAAAGTTCACCGCGCTGAGGCCCACCATCTTGATCCCGTCGTCATGGTCGGTGGCGATGGCCTCACTGCCAACGTCATCAAGGAAGTGGACGCCGCCCTCAACGCCCACGGTTTGATCAAAGTACGCGTGTTCTCCGACGACCGGTCGCTGCGCGAAACCATGTTCCAACAACTTAGCGGCGACCTGAGTGCGGCCCCAATCCAACATATCGGCAAATTGCTGGTGCTTTGGCGCCCAGTGCCCGAAAAGGCCGAGAAGGAACGCACCATCGACGAAGACCGCATGGCCGGTCCGCGCGACTTCAAGGTCCTGAAATACAGCAAACGCGCCGGTCAACGCCCCGAAGTCAAGACGCTGCGTGTGCTGGGCAACCAGCGTCTCACCGCCGGTGGCAACGTGCGCCGCGCTAAACCCAAGAACAAAGTCAGCGTTAAAAAGCGCAGCCAGACCTAAACGTTCACGCCAACTGGCGATGCATTGGCTGCATTCGCTAGTTTTCCAAACACCATAAGCGCACAAACCCACTGGGAAAAGTACATGACCGTACCCAGGCCGTGCCACAAGGCCAGATTGTCCCGCGCCACGATGTGCGGAGACACTCCAAATTCCACTAGTAACGCCAACATGGCGCCCGCTAAAGCCAGCACAGTGCAGGACGGGATGACCGTGGCCACTGGCGCCAGCTTTTCCGAGCGAAATGTCATTAGCATTACCAGCACGCAAAGTACCGAAATCACCGTCTGAGCCGCGAACAACCTAGCAGCCATGCCACCAGCAATGGCCGGCGATGGAAGATTCGCAAACAGCATAGGAACGACTAAAAAGCCTAACGTGCTCAGGCTCATGACCCAGGCCGCGCCGAGCCACAAGGGCAGAGTACGTAGTGCACCTTGTGCAGCCATCAGATGTAATGCACCGCCACGATTTCGTAGGACTTCAGACCACCAGGTGCCTGGACCACCGCGGTATCACCTTCTTCTTTGCCGATCAAGGCACGGGCAATGGGTGAACTGATATTTACAAGACCGAGTTTCAGGTCGGCTTCATCCTCGCCGACGATCTGATATTTCACTCGCTCGCCGGTCTCTTCTTCTTCCAGTTCTACGGTGGATCCAAAAACTACGCGGCCACCGGCATCGAGTTCGGAGGGATCGATGACCTGGGCAGCAGACAGCTTCCCGTCGATTTCCTGGATACGACCTTCGACAAAGCCCTGGCGGTCTTTGGCAGCATCATATTCGGCATTTTCACTCAGGTCACCTTGGGCACGCGCCTCGGAAATTGCGTTGATCACCCAGGGGCGCTCCACGGTCTTAAGCTTGTGCAACTCGGCCTTGAGCTTTTCAGCGCCGCGTTTAGTAATGGGAATAGTGGCCATGGAGGTAAATAAAAATGAAGGGCAGATTATGCCGACTTAGGCCACAAGTTGTGCGTGCATTTCCTGAACCGAGATCACGCTCAGGTTGTCCAGGTACTTCATGCCTTCCACGGCGGCCTCCGCACCGGCAATGGTGGTGTAGGTGGTGACACGTGCCAGCAGGGCCGAGGTGCGGATGTGGCGCGAATCCACAATCGCGTTGCGGCGCTCTTCAACCGTGTTTATGACCAGGGCAATTTCCTGGTTTTTGATCATGTCCACGATGTGTGGACGGCCTTCTGTCACCTTGTTGACCACGCCACAGGCAACCCCTCCGGCATTGATGGTAGAAGCCGTGCCCTTTGTAGCAACGACCTCAAACCCCATGGCGACAAGACCGCGTGCCACTTCCACGGCACGCGGTTTGTCGCTTTGTTTAACCGAGATGAAGGCACGGCCACCGCGCGGCAGCTTGGCGCCAGCGCCGATCTGCGACTTCACAAAGGCTTCGCCAAAGGTCTTGCCCACGCCCATGACTTCGCCGGTGGATTTCATTTCCGGACCCAGGATGGTGTCCACGCCTGGGAACTTCACGAACGGGAACACAGCTTCCTTGACGCTGAAGTATGGCGGCGTTACTTCCTTGCCTATGCCCTGGCTGGCCAGCGTCTGACCAGCCATGCAGCGCGCGGCCACCTTGGCCAATTGGATGCCAGTCGCCTTGCTGACGAAGGGCACGGTGCGGCTGGCACGCGGGTTCACTTCCAGCACGAAAATAATGTCCTTGCCGTCCACGTTCTGGATAGCGAACTGCACGTTCATCAGACCGACCACGCTTAACGCACCGGCCATGGCAGCCGTCTGGCGCTTGATTTCATCCACGGTCTCTTTGGACAGGGAGTACGGCGGCAGCGAGCAGGCGGAGTCGCCGCTGTGCACACCGGCCTGCTCGATGTGTTCCATCACACCGCCGATAAAGGTGGCACCCGTGGAGTCACGGATGCAGTCCACATCGCATTCGATAGCGTCGTTCAAGAACCGGTCCAGCAGCACGGGTGAGTCGTGGCTGACCTTGACGGCTTCGCGCATATAGCGTTCAAGGTCGCGCTGCTCGTGCACGATTTCCATAGCTCGGCCGCCCAGGACATAGCTCGGGCGCACCACGAGTGGGTAGCCTAGAGCTGCGGCCTTTTCCAGCGCTTCGGGTTCTGTGCGGGCCGTGGCGTTCGGAGGCTGGCGCAATTTCAATTCATGCAGCAATTTTTGAAAACGCTCACGGTCTTCGGCCGCGTCGATCATGTCCGGGGATGTGCCAATGATAGGCACGCCGTTGGCTTCCAGATCCAAGGCCAGCTTCAAGGGGGTCTGTCCGCCGTATTGCACGATCACGCCCCAAGGCTTTTCCTTGTCGACGATTTCCAGCACGTCTTCAAGCGTTAGCGGCTCGAAATACAGGCGGTCAGAAGTGTCGTAGTCGGTGGACACGGTCTCCGGGTTGCAATTGACCATGATGGTCTCGTAACCATCTTCGCGCATGGCTAGCGCTGCGTGTACGCAGCAATAATCAAACTCGATACCCTGG
>CAIQYP010000344.1 GCA_903876045.1 uncultured beta proteobacterium | reverse complement strand
GTCCGCCTGCGGCATGCATTGCCTGGCCGCACTCATGTACGCCGGCCACATGTCCATGGCCACCGCCTTGACCGATATACGTTGCGCTGGAGTAAGCGTCTCCAACAAGCTCACGGCCGCCACCAACTTCCTCTCAGGCACCAAGTCCAGTACCCGCGAGCGGTCAATGTCGGTCAGGATGCTGGCGTAGGTGTGGCCTCTCTCAGAGCTCTTCTCGTCGATGCCAAGGTACGTAATCTCTTCCTCGGTACGTCGCAGCATTCCGCGCTCCACGGCGCTGACCATGATGGCATTGACCGTACTCCAGGAAAGGCGTGTGAGCGTGCAGACGGCTTGGGTGGTGGGACATGCCTCCAACAGCTTGATAACGAAGGCCGCCATCAGCGTGGTGACCCGGCTGTAACGCTCGGCCCAAGGCACCGTCAACTCTTCGACTGTTCCGTCTTCGTATTTAAGTTGGGGAACCCGAGCCTTAATGATGGTCTCGAATTGACAGGTGTCCAGGTGACGCCACTGGCGCTCGGTCCAGCCATTGATATGCGCCCTCTTAGTGGCATCGGTGGGGTCACCCCAGACTTGGCCCTTCTTCAAAACCACTTCGACCACCACACGCTGGTCAGCCAAAGACAGGTCAACCTTTTTGACGGACCATGGCGCCTTCAGTCCAAGAAGATGCTCATAAAGCGCGGTATCTTTCATGCTCAAACCAGAAATATTGAATCACTGGATTGTCTCGCAGCAAGGGAAAAATCCCAGTGAAATCGATGAAGAACCAAATTTTGAAAGAACAGCAGACGTGAGACTACGACGGAGCTCGATAGCTCAAGTCATGCGTCTAACTGTGTTCTTTCCATGAGACAGGCGTCTCGCTGAAACTGTGGGCTTGCCACCTGCAAGCGCGACGCTTGCGAATTCAAATCAACGTGGTGATTCCTGAATCTGCTTTCACTATAGCAGAACGTGGAGGAGCGGGATGGTTCTTGCAGAAAATCTCTTGTAGCGTGTGCACGCAACGCAAGGTAACACGGGTAACAGTTCGAGCCCTACCTCGTTGAAACGACATAGGCCATAGTCGTTGAGCGTGGACAGCGGCCTGTTACAAGGGCGCACAGGTCCACGACCATGAAAAGTTACCGGTGATGCCCCAGGCGTCTGTAGTCTATGAGCGTGGAGTCCCCCCCATAACCAGCAGGGACGCATAGTCGTTGAGCGTGACTGCACAGCTCCCGCACGGCCGAGTTGGTCTTATGCCGTGGAAAGTGGCTAGTTCCTATGAGTACCCATAGTCAATGAGCGTAGCGCTGCGCAAGATAGGCGCAAACTCATAGTCGTTGAGCGTGGCACGACCAGTGCACGGTCTCCTTGCCAAAAACAGAGAAAAGTTACCCTTACACCAAGGCGTCCGCAGTTTATGAGCGTGGTGGCTTCGTCATAACAACATGGGTACCTAGTCGTTGAGCGTGGAAGGACGCCTGCTGAACGACCGCACCTGCTGGGCACCGCTGAAAGCAACTCAGTAGTAGATGCCCAAAAATGGAGAAGATGTCAGGAGTTTTGCATCGACCTCAACCCTACTAAACAACTCAAAGTGCTGGCGGACTTACCACATAAGCAGCCGCATCCGCCATTTGCTCACTCTTCCCCATAGTCGCCAGGCCCCAGACCCTCGCGCGATATGCCAGTCAACGCACACCTATCCGCTCTTTCCGCATAATTACCGTCCATTTCAGGCGTCGGTCCTAACATGCATTCCACGCAAGCGTTGCCGAGTTGAACCCTGCGCATGCAAGCGCTGACGCAATTCGCATCTTCATCTGTCCAGTTGCGTGCGTCCCGTCCTTCGCGGATTGCCAAGACGATTTCGTCGTGCCGAAAGTTCTCGCGCTCCATAGCATGCTGGTCCTCTGCGTGCTTGCGAAAACAGGGTAGCCATGCCTCGCTTTCATACTCCAACAGAACCGCACCCGCGAAATCAAACACAATGGTTTTTCCAAGGCGCCCCCTGCCGTTGTCTGCCAACCGCGAGCTTTGCTCAAGCCGCCCTACACACTCCGCATTGAGATAAGCCCCCCCGCAAACCCGAACCAGTTTCATACTCAGCCCTTGCTTTTGTCATTGCTTAACGATATTGGGAGGCAGTGCCACAAGCTGCATGACGAAGTCGGGTGCATCCGTAAGTTCAACCGATTGAACCGAACGCACGTGAATCGGCGAGCAAAGCTTAGGCAATTCTGCGAATGACGCGGTCACCGAGCACCGCCCGCAGCCGACGATTCTCATCCACCGCATCCGTTAACCCCGTTAATATTCTGCTTAGCCCGGTCTTGGTGTTGATATCGGGCAAGTCACAAATGGACAAGCACCCATGGCCGCCGGCCTCGCAGTGCTCTAGGTGCGCCCCAAGTGCCCGGTTTTGGACTGAAGTAATTCCGAGGTCAATCCTCGCATTCTCCAGCATCGCAACTGGCGGTGGTTTGCCGTGCCTGACGCGCACCGTATCCGGCCCAGAGCGTAGCTTGAGTCCATGGAGACTGTCGACAAATCGCCCGAGGTACTCGGCTTGAGTCTCCCGGCTCCGAGACGGATTCTTCATCTCGTTGTCCTTCAAAATCCGTCTCCTTTCAACCGCGACGATGCCTGTGTTCCGGACTCTGTTCGCACAATTTCATACTGTCCAACTAATGCCAGTGCGCTGAAATCTTGACGCCAAAATTCCCGGCGGTAACACGCTGGGGTTGGCGTCTGTTCAAAACGGCGCTTCGGAGTTCTGCATTCAGATGCCCCCAGAGACCACACCGTAACTTTGGTTTTCATCGTCGACATAGGGCCTCCAGCCGCTCTTTTAGGACGGCCAACACCTGGGCGTCCGAAATGCCTTCCGTTTCATGAGTCTTAATAAAGTGGCCCGCACTCTCCTCAGGCCACCCGTCTCCGTCGTCATCCAGCGCAAGCCACCCTGCCGGTTTGCGTCGCTGAACGTCATTCCACACTTGTTGGCCGCGAGGCAATTCCATGAACTTGTTTTCGTCCATCCTGCTATGAAAGGTAGCTCCCAGCACACGTTGCCGGAGCCGTGGCCCCAACTGTTTTGAAGTCTTTGAGCAGCCATACCGGCGCACCCAAGAGGTACTCAAAATGATACGAATTTCCGGGTAAGGAGCGAGCAACCGTTCAAGCAGGTCCAAG
>CAIQYP010000343.1 GCA_903876045.1 uncultured beta proteobacterium | reverse complement strand
GCCATTTTCGTCCTCTAAAACTCTTGCATTAACCCTGGCGCTGCTTGTGGCGTGGATCTGTACAGATAACGCGCACAACGCCTTTGCGTCGGATGATTTTGCAGTTGCGGCAAATTTTCTTGACCGAAGCCGAAACTTTCATATTTCTCTCCTAAAAACCTTCGCCATGTTCCGACTTTGAATCGCGCGGAACCTGCGCTATTACTTTGCTCACAAGCTGAGGAGTTTGATAAGAATCTCACAACCTCAACTCAACGATTAACTTGTCATCCGGCCAAAACCGACTGATCCCCAACCACCGACTCAGGAAGACTTGAAGTTAGCCTTCTTTAACAGTGATTCATATTGCTGGGACATCAAGTAGTTCTGTACTTGGGCCATGAAATCCATGGTGACCACCACAATAATTAGCAGCGACGTTCCACCGAAGTAAAACGGCACGTTGTATTTCAAGATCAGGAATTCGGGCAACAGACACACAAAGGTGATGTAAATTGCTCCAGCAAGCGTCAAACGCAGCAAGATCTTGTCAATGTATTTGGCAGTTTGATCACCAGGACGAATCCCGGGAATAAACGCACCACTTTTCTTCAGGTTATCTGCTGTTTCACGGCTGTTGAATACCAACGCTGTGTAGAAGAAGCAGAAGAACACAATGGCAGTGGCATACAACATCACATAGACAGGCTGACCTGGGCTCAGCGTGCTGGAAATGTCTTTCAACCATCGCATGGAATCACCTGTGCTGAACCAGTTAGCGATTGTAGCCGGTAGCAGAATAATGCTTGAAGCGAAGATCGGCGGAATCACGCCTGCCATGTTCAACTTAAGAGGCAGATGGGACGACTGTCCGCCATAGACCTTATTGCCAACCTGCCGACGTGCATAGTTAACCAGTATCTTGCGCTGACCACGCTCCACAAACACAACGAAATAGGTCACCAGCGCAACCAGCACCACAATCAGCAGCGATACGATGATGCTCATGGCGCCAGTTCTCACCAACTCTAACAAGCCACCGATCGCATTAGGCAAACCTGCCGCAATGCCGCCAAAGATCAGTATCGAAATACCGTTACCCAGTCCACGCTCGGTAATCTGCTCACCTAACCACATCAGGAACATAGTTCCAGCAGACAGTGTCACCACGGTGGTCAGACGGAAACCGAAACCGGGAGCGATAACCAATCCAGCCGAAGACTCCAACGCCATCGCAATACCCAGGGACTGAAACAGAGCCAGGCCCAGTGTTCCGTAACGTGTGTATTGAGTGATCTTGCGGCGACCTGCTTCGCCTTCCTTTTTGAGTGCCTCAAAGGTGGGCAGCACATAGGTCAGCAGTTGCATGATGATCGACGCCGAGATGTACGGCATGATTCCCAATGCAAACACAGTGAACCGAGACAAAGCACCACCAGAAAACATATTGAACAAACTCAATATGCCCCCCTGCTGGCCCTTGAAGAGTTGTTGCAACTGCGAGGGATCAATACCAGGCACAGGAATGTGTGCTCCGGTACGATACACCACAAGCGCCAACAACAAGAAGACGAGTCGGCGACGCAAGTCTCCGAACTTGCCTGTCTTTGCGATATCAGCTGCGCTAGTTGCCACGTTGATTTCTTTCAGTCAGCAATTAAGCAACGCTACCGCCGGCAGCTTCAATAGCAGCCTTGGCACCAGCGGTTGCACCGAGTCCGGTGAGCTTGATAGCCTTGGTGATTGCGCCAGTGTTAATCACCTTCACAACCTTGGCGTTTTGGCCCACAGCACCAGCTTGCTTCAGTGTCAACAGATCAACTTCAGCTGCGCCCAGTGCGTCCAGAGCAGTCAAAGTGATTTCGTCATTGAATTGCAGCAAATGCGATTTGAAACCGCGCTTGGGCAAGCGGCGATGCATAGGCATCTGACCGCCTTCGAAGCCGACTGCGGGGCCGCCACCGGAACGGGATTTTTGTCCCTTGTGACCGCGTCCAGCTGTCTTACCCAGACCAGAGCCAATACCGCGACCGACGCGACGCTTGGCGTGTTTTGCACCCTCTGCGGGCTTGATGTCATTGAGTTCCATCATCAATCCCTTAGAGAACCTTGACCAGGTAACTGATCTTGTTAATCATGCCGCGCACTGCAGGTGTGTCCTGCAATTCGCTGACGCTGTTGAGCTTGCGCAGACCCAGACCACGCACGGTGGCGCGGTGTGATTCCTGGCAGCCAATTGGGCTACGCACCAATTGGATTTTTACGGTTTGTTGTGTAGTCATGATTCAAACTCCGCTTAAACGAAGAGTTCTTCAACAGTCTTGCCACGCTTGGCCGCCACTGCAGCCGGTGTCGTCGACACAGACAGGGCATCCAGAGTCGCACGGACCATGTTGTAGGGATTGGACGAACCATGGCTCTTGGCCACGATGTCGGTAATACCAACCACTTCGAAGACAGCGCGCATTGGGCCGCCTGCAATGATGCCAGTACCTTTAGGTGCCGGAGCCATCATGACGCTAGCAGCGCCGTGGTGACCCATTACCTTGTGGTGAATGGTGCCATTCTTGAGAGAAACCTTCAGCATGTTGCGACGAGCTTCTTCCATTGCCTTCTGCACAGCAGCCGGCACTTCTTTGGATTTACCCTTACCCATACCGATGCGACCATCGCCATCACCCACTACGGTCAATGCGGCGAAGCCGAGAATACGACCACCCTTCACAACCTTGGTGACGCGATTGATCGCAATCATCTTCTCGCGCAGACCGTCCTCAGGACCCTCGGCCTTACCTTGCATTTTTGCTTGAACTTTAGCCATCTTAATTTCCGATCTGCTTAGAACTGCAAGCCAGCTTCACGCGCGGCATCTGCCAGCGCCTTGACTCGG
>CAIQYP010000342.1 GCA_903876045.1 uncultured beta proteobacterium | reverse complement strand
GTAAAATCGATTTTCAAATGCTTTTGCATAGATAAAAACCTATGAACTTTTCCTTTCGTCAATTGCGACTGGTGCTGGCGCTGGCAGAGACCGGCAGTGTGAGCGGGGCCGCACGCATGATGCATGTGACCCAACCCACGGCATCCATGCAGTTGAAAGATGTTGCCGACGCGATTGGCCTGCCGATTTACGAAGTGGTGGGCCGCAGGGTCTACCTCACGGAGGTGGGCAGTGAGCTGGCCCGCACCGCGCGTGCTGTGGCTGCGGAATGGGACGGCTTTGAGCAGCGGGTGGATGCCCTCAAGGGCTACACGCGGGGTAAGCTGCGCGTGGCGCTGGTCAGCACCGCCAAATACTTTGTGCCGCGCTTCCTGGGGTCTTTTTGCAAGCGCTATCCGGAGATCGACGTGTCAATGGAAGTGTTGAACCGTGACGGGGTAGTGGCCCGCCTGCGCAACAATCTGGACGACCTCTACGTGATGTCCGTCCCACCGAAGGATCTGGACCTGGTGGATGAGGTTTTCATGACCAATCCCCTGGTCGTCATTTGCGCCAGTGGCACCCCACTGGCCAAGCAGAAGTCGCTTACGTTGGCTGAACTCTCCGGACAGCGGTTCATTTTGCGGGAAGAGGGTTCAGGCACTCGCATGGCAGTAGACAACTGTTTCAAGAAGCTGAAGTTCCGCCCGGACCTGCGATTGGAACTTGGCAGCAACGAGGCCATTAAGGAGTCGGTTGCCGGCGGCCTGGGCATCTCCGTAATATCGATCCATGCCCTACACGGCAATGCGAAAGAGCACGGTGTGTCTGTCTTAAACGTTGCAGGGTTTCCGGTGCAGTCCCATTGGCATGTGGTTCACCCAAAGGGTAAAAAACTCTCCCCCATTGCATCGATTTTCAAAGCGCAATTGCTGGCAAGTGCATGAGGCAATCGATACCGAGTTTTTGCACGCGGTAAATGGCAACTGCCACCGGGTTTTGGTGTGCCTTCGGTGTATTCATCCGCGAGGTGCTGTCCTGGCCTTGCCGGTGACAGGCATTGCCACTTTGTGTGTCTTCGCCCGGTTGGACATAGGTGCAACCAAGTCTGCCAGAGTGACTCCATCGAGAACGGCAAGGTAACTCTTGGTAGCTTGCTGCAACACGCCCTTGAGATGGCACTGGGGGCTCAATGTGCATTGATTAATTTTTGCGTCAAAACACTCGACCATGGCGAAGTCGGTCTCAGTCTGTCGCACCACGGCGCCGACATTGATTTCCGCCGCTGGTTTGCACAGACGCATACCACCGCCGCGCCCGCGTGTGGTCTCCAAAAGGCCGTGCGCCCCCAACTGGTGAACGACCTTGGTCAGATGACTGCGAGAGATGCTGTGGCTGTCTGCAATCTCGGTAATCGTCACGGGCAGGTCACGGTGCTCACAGGCAGCACAGTACATCAGCACGCGTAAGGAGAAGTCGGTCCACTGGGTCAATCGCATGGTAATGCTGTCATCAATAAAAGATTCATTTTATATGAATGATATGACTTACAATACATGAATATTAAATGAATGTTTAAAAGGATCCGAATCATGAATGCCCGCCTGCCAAGCACCCATCCTGAGGCCTATGTCCTCGATGACCAGCAAGCCATAGGTCACATCGCCGTCCAACTACCAGGGGCGACTGCCATTTTTCGCCGTCACAAGCTTGACTTCTGTTGTGGTGGCCAAGTGAGTTTGGTGCAGGCGGCGTCCGAAAAGGGTTTGGATGTGGCGGCGTTGATGCGTGAGTTAGCGGCCATTCAGCGTACCGACGAGCCGGTAGAACACGAAAGCCCTGACACCCTTATCGACCATATCCTGGAGCGCTACCACGCGGTGCACCGTGAACAATTGCCCGAGCTGATCCGTATGGCGCGGCGTGTCGAGGCGGTTCATCGCGACCATCCGCTCGTGCCGATCGGTCTGGCTTATTTGTTGGAGGACGCTGAGCAGGATTTGCTCTCTCACATGATGAAGGAAGAGAACATCCTGTTTCCCATGCTCAAAGCCGGTGGAAATCCCTATGTGTCGCAACCCATAGGCGTGATGCGCTCTGAGCACACCCGGCACGGAGCCATGCTGGAGCAATTGATGCACCTATGCAATAACGCCAGACCGCCGGAAGGTGCCTGCAATACCTGGCGTGCACTCTACGCAGGAATTGAACAATTGCACGATGACCTGATCAACCACATTCACCTGGAAAACAATATTTTGTATAGCTATTTCGAAGCGCCCGCCCTAGCACCCGCCAAGTCGGCGTGCTGTGGTTCATGCGGATGAACTACTGGATGCAGCAGGTAGATTGACGATGACAATTGAGGCGGTAACTGGAAAGGTCATTCCCATCCGGGCTGTGAAACCGGACGGTGAGGATTTATCAGGGTTATCTTTGTACGAGAAGACTGAGAAGGTCTATCCGCGCTCTGTGAGCGGACAATTTGCCAGTCTGCGCTGGGTGATGGTGTGGCTGACGCAGATTGTTTTTTACGGGCTGCCATGGCTACAGTGGAATGATAGGCAAGCTGTATTGTTCGATCTGGCTGAACGGCGCTTTTATGTTTTTGGACTGGTGCTGCATCCACAGGACTTCATCTATCTGGCGGTGTTGCTGATCATTGCTGCACTGGCCTTGTTCTTCTTTACGGCCATCGCCGGACGATTGTGGTGCGGTTACGCCTGCCCGCAGACGGTCTATACCGAAATCTTCCTATGGGTAGAACGTCATACCGAGGGGGATCGTCAAGCGCGCATGCGACTGGATAGTGCCCCATGGGGTGTGAGCAAGGTGGCGCGCAAGGTAGCCAAACAACTCGTCTGGATTGGCATCGCACTTATTACCGGACTGACATTTGTAGGATTTTTTTCCTCGATTCGAGGCATGCTGTCTGAATTGACGAACGCTACTTTCTCGCCATGGGAATGGTTCTGGGTGCTTTTTTACGGGCTGGCTACGTATGGAAACGCCGGGTTCATGCGGGAGCAAATCTGCAAGCACATGTGTCCCTATGCGCGCATTCAGAGTGCACTCATTGACATGGACTCTATGGTGATCGGCTATGACGAGCAGCGCGGAGAGAGCCGCGGTTCACGCGCTCGGGGTGCTGATCCAGCAACACTTGGTCTGGGCGATTGCATTGATTGCACATTGTGTGTTCAGGTTTGTCCAACCGGTATCGATATACGCAAGGGCCTGCAAAACGAATGCATTGCTTGTGCTGCGTGCATCGATGTCTGCGACCAGGTCATGGACAAAATGGACTATCCCAAGGGATTGATCCGCTATACGTCGGGCAATGGGATCATCCAGCAACTTAGCGCCAGGCAGATCATCAGGCGAATCAGTCGACCTCGTGTATGGATTTACTGCACGTTGCTTAGTCTGGCGTGTTGTGCCTTCACGTTCAGCCTGGTGACACGCAAGAGTTTCTCCGTGGACGTCATCAAGGACCGTGGCACCCTAGCCCGCGAAGTTGGGCAAGGGGAAATCGAGAATGTGTATCGCATGCAGATCATGAATGGCCTGGAAGAGAAGCAGCGTTTTACCGTCAGCGTAAGCGGTCTTCCCAATCTGCGTATTTCTTCCGACGCGCAACTGGAAGTGCAAGCCGTTGGCATTGGATCGCTGCCGATACGCCTGACGTTGCCACCGCAAGTCGCTGCACTCTATCGTGGCAAGACGCTGCCGGTGGTATTCGAAGTGCAGACATCCGCAGGCAAAGAGCAGGAAATCAGGCAAGAGAAATCAACTTTCTATGTATTGCCATAGCTAGACCACAGCCACGCCCTGTTCACGCAACATTCAAACCAACCCCCAACCTTGCTGACTTACAACATGGCCACACTGATCCAGATTAAAAACCCACCTAAGAGGGGACAATCTCGCTTTGCGTTGTGGGACCTTGGCTTTCGTCCCTTCTACTTACTTGCAAGCTCGTTTGCCTCGCTTTCCATATTGGTCTGGGCCCTGCAATTTAGCGGGCTGATGCCGTATGCCTATTTGCAGGGGCCGATGTGGCATGCCCATGAGATGCTGTTCGGGTTCACACTGGCGGTACTGACAGGTTTTCTATTGACAGCAGGGCAGAACTGGTCAGGGCAGCCCACACCCAAAGGGGCCTACCTGGCCGCTCTGGCGGCTTTGTGGGTGGCAGGCAGAGTTCTCGTGCTCTCGCCATGGGGTTGGCTAGCCGCGGGAGTGAATGTGGCCTTTCCATTGGCAACTGCAACTGCGTTAGCAATTCCGCTGTACCGGGCCCGAAATCGCCGCAACTTTTTCTTCGTTGGTCTGCTCCTGCTAATGGCGGTGGCCCAACTTGTGGTGCATCTGAATGCACTGGGCGCTTTGCGCGTTCCGGGCTGGGCGGGTATCGCGCTGGGGCTCGATGTCATGCTTTTGGTGCTCAGCGTCATGGCTGGGCGGGTGATTCCTATGTTCACCAACAACGCAATCCCTGGAGCAAAGGCTGTTCGACATCCCTGGGTGGAAAAACTTGCAATAGGTTTGGTCCTGCTTTTAATAGGTTCAGACGCAATGCAAGTAGCAGGAGCGTGGCTCGCGCTTATAGGTGTTTTGGCTATGCTGGCCCATCTGACGCGCTTGTGGCTGTGGCAGCCATGGAAAACGCTCCACACGCCTTTGGTCTGGGTGCTTCATGCAGCCTATGCCTGGATTCCACTGCACCTGGCGTTTCGCGCCATGGCTGCGATGGGGTGGGTTTCATCCTCGGTTGCCGCGCATGCATTGACTGTTGGTGCCATTGGCACGATGGTCATAGGCATGATGACACGCACGGCGCTCGGCCACACGGGAAGAAAGTTGGTGGCTGGAAAAACGGAAGTGACTTGCTACTCTCTGGTGTCTGCGGCAGCAGTCATTCGTGTCTTCGTTCCTTTGGTGAATCCCTCATTGGTGACCTATGCGGTCCTGGTCTCGGCCCTGATGTGGAGCTTGGGCTTTGCCCTGTATACCGTTCGATACTGGAGCATTCTCAGCCGCGAATGAGGTTGAACTTGTTGGCATAACTGGTCGCAGCTAAGGCTAATAAAGTCGACATTCAGTACCCGGGAATTCACCCAATGAACGGCTGCTTCCTAAATTCGGCTATCGAAAAACGATGAAATTGGACCTGAAGGGTCCGCCTTGCGTATTCGCAAGCTTGGTACCGGGCGCCCGTGTTCTCCTGCAGAACTCGGGCACACGCCTGCTACCTAAGAAAAGTGACCATGAGCACTCCGTTTTTCAATCTGGACAATGTGCGGATGGACCGCTTCGTGCGAATGGATATGGCACGCGGACAGCTAGTCGCGCCCTTGAAGGATGGCACGAAAAACTGGCAAACCCTGCCCCTGCGAAAACGCAAAGGCGTGGCCAAAGTAAAGACCTATGCACTAGGTAGCGTCACGCTGGAGACTACCGCGGCCCATGCGGTTTTCAAGATCGGCAGCGTCATCGCGTGGACCATAGACCCAAGCCATTTCACCGGCCAGCCGAAGTTTACGATTCAGGTCAGCCCGGCCAAAAGCGTCTTTACGCTGACCCTGAGTCACGCGCACTTTCCCGGGACTGATGTGCCAGCCGACTTTACGGCGCGGATTTACGTTTCTGATAGTGTCTGGACCCTTGACCTGTCGTTTGCCTGGGGCGGCTTTCAGGCATCAGCCGAGTTGGCTGCCTGGTTGGCCACGCCGCTCTTAACCCCGCTGCTATCCACGCTGCTGAACGCAGGCGAGGTCTGCACGTTTGCGGGTGACAAGCGCCTGCTGCTGGGGCCGCAACCCAGCGCTGTGTTTTTGCCGTGCTGGGGCTTTCTGGTCGCAGGAACCATCAGCATGCAAGGCTTGAGCGAGCAGCTGGTCTGTAATGAATTTGCGATCAACCTGCTGACGCCCGAAATGCCGGGCTTGTTGAAGCTGGCCAATCGCAGGCGCTCGCTTCTAACGCTGGGCAACCCATGGAGCAAGCCCTGGTTCAGCCTGCCGCTGGAGGAGGGTAAAGCCACCGGTTGGCGCGCGCATGCGCCTGTACCCTGTTATTCCACGCTGCAAATGGAGTTTGCTGAAGAAGCCACCAGTGGCAAGACTGCGCGACTGTTGACGGCCTATAGCCTGCACCCTGATCCCACCTGCCTGGCTTTCGAGCCGGGGGCTGACTTGCGCAATGACCTGGGCGACGCGTTTCAGTTGCCCATTCTTCGTCCGGCAGCGCTGCTGTTCTATGCCCATGAAGTCAGCACGCCGCAGACTGCAGTGCTGGGGACCATAGGCTGGTCATCCGGTTGGCTGCATACAGCAGCGGCCAGCATTCAATTGGGCAAACCGGGGCGCACCGGTTTTTTGCTGCTGCACAACGGTGACCAAACTTTCGTCGGCCACCCGGTTCCCATGCAACAGGGCAAGTTCGGACTGGAGTTCAAGTTGCAGGCCACTTCCGCGCGCGCCGACGCTGATTTGCTGGCACAGCCGACCGCTGCACCACTTCGCCAAGCCGCAGTTTTGCATGTCGGCCAGTGGGGCACGCAACCTCTGGTGCCCGAGGAAGCAGACCCTTTGCACATCCGCTTGGACGGCAGTGCGGCGGCACAGATCGTGTTCCCGAAAGAATGGTCCAGCTTCGTGGTGCGCCCAGCCGATTTGCTGGTACTGCTGTTTCGCTTTAAGAACCTGCGCCTGCATTGCCACGGCAGCGATGCACCACGCCTGCAACGCGCTGGCACTGAGCCCGGAAAAATGGTGGTGTACTTTCCGCCGCAAAGCCTGGCCGAAGAGACGCCGCTCGAAGTGGACGTGGGCGATTACCCGGCACCCATCCGGGTGCGACTGGCCGGCCTCAGCCGTCTTGCCTTCAGCACCACCGGGAGCACGCTGGCCTTTGACCGCAGCACCTTGTTGGGCTGGGTGCAAGTGCCCGGTGAAACTGCCGGAGTGCTGTGGAGCCCATGTCTCACCACGATGCCGCTCAATGATGACAGCATGACCGGTGCAGAGGCCGACGAAACCAGCATCGAAGCGCCCTACGGCCTGTTTGTCACGGGCGATGCGACCAGCCGTTGGCATGGGCAACAGGTGCCGGCGGTGCACAACCAGCGCAATGAACTTTGGCATGTGAATCTGCGCGGCGCGGGGCAGGGCGACCCCGAGATGAAGGCCTTTGACTACACGCGAGGTGACCCGTTCGGCGACAGGCTGCCCCTGTCCGCAGAGAACCGGCGAGATATTGTCAGCAACTGCATCGCCCCTTCACCCGGTTTTGATGCCGAGCGCTTTATGCTCAGCCCGCTCGGGGCCTGGATGAACGTGGAAGGCAAGTGGGACGCCGCGTTGGAAAACTGGCGCAACCTCACCACCATGGGGCGCGACCATTACGTCAAAACGGTCATGCGCGGCATCCTGCTGCCCTTTGGCCACCGCGCTGTGTTCATCACTATCAGCGAGCGCAAGCTCCTGGATAAGGCTGGTGGCTATAAAGAAGCGCGCTTGCAAATGCGCAAATTCATCTTGGTACGCGAACCGGTGGTTGTGTATTCGCAACCGTCAGATGCCAATTCGGTGGAGGATGAAACGGTCAAGTTGCACACTAAATTCCACGCGCGCCAGATGCCTTTTCGATCGGTGCGTTTACTCACGTTGAAAACCGCCGATCTGGCCGCGCCCAAGGACAGCCCGCTAAGCACAAGCCCGATGTGCCCGGCCGGGTCTGCCTTCTGGCCCATGGTGCAAACCGCCGGCAGTCCGGTGGACTTTCAGTTTCTGGTGCGCGCCGAAGACCGTGCCGGCCACACGCTGGAATGGATGATGCCCATGGCCTTTGTGCGTGCCCGCCGCATGGGTGAAGATGACAAACCCCCTGAAGTTATAGATCAGGACTATGTCGACTTTCTCAGCGCGGCCCTGGGTAAAAGCGGTGGCGCCAATCTCTTGCACAGAGATATCGATACTGACAGTGCCGACCCGGTGTTTAGCGTCGATGTGCCCAATAGCCGCTATGTGAGCCAGTTGCATGGGCAAAGCCTGAGCCTGGTGCCCGCCACTGCCGGTGCCCAGGACGGAGCGGTGAACGTGGCAACGATTTCCTTCCGCGTGGCTACCGAACACCGGCCCGACGACGTATATAAATTCCGCTGGGTCAACCCGGTGCTGGCCGATGTGAAGCTGACCATTCCGGTCATGCGCCAACTGGGCCAGATCACCGAACCACAGCGCGCCACCTATGCCGGCGCCTATTTGCGAGACGGCTTCTCAAGTGCCAATAGGGGCGAAATATATTTGCGCTTTGTGCAAAGCGTTGATCTGTCATTTAGCCCCAGCAACGGGTCCGACAAGGTGGGTGGCGTGGTGTCACCGGGTATGGCGATTGGTGGTATCTCTCGCCTGATCGGTCCGGTCGGCGTCAAGACCGAAGAGGGCACCACTGATGTCGGCGATGCGCATCTGGCCACGCTGGCCCTGGGCAGCTTCGATCCCATGCAGTACTTTGCCGATGCACTGAACGCCAAGCTGTTGGGTGGCGTGACACTGCAGGACGTTCTCGGCGCCGTGTCTTTTTCGGCGGCCTCTTTTGCAGGCGGCAATTGCCCGGTGCCAATGTGGACCTCGGTGCGCGACGGCAACAGTACGTGCCACCGACTCGCCTGGAGCACCCGGGTGCTCAAGAGCAACGACAACTTCCAGCCTGGCGCTAGTGCAGAGCTGAAGTTGCTGGTGCAGGCGCAGGTGAGCGACTCGGGCGCTGCCGCTGCGGTGTCCAGCGTGAGCGGCCAACTGAGCGACTTCAGCCTGGTGCTATCCGAAGTGATTGCCATCGAATTTGATTCGTTTGCTTTCAGTATTTCACCCGGTGGCAAACCATTGGTGCATGTGAAGGTGCGCGGTATCAAGTTCCTGGGCGCACTGAAATTCATCAACGCCTTGTCTGGCGTGCTGGGATTGAACAACTTCAACGATCCGCCGTACCTGGACCTCAACAGCGAGGGTCTGCTGTGTGGCTACAACCTGCGCATCCCCACCATTGCGGTCGGTGTATTTGCACTGCAGAACCTGGCACTGGACGCCAGCATAGCCCTGCCGTTTACCGGCGACCCGGCACGTGCCCGCCTGGCCGTTTCACAGCGCCATGATCCCTTCCTGATCACGGTCTCGCTGTTTGCAGGTGGGGGATTTTTCGCCATTGAGGCGGCGTCCGACAACACGCGCATTGTGGAAGGTTGCCTTGAGTTTGGCGGCAACATTGCGCTCAATCTGGGTGTGGCCAGTGGCGGTATCCAGGTCATGGCGGGCATCTACTTCCGCATTACCGGCAGTGCCTGCAAGCTCAGCGGCTATGTGCGTGCCACTGGTGCACTCGAAGTGCTGGGCCTGATCACGGTGAGCGTGGAGTTCTATCTGGAACTCAACTACGACAACCCGCGTGTCTGGGGCCAAGCCAGTGTGACGGTGAAGGTCGAGGTGCTGTTCTTCAGCACCAGCGTCACGCTCTCCGTGCGGCGCGAGTTTGCGGGTGGCTCGCGTGATCTGCCTTTTCACGAAATGATCAGCCTTCCCGACTGGGACAACTACCTCGCCGCGTTCGCGGAATAAAGAACCCCTGCCATGCAAGAAACTATTCTCTGGACCGTTGTCCCCCGCCGTTATGACTCTGCAACCAAGCGGCTGCACTTTGCCGTGCGGGTTTCGCCGCGCCTTCAGGGCGACCAGAAACTGGAGTCGCTCTCCAAGTTCTGCTTTGCCGATTGGGCCGCCAAGTCACTGAGCTTCAAGGCCTGCTTTGGTGGCGGCCCCAACCCAACCGTGCTCGATGCGCAGATTGAAGACGATGTGCGGGACCCGGCTCTGTGGAAAGCCATATTTCCCGGCAGCATGAGCAAAACCGAGGCAGGCGACACCATGGTGGAAAGTCACGTGTTTGACCGCCACGGCCATTGCGCCCGCCCGGTCCGGAGTTTTCCCGTGATGGACGTGCTGGCCTTTGTCAAAGGCGTGTACCAACGCGTTGCCATCGAGCATCCGCTGGCGCCGCCGGATATCAACGCCTTGATTCCGTGGGTCAGGGATTTGAAAGGGCCCTCTGAGCTCGATGCCATCTGGCCACTGGTACGGGAGCAAAGTCATACCGAGGGTGATGACGTCTTGCATCTGCTGCCGCCACCGGGTGACAACGGATCAGGCAGTCCTACCGACAGTTTGGCGAGGTTGCTGGAATTTCACACGCCCAAGAACGGTGACTTCGCCACGCCGACCGACTTCAAAATCAACTTTGATTTTCATGAGACCCTGTCGCTGGTCGAAGACTCCGACTATTTGATGCACCGCTTGGGCATGGTGCTGGAATTGTCTTGCGAACTGCCATCCGATTTCGCTTCCAATTTCAGTGGCGATGAGTCCGGCATCAGCGTGCAGGTAACCTGGCCAGAGCTTGCAGGCATTGCACCGCCGCCGGTTAAGGTGGCGCCGATCACCATGTTCCGGTTTATTGAGGCAGAGGGTGTCTTTTGCGCAGCGAATAGTTCCGCCACATTGAAGGACGGCTATGTCGATCTTTCGCAGACGGATTACGAGTTGATGCAAGTGGACGTGGATGGTGCGGCCATCAAACTGGTGGACTACGTGCGCCATTTGGTCAACTTGCAAACTGATCGTGCGGACGTGGAGCGCACCGAGTTGCCCGCATTGCGCAGCGCTGGCATGGCGCTGGTGCACACCGGCAGGGCGGCCTCCTTTGCGGCGCGCGCAGCACGCGCCGCAGAGCTCAACAGCCATATCGACGGCCAACCGGTGCTCTATGCGGATGATCTGGTGCGCGGCATGCGCCTTGATGTGCTGGCCGACAATCCCGCCGCAACCTGGCGCTCGCTGTGCCAGCGCCAGGAAACCTACAGCACCCGCGCTCCGGGCACGCCGGGCCTGCCGGGGTTGCCAGAAGTGCCGGGCATGGGCGTGTTGCCTTCGCCGGTCGGGTTGGCGCTCAAGGAGTACGCCCACGTTAACCGCGAAAGCACGCTGACCAGCACCCCCACGCAGAAGCCGAAGGACCCCGATTTCTTTTTGCACGAAACGCTGGCCCATTGGGAAGGCTGGAGTCTGGCTGTGCGTCGTCCCGGCAACAAGGTGCCGGACCCCGGCCAGGTCGATGAGCACGTCGATTTGGTCGATGGCGCACCAGAGACGCACGACAGCACGATCAACATCGCCCTGGACGTGCCCAAGGACGCCCATGGCAAACCACTGGCTACGTTGCCTCGCCTGCGCTTTGGCCGCGCCTACCGCATGCGTGCCCGCGCGGTGGACATCACCGGCCGTTCGCTGGCCTTGCAAGCGGGGGACACCCGCCTGCATGCTGCCACGCCCAACGCCGTGAGCTATCTGCGCTATGAGCCGGTTGCGTCGCCGGTGTTGGCTCGCATTGAAAAGCCCGTGCCGGGTGAGTCGATGGAGCGCGTGGTGATTCGCACGGCCGATGACGCAGCGTCCACCACCGAGGAGTCGATTCGCGTAGTCTGCCCGCCCCGCATTTCGCAGCAATTGGCCGAGCAGCACGGCATGTTTGATCAGGCCCCGCCCTCGGGTAACTGGTACGAACTGTTGACCGACCGCCATGGCGATAAGGGCCAGTTGCGGGGTGTCATTCCCGCTGGCACCGACGCAAATGCCGACGGTATGGACATCCTGGCGGCCGTGCCCAACGATGTACCCTATCTGCCCGACCCGTTGGCGGCCGGCACGCTGGTGCGTGTGCTGGGGCCGGATGGCGTAGCCGAGCAGACCATCTCTTTTGCCCACAGCCAGGCCTGGCCGCATGCCGCGCCGTTTTGTATCCGCATGGTCAAGGGCAGCGGTCTGCCGGCCTGGGATAGCGACAGCCGCACGCTGAAGATTCCGGTGCCTGCCGGGCGCATGCGCGCGGTGCAACTGAGCAGCGTGCCGCGCGATGCCGCCGATCTGGATTTGCTGAGCATTTGGGGCTGGGTGCGCAGCGCCGCCAGCGAAGAGCGCCTCGACAAATTGCGCCCCTGGTGTGCCAGCGGCAAGCACTGGATGCTGACCCCGGCACGCACCGTTACCCTGGTGCATGCGGTCAAAAAACCCTGCAGTGCGCCCCGTATTGAGGCACTGCTGGCCAGGCGCGATGTGGGCCAGAGCTTTGCTCTGTTGTACGGCAGTGTGGTTGTTGACGGCCCCAGTACCGGCAAGGTGGAACTGCATGCCACTTGGACCGACCGCGTGGACGATGTGAGCAAGGTGGGCACCGGTGCTGATTACTCTGCGCTGTGCGCCAGCCATGCCTTTGATCTGGTGCATGGCGATACGCAATCGGACCGCGCCGGGTTCTTGCAGCAACACCATGCTTTCCCGGACACCAAGTACCACCGCGTGCACTACACGGCCACTGCGGTGAGCCGTTACCAGGAATATTTCGACCCCGCGACGGCAACGCCGGACGCCTTCATGCGGGGCTCAGAGGCAACCTTTGAGATGGACATCCTGAGTTCGGCACGGCCTGACGCACCGCAGATCGAATACATCGTTCCGACCTTCGGCTGGGAGCGATCCGGCCCGGACGGTGATGTGCCAGTGCCCGCCGGTGACACAGCGCACAGCACCCTGCACTTTGCACGCAGGGGCGGTGGTCTGCGCGTGTATTTGAAGCGCCCCTGGTTTTCTTCTGGCGACGGAGAGTTGCTGGCCGTGGTGATCTATGCAGGCCCTAAAGGCTCAGATGTGTTGGCAGGCAAACCGAATTTGCTGAAAGTGCCCGCCGGGTGCAAGCACGTGGTCACGCAATGGGGTTACGACCCGATGTGGGTTTCTCAGCCGCCGGATGCCTTGCCCACGCTAGCCCATTTTCCGCAAGCGGTACTGCGCAGTTCCAACTTTACGCTGCAGGAGTTGGGTGGCACGGCGCTGGTGGATGTGGCCGCACATGCGGTGCACTTCGATGTGGAGCGTCAGCTTTGGTACTGCGACATCATGGTTGACCTGGGCCCCGCGTATTTCCCGTTTGTCCGCTTTGCGCTGGCCCGTCTGCAGCCGCATGCCGTGTTGGGCGCGGAGTTGTCCAAGGTGGTGCAGGCTGACTTCATCCAATGCGCTCCGGACCGCACCGTCACCTTGAGTGCCTTGCCCGATCATCCGTTGATGCTGCGCCTGAGCGTGGCGGGCCCGGCCCCATTCAAACAGATAGCCAACCTGGCGCCCACCATGATGGCGGTGCGGGTGGAAGTGCTGCATACCTCTGCCGGCAGCGAAGCCTGGGTGCCGGTGCAAAGCGGATGGCAGGCGTTGCCGCGCATTCAGGTCACACCGGCCGCGACGGTCTGGAGCAGCATGGTTGTGCTGCCGGCAGCGCGCGGCAGCCACCGCATGCGTCTGGTCATCGGCGAACTGGAGGTGCTTCCTGCGGACGGTGGCGCGCTCGGAGCCACCATGGAGTTCGGCGCGTTGAAGAGCGCAGCCGGCACCCGCACGGTGTACTCGGATGTGTTCGAGATTTAGGGTCAGCGACCGGCCGACGGTGCTAGCCCTTGAAGTCGTAGGTGCCGGGCAGCAGGATGTTGGTCGTCACGTTCTGGATATCGGTATGGCCGCAAAAGGCCATGGTGATATCCAGTTCTTTGTGGATGATTTGCAAAGCCTTGAGCACGCCTTCCTCACCCATGGCGCCCAAGCCATAGACCATGGCGCGACCGATCATGGTGCCGCGCGCACCCAGGGCCCAGGCCTTGAGCACGTCCTGACCACTGCGAATACCACCGTCCATCCAGACCTCGATCTTGTCGCCCACAGCCTGCGCAATTTCGGGCAGGGCCGAGATGCTGCTGGGCGCACCATCGAGTTGGCGGCCACCGTGGTTGCTGACCACAATCGCATCGGCGCCGCTGGCCACGGCCAGCTGCGCGTCTTCCAGATCCTGAATGCCCTTGAGGATGAGCTTGCCGCCCCATTGCTCCTTGACCCATTGCACATCGGCCCACGACAGCGTCGGGTCAAACTGCTCATTGGTCCAGGAGGCCAGCGAGTTCATATTGGTCACCGCCTTCACATGGCCAACCAGGTTGCCAAAGGTGTGGCGGCGCGTGCCGGCCATGCCCAGGCACCAGCGCGGCTTGGTCAGCAGGTTGATGATGTTGGCAACCGTGGGGCGGGGTGGGGCGGTCAGGCCGTTCTTCAAATCTTTGTGGCGCTGGCCGATCACCTGCAAATCAAGCGTCAGCACCAGAGCGCTACAGCGCGCCGCCTTGGCACGGCCGATCATCTTCTTCATGGCATCGCGGTCGCGCATCATGTAGAGCTGAAACCAGAATGGTGCCTGGGTGTGCTGCGCAATGTCCTCGATCGAGCAAATGCTCATGGTCGACAGCGTGAACGGAATGCCGAACTTCTCGGCCGCCTTGGCAGCCTTGATTTCGCCATCGGCACTTTGCATGCCGCACAGGCCCACCGGTGCAATGCTCACCGGCATTTTGGCCTCTTGACCGACCATTTTGGTGGCGGTGGTCCGGTTCTCCATGTTGACCGCCACGCGCTGGCGCAACTTGATTTTCTGGAAATCGGACTCGTTGGCACGGTAGGTCGATTCGGTCCAGGAGCCGGAATCGGCGTAGTCGTAAAACATGCGCGGCACGCGCTTTTCTGCAAGGACGCGCAGGTCTTCAATGGTGGTGATAACGGTCATGGTGAGCTTTGATATTCAGGTGAGCCTATGTTACGGGCAGGGCACCGGTGGCTCATTGAAATCTGCTTCGCAGGGAGTGAAAGATTTTCGTCACAAAAATTGTGACGACAAGCCGAACTTAAAGGCATGCATTAGTTGCAACTTCTCCAGCAGGTAATCAAAGGGTACGGGCTTGGAGAAAACGGAAACGTCATCCGGCAACGTGCCGTTCTTGCGGATATCAACCTCGTCTTTGCCACTGACAACAACAACCTTGGTTCCAACCATTGAAAACAAAGTGAAGAGCGTGTCGATCAGTTCATACCCATTGATGTCTGGTAGTTGCATATCAACAATAACCAGATCAGCTGAGGCCACGATCATGTGGTCGATGGCTTCCTTTGCGAGTTTGAAACCCGTAAAGTCAATCGGAAAGCCTGCGTTCGCAAACCTGATCTCATACAAGCGCAATAAGTTTTCATCATCCTCTATGACTACAACTTGCAAAGCGTCCAACTTGTTCATTTGGCATCCACCGTTTATATCGTCAAAGCTTATCATTTTTAGCCTGCACAACGATCAACAGCGTTACCGCAAAGTTCAACAGAACCAAGCTTACAAACGGCAACCAAGGGTTTCACCCAGTGTAGAAGTGGTTGCAGGAAGGGTTTGCCGCAAGTTCTTTTAGCGTACGGTTCAGTAGCAGTTTCACTTGGCAATTGACATCCTCAGGAGATAGGTATGGAAAAGGAAATGTTGAAGCACGAGGCCTTGAAATGGCGGGCATGGTTCGAGAAGGGGCAAAAAAATTGGAGTGCCGCTCACCACACCACCATTTTTGGCTCGATTATTTGCAGTGTTGTTGCAGGCGCATTGCTGCAGATAACGACGGCCGAACTGAAAGGCTATGCCGCTGTGCTTACTTCCCTGGCGGCGGCACTGACAAGTCTGGCAGCGGCTGGCGGCTTCGAGAGAAAATGGAAAAGCAACCGCCTTAGTCGAAGTCGAATCGATGGCTTACTGATAGACATCGAGGCTGCAAAGCCGGATATGTCGAATCTGGCTGATCAACTGAAGGACATCATTGCTAAGCACGACGAAGAGATTGTCAAAAGTGAGGCCACTGCGGCGAAGGATCCGGCCGTAGCTGACAAGAAGGGCAATGACAACGTTAGCCCCAAACTAAGCCCATAAGCAAGACCGCAGAAAAGGAGAAATGGATTCAGAACTGGTCGAAGTAAGGCCCCCATGGACTGTGCTGGTTCGGACCATTTCCGGTTCGCAGTTGTCTAAAAGACCACCGGTGCGCAACAAGTTCATGTGGCTGCGGTTACAACGATCTCAATTTTCCATTCGGATTTGGCAAGCGCTGCTTGCACCGTCGCGCGTGGTGGTGTGCATCCGGGTACTACCCACGCATCCCACACTGCGTTCATACCTGCGAAATCAGCTAAGTCAGCAAGGAAGATTTGCACCATCAGAATCTTGCTTTTGTCGCTGCCAACCTGTGCCAGCAATGCGTCGATCGCAGCCAGCACTTGAACGGTTTGACCGCGAATGTCCTCGCTTCCGTCAGTGGCCACCTGACCAGCCAAGTAAACCGTACCGTTGTGGACAGCCGCCTCAGACATGCGGGCGCCGATTTCAAAACGTTTAATCATTGAGTCTTCCATTGCTGCAAAAGTTAGATAGTTGAATAGAGGTAATTGGTCATCGTGATGAAGTCAAAAACCGGCAAGCCCGTCTGGCGACGAATGGCTGCTGAAAATGGTGGCAAATCGGTGCACTCTAAAACAAAGGCACGAATGTTTGGGTGTTTCTTCAAGGCATTGACGGCAGTTCCGATGACCTCCAGCTCAATCGCGTGGAGATCGACTTCGGCCTCGGCATCCGTGAATATGGTGTTCCATTGCGGGCAAGACTCAAGTCCACAAATGCGCAGTCCGTCCGCGCTCGCGATTCCAACCGAGGTCAGATGCGCTGTTTGTAATGCGCTCGCTTTAGCCGTGAGAATGCAAATTTCGCTAGCAGGCCCATGCATTTGCCGGATCAGAGGCACTTGCAGCAAGCTTGATGAAAAAACGGGTACAGACACCGCCGCAGCCAGTTCCCTTTGAAAGATGGCATTGAAGCCGCAACTGGTGGTGATGGCCTTGATCCCGTCCGCCACCATGCCCCTGGCATCGTCAATCATGGTACGCAAGACCGCAGGATCCGGGTTTTCAAGAATGGTGTGAATGTTGGCTCCCAACACCGGCCGCAGTCTCACTGGATAGGCGTAAGAGGCTGGATTGGTGCTGTTTCCAATCAGGGTTTCCAGTTGCATAAGTCCCCTGGGAACCTGCCCTTTTTCCCAGCACAGGATGCCAATCTTTGCGGCATCGGCGTGCTTGAGTGCGTGCTTGTTCATGGGCAATGCCTTCGAATAATGGAGTGGCGTTTAGAACTCTTAGAACCGATCAATACGGTAGGGCGTCATGTCCACCGAATCGGCGCGACCGCTCACCATATTGGCAATCAACTGTGCGGTGATGGCCGACATGGTCAAACCCAGATGCCCGTGCCCGAACGCATAAAACACATTTCTAACGCGTGGTGAGCGGCCGATCACCGGCAACGAATCCGGCGTGGAAGGGCGAAAACCCATCCACTCGCGCTGCACCGTTTGCTTGGCAATACCAGGCAGCACCTTGCGCGCAAATGGCATCAGTGCACGAATGCGCCGGTAATCCGGTGGTGCATCCAGGCCCGCCAATTCGTCGATGCTAACTATCGAAATGCCATCATGCATGGGTGAAAGAACACAGTGATTTTCCGGGAAGCCCACCGGGCGCTGCAGTAAATTTGCTCCGCTGGATTGAAGCGAAATATGGTAGCCACGCTCAGTGTCAAGGCACACCTTGTCGCCAATCTGGCTGGCAAATTGCTTGGACCAGGCCCCCGCTGCGACCAGAACGGCATCAAACTGCCGACTGCCCTGGCCTGTGGTGATGGTTACACCTCCGCTCTCAAGTGGCCTGACTTCGCGCACCTTTTCACGCACGTGCATCGCGCCGCGTTGACTAGCACCGTCAAAGTAGGCTTGACTCAAGGCCTGCGGGTAATTGACAAAACCACTGTCAGGTTGAAACAGTCCGCAGGTGTAAGCATCAGGATCGATGTTGGGCTCCATCTCAGCAATCTGTGCCGCCGTCAATACCGAAAAATTGACGCCATGGCGGGTCATCAGCTCACGGTCCAATGCGGTGTCGGCAAAGCCCCGCGCTGTTTTATAGACTTTCAACCAGCCCACGCTGCGGATGCGGTCCTGCGCGCCGCAGACGTCCGCCAGCGCCAGATGTGCCTGCATGGAGCTTGCAACCAGTGGATGCAGTGCTTGCGCGATTTCGGCCACCCGGGACGGACGACTAGCGGCAATGAAGCGCAATAACCAAGGCAGAATTTTGAGCGCATAAGCTGGGCGTAAAACAGCCGCTCCGTCCCGGTCGAGTACATAGCCAGGCATGGCGCGCAGTACCCCCGGCGTAGCGGTCGGGGTGACAGCGCCGGTGACAATGCCGCCTGCGTTGCCGGAGCTGGTTCCTGCGCCGATGTCGTCAGGTTCAAACACGGTAACCTGGTAGCCCTCGCAGGCCAGTGCCAAGGCATTGGCCGCACCGACAACGCCGCCTCCGATGATTGCAATTGATGATGCAGGGGCTAGACCTGCTGGACTGATTTGCTGCATGTGTGATTAACGTGATGCGTTCTAGTGGTGGAGGATCTTGCCAAGAAACTCACGCGTTCTTTCGTTCTTCGGCGCTTGGAAAAAAGTCTCCGGTTCGGCCACTTCGACAATGCTGCCCTTGTCCATGCACTGATCGTCCTGCTGGCGGATTGAATTTGCACCACCATACCGTTGAGTTTGTAAATGGTGTTGTCGGCATCGATCTGAAGCTGGTGCATGCCCCCTGAAAGATGTCCGCGCACTCGCCGTGTCAGGTTGCCGGTGTCACACGACGACATTGAACGACTGCTTGGCACTTCGACAACGGTCGAAATAGGAAACGAGATCGACGTCCATGAAAGGCTCAACAAAAAACTTGATACGGGCTGCCCGAAACCTGCCCGCCAATCTCACCGGCCAGCAATTTTCAAAAATGAGCGGCAGCAATGGAGCTTCCGCGATCCCGGTCAGGCCGCGGGAGCCGACTTTGAAAATTGCGATTTGCCTGCTCCAATGCGGCTGTTGACAACCTGGGACCGACTGGCGGCAATGTGACCAGCATGTCGTCAAAGTGGGCACCCAACCGTCCAGAAGCCTTCGCTGGTAAGTACGGCTCCAAAGCAGTTGCCGACGGGTTCATCTGCTACAAAACCTCACTAATAGTGGAAAAAGGATTTAGGTGTCCCCCTTCAGTTCCCGCAGCGCGCTAGGCGTCACACCAAACTCCAGCCGAAAGCTGCGCGCAAAGTGCGAGCGATTGACGAAGCCGCTTTGCAACGCGATGTCGGCTACTGGCTCCGGGCTGTGCAGCAGGCGCTGGCGTGCGTGGGCCAGGCGAATACGCAATGCGAAGGTGGACGGACTGCAGCCCACCTCGGTCTTGAACAGTCGCTCCAGTTGGCGCACGCTAACGCCCACATGGCGCGCCACAAATTCAGCCGTCAGGGGCGACTCCAGATTGCGCTCCATCAACAGCATGGCCTTGCGCACGCGCAGGTCACGCGTCTTGGGCGTCTGAAAGGGCTGCGGTTGCGGAAACTGAGGGGGCAATGTGGACTGCTCGATCATGATGCGCAGCGCCTTCTCGGCCGCAGCCTCGCCGCAAAACTGCTTGACCAGATGCGCCGCCAGATGGACCACGCTGGTTCCGCCCGCGCAGGTCAGGCGGTCGCCATCGACGATAAATAATTCGTCTGAGCTGGCTTTCAAATCGGGATAGAGCGCGTGGAACTCCTGGTGGTGAAACCAGCTGATGCAGCTGTGCCTGTCCTGCATCAGGCCCAGGCGCGCCAGCACAAAGCTACCGGTGCATATGCCGACCAGGGGCACTCCATCATGCGCCGCCCGCTGCAGATAGACCGACATGCCCTTGGAAAGCAAATCGGTGCTGAGCGTGCCGCCAACCACTACGAGGTAATCAAACTGTTTTGGGTCCTGCAATTCGGAATCCGGATTGACGCTGATGCCACTGCTCGAGCGCACCGGCCGCATGGTGTCACTCAGCACCGTCCAGGCGCACAGAATGGGACGGCTGCGGTCGCCTTCATCAGCAGCCAGACGCAAGGTGTCGACAAAGGCCGACAGCGCCAACAACGTGAAGTTGGGCGCCAGCACAAAGGCGACTGACAGCTTGCGCCGCACGCCAACGCTCACACGCCACTCACTCAGCGATGCCGCGCAGGGCGACGCTGCGCCGGCGCAACAACTCCAGTGTCAGCAGCATGAGTACCGAGATGATGATCAGCACAAAAGCTGCGGCCAAAATAGTGGGCGAGAGTTGCTCGCGCAGGCCCGACCACATCTGACGTGGCAAGGTGGTTTGGCCCGGGCCACCCAGGAACAGCACCACCACCACTTCGTCAAACGAGGTGGCAAAGGCAAACAAGGCACCCGATAACACGCCAGGCCAGACCAGCGGCAGCATGACGCGCCTAAAGGCGAGAAAGGGCGAGGCGCCCAGGCTGCGCGCGGCGCGCATCAAGCCCATGTCAAAACCGGCCAGTGTGGCGCTCACGGTGATCACCACAAAGGGCATGCCCAGCACGGCGTGCACCAGAATAATTCCAGCCAGGTTGTTGGCAATGCCCAGGCGCGAAAAGAAAAAGTAGGCACCGACCGCCAGCACCACCACCGGCACGATCATGGGCGAGACCAGCACCGCCATGATCAGGCGCTTGCCCGGCAGGTTGCGGTGGTTCAGGCCGACCGAGGCCAGCGTCCCCAGTGTGGTGGCAAGCGTGGTGGCACACACCGCCGTGATCAGGCTGTTGGCAATGGCTTTGCGCCACACCGGGTTGCCGAACAGATCGTCAAACCAGCGCAGGCTCCAGGTGTGAATCGGAAAGTTGAAGTACGGGTCATTGTTAAAGGCCAGCGGCATCACCACCAGCACCGGCGCAATCAGAAATAAAAAGATGGCACCGCAGCCGATCAACAAGGCCCAGTGGCCGACGCGTTGCAGCGGTGTGGTGTAAAGGGGCAAAGCAGCGTGGCTCATCCAAACCTCACATTGGTTACACCGACGACACGGTCATAGGCCGCATACAAGGCCAGCACGGCAGCCAGCAGAATGGCGGCCAGCGCGGAGGCCAGACCCCAGTTGAGCGAGCGGCCCAGGTTGTCGGCAATGAAGTAACTGATCATCTGGTCGGTGGCTCCGCCGACCAGGGCCGGTGTGATGTAGTAGCCCAGCGACAGGATGAACACCAGCAGCGCGCCGGCGCTGATGCCCGGCAGACACTGCGGCAAATAGACGCGCACAAAGGCAGAGAACGGCCCGGCCCCCAACGATCGTGCGGCGCGCACGAAGGATGGCGGTATCGACCGCATCACCGAATACAGCGGCAGGATGGTGAAGGGCAGCAGGATGTGCGTCATGGCCACCACCACACCAAAGCGGTTGAAGATCAAAGGCAGCGGCTCGGAGATCAAGCCCAGGCTACCGAGCAAGGAGTTCACCACGCCCTCTTTTTGCAGCAACACAACCCAGGCCGTGGTGCGCACCAGGAGCGATGTCCAGAAAGGCAACAGCACCAGAATCAGCAACATGTTGGCCGTCTTGTCTTTCAGGTGCGCCAACAGATAAGCAATCGGAAAACCCAACGCCAGGCAAGCCAGTGTCACCGAGAGCGCCACGCCCACCGTACGCAAAAAGATGTTGACGTAGATGCGTTGGTCTTCCAGCTGCTGAGCCACCTCGCCATTGCTCTGGCGCCTCAGGTCCACCGCTTGCAGAAAGAACAAGGTGTGGGTGCTGGAGTGCAAATTGCGGATGGTGCCCCAGATGGCGGGTTGCACCCAGGCCGGGTCGACCTGTTCAAAAAAAGGTTTCCAGGGGCCCATCTCCTGCGCCCCTACCTTGCGGGCAGCCCGCATGAAGATGGTGCGCGAGCCGGTCTCTTCGAAGTTCAGCCGGGTGGCCATGGGGCTGGCTTTTTCGTTATCCATAGCCAGCTTCAAGTCCTGGGCCAAGGCCTCGAACACTGGCTCGGGCGGCACCAGGGTGCGCGACCCGTTCCACTGGTTCAGCGCCGCCAGAGTACGCGGCATGCCCTCGGGAACAATCGGATCGTAAAAACTATTGAGCAGCACGCTGCCCAGTGGCAGCAGAAAGCTCAGGGCCACGAAGATGAACAGCGGAGCGATCAGGGCATAGGCCCGCATATGGCCTTTGCGTTCGGCCTTGCGCAAACGACTGATGAGACGGTCCGTGCTGTTCATGGTGGCTCTTGATTTAGCGAGGAATTACTTGGCGAGCCAAGCGGAGAAACGCTTGTTCAGGTCGTCGCCATACTCAGACCAGAATTCGGCGCTGGTCAGCAACTGGCGTCCGGCGTGGCCACCATTGGGCAACCATTCCTTGGTGGCAGGGGCGATTTTGCTCAGCGAGGAAGCGCGGGCCGGTGCGTAGGGAATCCACTTGGCCTGCTCAGCCAGCGCGTTGCTGGAAGTGGCGAAGCGCACAAACTCCTGGGCGGCAGCCGAGTTCTTGGTGCCCTTGATCACCACAAACAGATCGGGCACCTGCACCTGGCCATCCCACACCAACGCAAACTCGCGCTTGTCTTTGGCGTTGGCATCGAAGATGCGGCCGTGGTAGACGCTGGTCATCACCACTTCACCGGCGGCCAGCAACTGGGGCGGTTGGGCACCGGCAGTCCACCAGACCACGTTGGACTTGATGGTGTCGAGCTTCTTGAAGGCACGGTCCACACCGGCGGGCGTGGCCAGCACTTTGTAGACATCGGCAGGGGCCACACCATCGGCCATCAGCGCCCACTCCAGATTCACGCTGGGGTTCTTGCGCATGCCGCGTTTGCCGGGGAACTTGGCCAGATCGAAATAGTCATTCAGGCTCTTGGGGGCCTTGGCGCCGAGCTTGGCCTTGTCGTAGGCGACCACATTGGCATACAGAATAGTGGCGACAGCACAGGGCGTCACCAGACCGGACGCGAAGTCCTTGGCAGCCGGCGTGCCGTTGTCACCGGCGGGCAATTTGGAGGCGTCTATCTTTTCAAACAGACCTTCTTCACAGCCTTTGATGGCCTCGGCCAGTTCCACATCGACCACGTCCCATTTGACGTTGCCGGTTTTTACCTGGGCTGCAATTTCGGCCAGATCGCCGTTGTAGTCCTGGATCAGCACTTTGGTGCCGGTCTTGGCGGTGAAGGGCTTGTAGTAAGCCTCCTCCTGGCTCTTGGTATAGGCACCGCCCCAGGCGGTGACGGTGATTTCCTGGGCGCCGACCGTAGAGGGCGTAACAGAAAGAGCTGCGGCACTGGCCAGGGCGAGT
>CAIQYP010000341.1 GCA_903876045.1 uncultured beta proteobacterium | reverse complement strand
TCGACGGTGAGGGGGTGAAAGTAACGTCCTGCCAGTGGCCTCCGAACTACTGGCGTGCCGGGTTCAGCACATCAATTTACGGTGACCGGGGTGGAGCAGTTTGACTGGCCATAAGTGGAGCACTTTGAGTGGCCATCAGGGGCACGGTTCATGCCGGGACGTAGTCCCAATCAAAGGCCCCTGGTTTGCATTCGCAGATTCGGGGCCTTGGCAGGTCAGCTCACTTTATGCCGTACTTGGTTTTTGCGGCTGCCATGCAACTGTCTTTCGCGTCTCCTGCCAAGGAGTAACACTTTTCTGCAGCAACCTTGTAGTCAGCGTCGCGTTTGTCTTTATTGGCCTCCTTCGTGGCTTCATGGATCTGCTTGCCCAGCTTGGCGTCAGCAAGTGCAGTGGTCTCGGCAGCCTTGGCTTCCTTGACACAAACATCCTTTTCATTGCCGGCCTTGTCGTCGCACTTTTGCTTGGCGACCTCATAAGCTGATTTGGCCTTCGCTTCCAGAACCTTCGTTTGGTCTTTGGATTTGCCACTGTGGCTGTATTCCAATTCTGCGAGTGCTATCTTCTCTTTGCCCTTGGCTTCCTCAACACAGATGTCTTTGGCGTTGCCAGCCTGTGAGTCACATGCAGCCTTTTCGGTCTTGTACTCCTCGCTGATCCGGGTTTTGCCAGCCTTGTAGTCGGCCTTGCTCATGGTTACGGCTTGCGCAACAGGAAGCAGCAGAACGGCGGCCAGGATGAACAAGGTTTTGAAGTTGATATTGCTGGTCATAAAGTTCCTATGCGGTTGATCAGTCGCGACGGATTCGCGTTACTGTGTCCTTGATCGTCAACTCTTCGATGAAATTCGTCCGTGTGGTGACGAACAAAGGTGGTTCTTTGGTTCACCCGTAATCACCGACCTCACAACCGCATACCCCTAGCGCCGATCTGCTGCCAAACTCGGTTTCGTCGCACTATCCCTAGAGTTCTAGAGCAAAACACTTTGACGCCGGGATGAATGGATCGCACTGTGGGCGTCAAAAGCCTGCCCCTCCGGTTCACAGAATGCATCCGTTACGAACGCGCATCGCATTCGCCAAGCCGCATGCTCGCTAACCCCACCCCACTTCCTCTGACATTTTCCGAATCGTGCCTCAGTGCACAGACAGCTAGCCGCTACAGATTCACAGTCATGCCTTTCTCAGTCCACTACTTTTTTGGAGTCTCAAATGGTAGAAAAGTTTGACTCGGCGGCAATCAGCGCCGGAGCAATTTTGATGGAGTACCCGAAACTCTCCATCGAGCAGATCGTCCAAATGCTTGCATCAGGCCTGCTGCCCTCGGTCGACCGACCTCGCATCGCACAGAAAGCACACCCGGCTCACAAGCATGCGCGACAGACGTCGATGTCGCAACACTTAATCACTGAGCGCAGCATGGGACAGGCAAGCTACCCCAAAACCTCATTCCTGCTTGGTGGGGATTCGAGGTGAGACGCCATAGTGCTCGGGCGCACCGACATAGTTGCCTCCAAGCCATACCCTGCCTGCATAACTTCCAGGAATTTCAAATGAATAGGGATCAATTCACGGGTGCTCTGAAAGAGTTCGCTGGCAAGGCGCAGGAAGATCTGGGAAGGTTGATCGGTAGTCCGTCCCAACAATACAAGGGCTTTGATTTGCAGAACGAAGGTAGAGCTCAAGTACACCTTGGAAACATCAAGGAGTTCGAAGACCTGGAAATCCTCGACCGAGAGTGCGACAAGCGCAGGGACTCTTGGGTGAACGGCAAAGGCTGAAGGCTGTGATCTGCCACAACACACCAACCACATTCCCAATGCGGGTGCGCTTCATTCAAGCATGCTTTGGACTGTTCGCCTTCATGACCAAGCGGCACCGTCTTCATGTTACGGATCACCTCGGCATGTTTGCCGGATCTCCCCTGCAGCGTGGTCATTGGGATCATAACTAAGCATTGGTATGGCTGAATTCCAAGACACAGTTCCGGGCGACATTCCTTTTGCAGAGGTCCTGGTCAACACCATTAACTTCAATTTCCGCGTCGAGAAAATGCCAAGTGGAAACTATTGTGTGTGCGCTGACTCATTCCCCATCAAAGAATACCCAAGCGAAGAACAGGCGCATGCCTTTTGCAGTCGACTTATCGAACATCAGTCCCTTGAATCTTTGAAAGGTGCATGGCAAAAGACCGGGCCTGCCGATTTGTTGCCGCTGCTTGAGAAGGAGGAGTTGAAACATGTCTGAATTCGACGACGGAATGTCACCCGATAGCGCGCTTGGAGACATGTTGGCATCAGCCATTGCTGCGAATTCGATGTTCATCTTCCATGTTGAGCCACTGCCAACCGGTGAGTTCTACGTTTATCTGCCCTCCGTGGTCAGGCGCACTGACGCCAGCCAATTCCAAATCTACGCTCCGACTTTCAACTTAAAGGATTCTCAAATGAACAAAGACCAGATCAAAGGTGCCGTCAAAGACGCGGCCGGCAAAGTACAGCAAGAAGCAGGTAGTTTGGTTGGCAGTACAAAACAGCAAGTTAAGGGCGCAGTATTGCAAGCCGAAGGTATAGCGCAGAAGCATCTAGGCGATGCAGAGCAAGTTCGGAAGGAAACCCGACAGGCATTGAAGGAAGCACCCACCAAACGCCTTTGATTGTCATTTTGTTTGTTCGGGCGAACGTGCTTGTCGCACGTTCGTCTTACTGGCGTTTGTAAAATCGTCTCATGAGTAGAAAACCCGCCAAAACGACGACGCATGAAGACGGCTTGCACTTCAAAGCAAAGGCCGGCGGTTCACCCATTTCATCCCCGTCCTATCTGGGGTCTATGAAGTCCTGCATTCTTTGTGGCAAGCATCGGCCAATAGCCGAGTTAAAAAACCGCAATCTGTTCGGCAAGTTTCACGCAGTCTGCGCAATCAAATGCCAATAGCGGTAAAACAATTGCCCCCGCATTCGCTTCATGAGAATATCGGCGCGGCCAAAATAATTTGGTCGTCTGAAAAACAACGAAGACTCCTAAAACATGGCAACTGCAAAGTAGGCGGCTCCCGAGGCTGCAAAAGCTTCGGTAAAGAAGGCTAAGGCCGCTAAGAAGTAATCGAATCAGCAGCCCAGCCGTAGCTTTGATAGACGGCCTCTGGAAACTTCTTCAGGGGCCTTCTCTTTGGGGATGTCTGATTGTTTCGGGCGTTTCCCTTTGGGATCGACACCGAACTGCTGAGATAGCGCGCATGCGAAGGCCACGCCTCCCTTGTCATCAGTCGTAGCCATCACCACGAATTCCATTTCACGGCAGGCTGTTGCCATAGAAATCTGTTGTCTCGACGGTCGATTTCAGCCAAACGGCGCTCGACATCAAAAACGTCGACTGACGAATTCAGGTAAGCAATGTCGCGCTCTTTTTGGGTGCGGAAGTCTGGAAGGAGGGCTTTGATGAGCCCCATAAATTTGGACACGGTTAGTGGTTTCTCGGTTGATAAGGTTTCTAGATAAGGGTAAACCCTTAGTAATCAACACTCGCATTTAGGTGCCTGCCACTATCTGTTGCTACTAGGCTATTCAAAAAGTCCCGGTGTATCACCGGTTGCCCCGGCGAATTCGTGCCCATGCACCAATAAGTTTCATGACGCTGGTGCTGTACTGGGTGATGCGTATGCGCCTGAAGGTCGCCAAAACTTACGGGCTGCAAGCGGTAAGCCGAGGCGCTCTATACCGGCCACTCCAAAATCAGGGCTCAACGTAAAGTTGTGGGGCGCATCGCCTTTGGTGCGCCTGGTTGGCGCCAATTACCGTGGCTGTTCATCGAGTTACTTTTCAGCGATGGCCTTCAGTCTGGCAAGACCGACCTCAAAATCTTTTCCGATCGTGTTGTCCAAGTTTATAAGCAGCGCTACGGTTTTGAGCATCAAGTTTTGTTTGTCATCTAGACTCCACGGAACGTTGGTGGAATTGCCAGATACATTCAAACTGATTGCTGCAACATTGCGCCCTTCAAACGGTTTGATCATGTGCAATTCAAACACCAGCTTACTTGGCGGAGTGGTGTCGGTTTGGACCAAAATTCCCTGACGATTGCTCTTTTCCGAGAAAAACTGCTTTTTGACTATCGGACACCATTAAAAATTCTTGCTCATTTGAGCCCGGAATTTGCGGTTTCCCCACTGGTGGTGCGGCTGGCGGGGATCGAACCCACGACCCTTGGCTTCGGAGGCCAATACTCTATCCACTGAGCTACAGCCGCAACTCTAAAAAAGACCAATATTCACATTTTCGCAGGAAGCCGGGATGACGATAGGCTTCGGAGGCCAATACTCTATCCACTGAGCTACAGCCGCGATACAGAGCACGCATTGTAGGCGCAATAAGTTAGGTGCCCTCTATAATTCAGCCTTCATTCAGAACCCGATTTACATTCGAGAAATCCATGAGCGACAACAGCACCGCAATTACTCACGACAAAGACCACGCCGGTCCCACCACAAACTCCAAGCAGCTGCTGGTGTCTGTTGCTTTCTCCTTCATTCTTCCAGTAGTCATCATCATTGTTCTGGTTTACTTGGTGACTTCAGGCAATAGGCCACCTGTTGGCGCGGTGGACTCTGAAATTGCGATTGCTGAGCGCATACAAAAAATCGGCAAAGTTGACACCATGAGCGCCCTTCGCGAGCCTCGCAGTGGCGAAGAAGTATTCAAGGCTGTGTGCTCCGCATGCCATTTGACCGGCGCTATCGGCTCACCTAAATTTGGTGACGCAACTGCCTGGTCTCCACGCATAAAGACCGGACTTACAGCACTATTAAACTCCGCCATGAAGGGCAAGAACGCCATGCCCGCACAAGGCGGTGGCGCTCAGACCGATCTGGAAGTGGCACGTGCAGTGGTGTACATGGCCAATGCCGGCGGTGCCAAATTCGACGAACCAAAAGCGCCAGCTGCGGCGGCTTCAGCTGCCAAATAATTTCTTGGCTTTTGAATAGAAAAAAAGAGCCGGTCATTGCACCGGCTTTTTCTTTGCCTCCAAGGTTTGTGGGCTAGTTACAAAAGCGTATCGTGCAGGCAATTCAGCCACACGTGTTTCGGCAACGCTCCAAATACATCGTTCTATGGCGTCCGCAGCGGTGCCAACATCTTGGGTGTGCACCAGGCCAAAGCCGATGCTGGTCTCACAATACAACCAACCGTTTTCACCCATCCAGCACGCATGCCACTGTGCAAGTCGTCCGTCATGTGCTGCGATGCTGAAGTCAGCATTCACCCTCCAAATCCAGGGTGTCGCCTCGAGTTCGACATAAACGCGCTGCGGTCCGTTTTGAAAATACCACTGTCCTTCATCATCCACCGTGTAGTTGCGCTGAATGAATTCGATCAGTTTTTCATGTTGGAGCAAGCTGCCTTTTGATCCTGGCACGCCACTGGCAAAGCCACCCAGTGCTTGTGCACCGTCGTCGCGCATGTACCAATTGCCGCGGGCGTCCAGGCCTAGCCAGCCATAGCAATGCGGTACGTTAGGCCACTTGGCCATTGCCTGTTTTACGATGTCGTCCATTTGGCTTCCTTGCTATTCGATATGCCCTTGTAGCCAGGCACCAACTTCCAGCGGCAAGTAGTTGGCACGTGCGGGCCCTGTGCGCGCTGGGAAGCCAACATGCCCGCCATAGGCTGGTTGCCAAAGTGTGACATGTTCGGTGGCAGCTTTCTGGCTTGGCAGGCTCCATGCCGGAACGAAGGGGTCGTTACGTGTATTCATTAACAAAGTGGGCACCCGGATTGCCTGTAGATGCGGCTTGGCAGAGGCGCGCGCCCAATAATCATCGGTGCTTTTGAATCCATGTAGCGGTGCGGTGAACACATTGTCGAAAGCATACAAATCCCGGGCTTCAGCGAGATCCTTCGGGTTAAACAATCCGGGATGTTGCTGCAGTTTTAGTAAGGCCTTGGGCTTCATCGTCCGCAAGAACATCCGCGTGTAAGCCAAGCGGTTAAAGCCCCGCCCCAATGCCCAACCTCCTGCGGCCAAATCCAGTGGGGCACAAATGGCAGTGATTGCATTCACGACTTTGGAGGCTGAATATCCAGCTTCCTGGGCCCAACGAACAAGTGCATTTCCTCCCAACGAAACACCAATTGCGACAATGGGTCCAGTGTGCTCAGCACGCATGCGCCGCAGAATCCAGTCTATCTCCACATAATCACCTGAGTGGTATGCGCGAGGTGCCAGGTTGATCTCTCCACTGCAGCCACGAAAGTGCGGCACCGCGTAGGCCCAACCCCGATAGCACGCATAGTCGGCAAAGGCGCGCGCATAGTGACTGGAAGAATTGCCCTCTAGGCCATGAAACAAAACCAGCAAGGGTTGCTCGACTCGGCACTTTGCTGGGGCATCCAACGAGTCGACATCTATGAAATCTCGATCCGGTGTGATCCAGCGGGTACGTCTATAGGGCAGTGGCGTTTCCGTGGGTCTTGGCAACATAGCAGGCCAGATAGTCTGCAGATGTCCACCCGGCAACCATGGGGGAGCAACATAAGGTTTCAACATCATGTTGAATGTTTTGAGTGCGGATTGTTAGTGCAACACTTTGGGCCCTTGAGCCAGTATCTGCGCCTCGTCCAGCATACCGGGACTGGCATGATGCACGACCAAGCGCCAACCTTGGGCGGTCTTGTGGTACACGTTGGTGGCAATCACGTAGGCCTGTACCAAGCCGTCGGTCGTCATCACCTCCACCTGCTCCAACACATGGTGCACTGCGCTGGCCAGAGAGTCCACACGGCTTATATGCGCTGGAGTGGCTTGTATGCCGCCGTTGGTAAACATGGATTCGAAGGAGGCTCGAATGGTGTTGGCACCCATCAAGCGGGCGCCACCTGGATGGATGCAGGCACTCTCATCCTCGTCGGCCCAGCAGTCCATTAACTTGTCTATTGAACCGCTGCGTAGCGCTTCGTAAAAAGCCAACTCAATGTCATCGGGGGTGCCGCTGAACGCGGCCGCTTGCATTTTTGACTTGGATCTAGGCATGGCTAAATTTTCCCCTATGTGAAGCTAAGGTGCAGCACAAAAAACAAAACCGCCAAAAGGCGGTCTTGTTTTCAATTCTTGAAGCGCTTTACTTCTTCAGACGGTATTTACGCAATGCTGCGATCTGGGCAACCATCACGGAAAGCTCGGCACTGGCCTTGGCCAAATCAATTTCGCTCTTGGCGTTCTTGATGGCTTCTTCCGCTGCAGCTTTTGCTTCATTGGCCTTCTCGTCGTCAAGATCCTTGCCGCGAATAGCCGTGTCAGATAACACGGTCACGCAGTGAGGCTGGACTTCCAGAATGCCACCAGCGACAAAGATGAACTCTTCGCTGCCATCGGCCTTTTCAATGCGCACCGAGCCAGGCTTGATGCGCGTGATCAGCGGAGTGTGGCGGGGAAATATCCCCAACTCGCCAGCCTCACCGGGCAGCGCAACAAAGCGCGCTTCGCCGGAGAAGATGGACTCTTCTGCACTGACCACATCAACGTGGATGGTGTTCATGGCTTAGACCTTCTTGGCTTTTTCGAACGCTTCGTCGATGGTACCGACCATGTAGAACGCTTGTTCTGGCAGGTGATCGCACTCGCCGGCCACAATCATCTTAAAACCACGGATGGTTTCAGCCAGGGTGACGTACTTGCCGGGGGAACCGGTAAACACTTCAGCCACG
>CAIQYP010000340.1 GCA_903876045.1 uncultured beta proteobacterium | reverse complement strand
GCGGGCTCCTCCTTTACCTGCGCAGAACGCTCTGCCGCCCATACTCCTGGGTCGGTTGCCGGCAGGTTCCATGGCGCTGTTTGTTCGGTTTGCGTTGTGGCATCGCTACTGCGCTGCCATAGCGCGCCCAGTTCGCTGACGCGGTGACCGCCCTCGGGCTGCCTGCTGAATTGCATGCCGGGTTGTGCTGAATACATGGGGGCGGCGGGAGCGCGGTTTGGTGTCAAGCCGCCACCAAACGCCGAGCCACCTGCATCGCTTGCGCCTGGCCCTTGTGCACTAGCTACGGTGCCGAAAGTCGAACCCGCTGCCGCCGCTGCCGCTGCGTCAGCCGCGGCTTGCGCGCGGGGCACGGCAAGCGCTTCTTCGGCGGCATGGCGAATGGCTTGGTGGACTTCGCGGCTGTCTCTGAAGCGCACTTCGATTTTGGTCGGGTGCACATTCACATCCACGCGCGTCGGGTCCATCGCTAGGTACAGGGCGTAGACGGGCTGGCGGTGGCCGTGGAGCACGTCTTCATAGGCGCTGCGTGCGGCGTGGGTGAGCACTTTGTCGCGCACAAAGCGGCCATTGACATAGGCGAACTGTTGATCAGCCCGTGAGCGCGCGGCGTCCGGAATGCCGGCGCGGCCCCAGACGCGAAAGCTGGGAGGAGCATCGCTGCCGGGAATTTGCGTGCCGCGTCGGCCTGACCAGTTAACGCGCACGCTCTGCGCTACAAAGTCTTCGCCCAACACATCGCGCAGGCGTTGGTCCAGTGCGTCCAGATGTTCTGGCGACACGCTTTCGATGTTCGCGCCCGTGCCGAAACCGGGGCCGAATCCGGGGCCGAATCCGGGACATTTTCGCCACTGTTCAACCAACTTGCCCTCGTGCCAGATGGCAAAGCCGACGTCGGGGCGGGCCAGCGCGTGGCGGCGTACCGATTCGATGCAATGTGCCAACTCAGTCGCGTCGGTTTTCAAAAATTTGCGTCGCGCCGGGGTGCTGTAAAAAAGTTCCTTCACTTCCACCGTGGTGCCGGTACCGCGCGCCACCGGTTTGAGTTCGCCGGTGCGGCCGTCCAGCAAAAAGGCCTCGCTGAACCCTTCCGCGCGCGAGAGTATTGCGCAGTCGGCAATCGCGTTGATGGCCGCCAGCGCCTCGCCTCTAAAGCCCATGGTCGCGACTGACTCCAAATCCTGCAGGCTGCCGATCTTGCTGGTGGCATGGCGTCTAAAGGCAATGGGCAGTTCCTCGCGGACGATGCCCATTCCGTCATCTTCCACGCTGATCAGGCGCACACCACCCGCAAGCAGGCGCACCGTCACTTGGGTGGCACCGGCGTCCAGCGCGTTGTCCACCAGTTCGCGCACCACCGAGGCCGGGCGCTCCACCACTTCGCCAGCCGCAATCTGGCTGATCAGTTCGTCCGGCAGGTCGCGGATGGGGCGGCGGGGGGAGGGAGGATGTTGGGCGTCGTTCACCATGGCATTTTAGGGTGACGCTTGGGTGTCACGCCGGGCAGGGATAATCGCCGCCTATGGACCTTATTCCCCAACTTCTTGATTTCATTTTGCATGTGGATAAACACTTGGAGGTGTTCATCCAAAACTACGGTCTGTGGGTTTATGCGCTGCTGTTTCTGATTATTTTTGTCGAGACCGGTGTCGTGGTCATGCCCTTTTTGCCGGGCGACTCGCTGCTCTTTGTGGTGGGTGCCATGTGTGGCACCGGGTTGATGCATTACGGCTATTCCGTGGGCTTGCTACTGGCCGCGGCCATTCTGGGCAACCAAAGCAACTACACGATTGGCCGCTTCATCGGCCCCAGGGTGTTCCAGTGGGAAGACTCGCGCTGGTTCAACAAAAAGGCTTTCAATCAAGCCCACGCTTTTTACGAGCAATATGGCGGCATCACCATCGTGGCGGCGCGCTTTATGCCGTTCCTGCGCACTTTTGCACCGTTTGTGGCCGGTGTGGCGCAGATGACGCGCGCCCGTTTTGTGCTGTATGACGTGCTGGGTGGCACGCTGTGGGTGGTGGGCATCATCAGTGTGGGTTACTTCTTTGGCAACATTCCGTGGGTCAAGTTGCATCTGGACAAGATCATCTGGGCCATGATTCTGATTCCCGGCCTGGTGGTATTGGCGGGTGCCTGGAAGTCTCGCAACAAGGCTGCTGCATGAGCCTATCCACCTCTTTGCTGTGGCGTTTTGGCCTGTCGATGCCGCAACACCGCCGCGTGTTTGCCTGCTTCTTTTTGTATTCGTTTTGCATGGGCGGATTCTTTCCCCGTCTGGCCGAAATTCAACGTGCCATGGGCGTGGGCGAGGGCGCCCTCGGCCTGGCGCTGATTGGCGTGGCCGCAGGTACCTTGATCTCCCTGACCTTCGGCGCGCATGTCATTGAGCGCATGGGCCACCGCCGCACACTGCTCGGCCTCTTGCCTGCCTTGCCGCTGTTCTACGCCGCTGCTGCCCATGCGCCCACGCCGCTGGTGATGTTTGCCTGCCTTTTTCCGGCCGGCATTCTGGTGGGCGCGGTCGAGGTGGTGGTTAATCTGGAGGCCGACCGTGTTGAACACCAGACCGGGCGACGCATCATGAACCGCTCGCACGCGTTCTGGAGCATTGGCTTTTTCAGCGCCTCCGCTATTGGTGCGCTGATGGCCTATCTGGGCGTGAGCCCGCAACTGCATCTGGCTGGTGTGGTGTTGCTGTGCATGGCGGCTGCGGTCTTGCTGCTGGGACGCTTTGAGGCGGCACCGCTACGCGAGGCCGACCACAGCCATGCCGAAGCAGAGCCGCCACGCTTTGCCACGCCCACCGCCGCCATTTTGATTCTGGTGGTGGTGACACTACCAGCCATGGTGCTGGAAGGGGCGGGCTTTGATTGGTCTGCCATTTACATGCGTGACGTGTTTGGTGTGTCCGCCTTTTGGGGCGGCATTGCCGTTGCGACGGGTGCCGCTGCGCAGGCCCTGATGCGCTACTTTGCCGACGGTTTTGTCGAGCGCCACACCCCGGTCTTCGTAGCGCGCGCCTTGCTCAGCGTGTTGGCCGTGGGCGACGTGCTGGTGTTTGTGTCGCCATCCCCATGGCTTTCACTGATGGGTTTTGCCATGCTGGGTGTGGGCAGCAGCGCGATCTTCCCGCTGGCCATGTCGGCGGCCGCGCAGCGCACGGATCGGCCCTCTACGGTGAATGTCTCGTCGTTAGCGCAAACGGCCTTCGTGTCTTTTTTACTGGCGCCACCGCTGTTGGGTTTTGTGGCGCAGAGCTTTGGGATTCGCTGGTCGTTTGGTATCGCGCTGCCGCTGGTGATTGCCAGCTTGTGGTTGTCGCGGGTAATGGGGGCGTCTTCCGTGCGCACTGCAGGCGGTGCGGCTGCTTCGGATTAACGCCTCAGAAAACGGTCAACGCGCCAACCGGGCCGTCGACTGCTACGCCTCAACAAAGAATTTGTAAATTTCGATATTCAAGGCGTTTGCCAGTGCGATCAGCACGCTAACTGAGGGGTTGGCATCGCCGCTTTCGATACGGGACAGATAGGTTCGGTATATGCCGCACCTTTCGGCAAGAGCCTGCTGAGTCAGCCCTGCCTCTGCCCGGAAGGCTTTTACTTGCCTGCTCAGTGTCTCCTGAATATGGGAATTCAGTTTGGCTTCTTTTGCCATAGTATTTTCAATTCCGAAAAGATTTATTTGAAAAGATCATAACTGCAAGTTTTTCTGGCGCCAACTCGTTGTTGGTTGAAGTACAACAATCCATAGGGCCATTTTTGTGCTAGCTAGTAAACTGATTAGCTGCTCGCGCGCACCCTGGCCAGCGGCGGATTCCGGGCGAAATAGCTCGATATGCCGCGCATCAGCGCATCCGCCAATTTGTTCAAAAAGTCTTCGCTGTTAAGTTTGGCTTCTTCACTCGGGTTACTGATAAAGGCAGCCTCCACCAGCACGCTGGGAATGTCCGGTGCCTTGAGCACGGCAAAGCCAGCTTGCTCGACTTTTCCCTTGTGCAGTTTGCCCACCCGCTTGATTTCGCCCAAAAGATTGCCGCCCAGTTTGAGGCTGTCGTTGATCTGTGCGGTGGTGCTCATGTCCAGCAGGGCGCGCTGCACCGTAGCGTCTTTGGCCTTCACATTCAGGCCGCCAATCAAGTCGGCCTTGTTCTCTTTGGCCGCCATCCAGCGTGCCGCACTGCTGGAGGCGCCACCCTCGCTGAGCGCAAAGACACTGGCCCCCTGTGGGTCGGGTGTGAAAAAGGCATCGGCATGCAGGCTGACAAACAAATCGGCCTGAACCCGGCGTGCCTTTTGCACGCGCACGCCCAGAGGCACGAAAAAGTCGGCATCGCGGGTCAGATAGGCGCGCATGGCATTGCCCTTGACGGAAGCCGTGTTGATACGCTCGCGCAGCATGTGGGCCAGGCGCAGCACCACGTCTTTTTCGCGCGTGCCGCCCGGGCCAATGGCACCGGGGTCTTCACCGCCGTGACCCGGGTCCAGCGCAATGATGATGAGCCGGTCGGTGCCACCGCCTTCAGCCACGGCACGTGGGTCGTCATTGCTTCCCGGCAACTGCCAGGGAGCCGGACGCACAGGCTCTGCCGGCCAGGCCGTGGCGTTGGGCGGGGCAGAAGCACCGGGTGAACTGGCCTGGGCCTTAGGTTTGGTTGCCTTCTGGGTTTGGTGTGCCATCAGTTCACCCAGCGGGTCGGCAGCGGCTGCAACCGAGGACTCGCTTGCATTGGGGTGTGCAGATGGTGCCGGGGAAGAATTTGCCTCGTGCGTTTTCTCGTTGATCAGCGCGTCCAGCGGGTCAATCTCTTGTTCGGGATACAGGTCAAATACCAGGCGGTGCTGGTAGGCGCCCACTGGTTTCAGCGTGAACACCTGCGGACGAATCGGCTTCTTTAAGTCCACCACCAACCGCACCACGGTCGGGCTGAATTGGCCGACCCGGATGCCGGCGATGTTGGGGTCGTCTGATTTGACCTTTGCCACCAGTTCTTTGAGCGTAGGGCTGAGCACAAGGCCCTCAATGTCCACTGCCAGGCGCGGCGGATTACCGACAAAACTTTGTTGCGCGGTGAGTGCGTTGTCCGACTCAATCGTGACCCGCGAGTACTCAGGTGCCGGCCACACGCGCACGCTGACGATGGCTGCGCCGCGCACCAATTGCGGCAGGGCCAAAGTCAGTACCACGCTGCCGGCACGTATCAGGGCGGTGCGGCGCTTCATTCGGCAATGCCCGCAGGGGCCAGACCCTGTATGAGCGCAAGGCCAACTGCCGTATGCGCGGTGAGCGTAACCCGACGCGCGGTTTCGCCTTCGGTGAGCAGGGCAATGTCGAGATCTGCCTTAGGTAACAATCCCTCGGCCTTTTGTGGCCACTCGGCCAGCTTCAGGCCGGGGCTGGCGAAGATGTCGCGAAAGCCCGCGTCTTCCCACTCCTGCGGGTCATTGAAGCGGTAGAAGTCAAAGTGCCAGGCCGCGAATGTGGCGGTGTCATACGACTCGACGATGGTGTAGGTCGGGCTTTTGATGCGCCCGCCCACGCCTAGCGCCTGCAGCAGGTGCCGCGTCAATGTGGTTTTGCCAGCACCGAGGTCACCGTGCAGGGTAATAAAGGCGTTGGCCAGCCCTGGCAGGCAGGCGAGCCGCACAGCAAAGGCTTGTGTGGCAGATTCGTCGCCCCACAGCAGGCGCAGCGAGCCCTTGGCAAGGGTTGATTCCATCCCGGTTTCTACAATAGGCAATTGATGATCCACAGCACTCCATTCGATAACGCACTGCTCGCACACATCCGTGCAAGCGCGCACAAGCTTGGATTCTCCCAAATTGGCGTGACCGGTGTCGATCTGTCGTCCGCAGAGCCCGGATTGCTGGCCTGGCTAGCCCAGGGCTTCCATGGCGAGATGCACTATATGGCCAGCCACGGTCTCAAGCGCGCCCGCCCTGCCGAGTTGGTGCCCGGCACGGTGAGCGTGATTACTGCGCGCATGGATTACCTGCCGCGGGATACGCTGGACGACTGGCAGGCGAATGAGTTGCAAGGGCTGCAGCGGCCCGGCGAAGGCGTGGTGTCGCTCTATGCGCGGGGGCGGGATTACCACAAGGTGCTGCGCAGTCGCCTGCAAAAGCTTGCCGATGCGATCGCTTCCGAAGTGGGCCCGCTTGGCTACCGCGTATTCACCGATTCAGCGCCCGTCTTGGAGGCCGAACTGGCCACACGCAGCGGCCAGGGCTGGCGCGGCAAGCACACCCTGGTGCTAAACCGCGACGCGGGCTCGATGTTTTTCCTGGGCGAGATTTATGTGGACCTGGCATTGCCATCCACGCCCGCCGTGCAAGGGCATTGCGGCAATTGCACGGCCTGTATCGACGTGTGCCCGACGCGTGCCATTCTTTCGGCCCAACGTTTGGACGCACGGCGCTGCATCTCGTATCTGACGATTGAGCATGCCGGCAGCATTCCATTGGAGTTGCGCCCGCTCATCGGCAACCGAATCTATGGCTGCGACGACTGCCAACTGGTCTGCCCCTGGAATAAATACGCGCAGCGCGCCACCTTGCCGGACTTTGATGCCCGCGCCGGTCTGGCCGGGCAGGACCTGTGCACCCTTCTGGACTGGAGCGAAGCGCAGTTTTTGCAGCGCACCGAAGGCGGCCCGATCCGCCGCATCGGCCACGCGCGCTGGCTACGCAATGTGGCGCTGGCGCTTGGAAATGCCTTGCGCGTGACGATTGATGCAGACCAGGCACAGCGCATGCGCGCCGCGTTACAGAGCAGACTCACGCACGACAGCGAAGTAGTGCGCGAGCAAGTGCTGTGGGCGCTGGAACAATCCCCTGAACACCAACCCGAGGCCTGATATGCCCCTCTACGATCTGCTGATCATCGACCCGCAAAACGACTTCCTGGATATCCCCGGCGCGGCTTTGCCAGTGCCAGGCGCCAGCGCCGACATGCAGCGCGTGGCCGACTGGCTGGATGGGCATCAGGCCGCAGTGAAGTCCATCACCGTCACCCTGGATTCGCATGCCAGTGTGGGGGTGGAACGCACCACCTTCTGGCAAGACGCGATGGGTCAGCCCGTTGCGTCCTTTTCGCTGATCACGGCGGCGGATGTGATGGCGGGCAAGTTTGCACCGCGCCATGCTGAAAGGCGCGAAGAGGTGCTGCACTACCTGCAGGCGCTGGAAGCGGGTGGGCAGCGGCAGTTGGTCGTTTGGCCGGTGCATTGCGTCACCAGTACTTGGGGCCACAACATCCACAGCGGGCTGGCACAGGCCATCGCTGGATGGGAAGAACAGTCCGGCCAGGTCTGCCTCAAAGTGCTCAAGGGCCAGCATCCGCTGACCGAGCAATACAGCGTGTTTCGCGCCGAGGTGCCGCGTGCCGACGACGCGCGCACGCAGCTCAACCAGTTGCTGATGAACCAACTTGCCGCGCAGACTGGCACGCTCCTGGTGGCAGGTGAGGCGCTCAGCCATTGCGTAGCCGCTTCGGTGGACGACATGCTGGCGCATTTGCCCCAAGAGCGCCTGCAGCGCACCGTACTGCTTACGGATTGCATGAGCCCGGTGACCGGCTTTGAGGCTATGGGGCAAGACTTTCTGCAGCGTGCAAGGGGCCAGGGTGTGCAGACGCTGGCCTTGACCGCGATTGCCTAACCCCATGGGCGACTTGTCCGAATCCTTCCATCGCATCGTGAATGAACGTCACTCGGTGCGCGCTTTCTTGCCCGACGCGGTAAGTAATGAAGTGCTGCACCAGGTTTTGCAAAGTGCTCGGCGGGCACCTAGTGGGGCCAATCTGCAGCCAGGCGCGTTTGTGCAAGTGAGGGGGCTGGCCAGACAGCGCTTGTCAACTGATCTCGTCGTCGCGTTTCGTGCGGGTGCTCAAGAGGAGGAAGACTATGCCTACTTCCCCAAACCTATGCCCTCGCTGCTGCGCCGCCGTCAGGTGGCCGCTGCCCGGGCGCTCTACGGGGCGTTGGGTATCGCGCGCGAAGACCGTAACGGGCGCGATGGGCAGTTTGAACGCAACTTCCGTTTTTTCGACGCCCCGGTGGCGCTGTTGGTCACCATTGACCGCGACTTCGGCAGCGGAGGCTATATGGACCTGGGAATGAGCATTTACGGGCTGATGCTGGCTGCCAAGGCACAGGGGCTGGCGACCTGTGCCATCGGCGCCTTGGCCTCGTACCCCAGCCTCATTCGGCGCAGTCTGGGCTTGAACGACCGGGAAACCATCGTGTGTGGCATGGCGCTGGGTTATGCGGATGACACAGCGCCGGTGAACGCAACCGTTACCAATCGCTGTGCGCTGGACGAATACTTTCGGGTGATTGCTTAGGGAAGCTGAAATACCTGCGCTGCGCGAGTCAACATGACGCCACAGGTGTTCAGGTTTTCGGTGGCCGCTGCAGATTGCTCCACCAGCGCCGCGTTTTGCTGGGTAACTGTGTCGAGCTGGCTTACCGCCTGATTCACCTGAACAATGCCGTGTGCCTGTTCCCGCGTTGCCTGCGAAATGCTCTCGATCAATTGCCCAACCTCGCGCACCGATTGCACCACCTGATCGATCGTGCTGGCAGCACTGCCCATCTGGTGTGTGCCGTCAGAAATTTGATCGGTGGTGTGGGAGATGAGGTCGCGAATTTCCTTTGCGGCCTTTGCGCTGCGCTGTGCCAGCGCTCTGACCTCGGCAGCAACCACCGCGAAGCCGCGGCCCTGTTCCCCGGCCCGCGCCGCTTCGACGGCCGCATTGAGTGCCAGTATGTTGGTCTGAAACGCAATGCCCTCGATCACGCCGATGATCTCTTGCACCTTGGAAGATGAAGCGTCAATGGCCGACATAATTTGCCCCACCTGATGTACGGCTGCGCCACCTGCCTGTGCGACATCGGTGCTGCGGTTACTCTGGTCGGCAACCTGCGCCGCCACTTCTGCGGTGCGCTTGACGGTCTCCGAAAGATTGTCCATGGATGAGGAAGTTTCTTGCAGACTTTGGGCCTGCGATTCGGTGCGTTCAGACAGATCCATGCCGCCATCTGCAATTTCTTTCGCTGATTGGGTGAAGTTCGCGATCTCTACGCGGACATCGCCCACCACGGCATGCAGGTTGATCTGGATCTGTTTGAGCGAGCGCACCAACGCGCCCATGGGAGGCGGAAAGTCTGAGCCTATCGATGTTGTCAGGTTGCAACCGGCAAGGTCATTGGCTAAGCGCTGCGCTTCTGCGAATGCCTGGGTAAAGCGCTGGTGAAACCAGGCCACAACGCCGATTGCACCCAATGTAAGCGCGCCCCAGCGCGTCAAAATGGCTGCCGTTCCCTGTAGGTCCAGCAATTCGGGAAGCATTCCGAAAGCAGTCATGAAACCCAAGGCAATGCCCAGGCGCACGGTCATAGACAATGCGGCAAATCGGGCAGGAATCCCACGGAGGCCCTTCTGATAAATAACACCTTCCTTGAGGTACACCGGCAGCGTCGAAAGATCAGCGGTGGCGTTGATTACCTTGTAAAGCGCATCGGCCGCTTCAATTTGCGCACGCGTCGGTTTGGTGCGCACTGAAAGATAGGCCTGGGGCTTTTTGCCCGCCATGATTGGCGTGACATTGGCAATCACCCAGTAGTGGTCCCCATTTTTGGAACGGTTTTTGACCAGTCCTGTCCAGGGTTTGCCGCGACCAATGGTGCTCCAGAGATCTTTGAATCCCACCGCAGGCATATCCGGATGCCGGATTAGATTGTGGTTCTGGCCGATTAGTTCTTCGGACGAATAACCACTGACCGTGACAAACGCCCGATTGCAATGGGTGATGAAACCTTTGGTGTCCGTTACGGAAACCAGCATCTGCTCAGTCGAATAGTCGAGCTCGTGTCCCGTTACCGGCAAATTCAAACGCATGTCCGATTCCCTGAATTGCTCGCCACAGATCGCACTGTTTGCAAATGGCTACGCCAATGTAAGGTTGGTAAGCCGAGCCGTCAACTAGCGTATTCAAAAACTAGCTGGCATATCTGTGGCAATTCCTAAAATGAACAAAATTCCCTTGCGTCGACGTGCGATTTGTCGTATGAATTAATGTGCATTTTTAGCTAAGAAAATGATGCTTAGCGGTTCGTCTCAGCACTTTGGAGATGTCTGAGCAATGGGTCAAAGCAGGCATGGCACGAAAATCGGACTTGTCAAACGGAAGTGCTTGCCTCGGGCTAGCGGGTTTGCGGGAGCGCTGAAAAAGTTTCAACGAGGCGTTGAGAGTTCAAAAATAAATTACAGTCTGGGAAAATAAAGATGACTTCAATTTCTCGCTTTTCGCCAAATATCGTGGGTGACTTTTGGGGCGGCCTCGCTGCGATGTTGGTAGCGCTGCCATCAGCCATTGCCTTTGGTGTAACTATCTTCTCGCCACTGGGCGGAGCCTACGCGGGCTACGGTGCGCTTGCCGGTATTTTGGGTGTTACGGCGCTTGGCCTGGTTGCTCCCGCGCTGGGCGGAACACAGCGACTGATCACCGCACCCTGCGCGCCAGCGGCGGCTGTGTTGTCGGCATTTGCCATCGAATTCATGCGCGGTGGCGCAACACCGCAGTCGGTGCTATTTTTACTGATGGCTATTGGATTGCTTTCCGGCATCTTCCAGGTCATTTACGGGGCAGTTGGCCTGGGTCGCTTGATTAAATATATGCCCTATCCGGTAGTCAGCGGCTACCTGACTGGGGTCGGCCTCATCATCATTGGCAGCCAGGTTCCAAAACTGTTGGGTGCTCCGAATGAAATGCATTTTTGGCAGTCATTGCTCAGGCATGGCGCGTGGCAGTGGCAGGGCATCGTCGTGGGTCTGATCACTGCGATGGTGATGGTTGGCGCGGAGCGCGTGACCAAGATGGTTCCGGCCGTCATCGTGGCGCTGGGTGCCGGGGTGCTGGCCTATTTTGGACTCGGTTTGATCGACGCCTCGTTGCTGACCTTGGAGGGCAATACCTTAGTTGTTGGACCCCTGAATGCGGGCGGCGGTTTTTCTGAGGCATTTGCCGGTCGCATCGACTCCATGAAAAGTCTTGATCTGACGCAATTGAAATCGCTGCTGGTGCCGGCATTGACGCTTTCAGTTTTACTCTCGATCGACACGCTTAAGACCTGTGTGGTGCTCGATGCGCTGACCCGTTCGCGACACAACTCGAATCGTGAATTGATAGGGCAGGGTCTGGGCAATCTGGCGTCAGGACTTGTAGGTGGTATTCCAGGTGCTGGCACCATGGGTGCAACGCTGGTCAACATGTCGAGCGGAGCCGTTAGCCGATTCTCGGGCGTGATTGAAGGGGTGCTGGCGCTCTTTGCCTTTCTGCTGTTAGGCGGGCTGATGGCATGGGTGCCGATCAGTGCACTGGCCGCAATTTTGATTGTCATCGGCGTGAAAATGGTTGACCGCCACACCCTGGCCTTGGCTAGATCGCGCCACACCATATTGGATTTTTTCGTTATTGTTTCAGTGATCTGTGTTGCGTTGTTCGTTGGCTTGATTCCGGCCTCTGGAACAGGCATCGTGCTGGCGATTTTGCTGTTTATTCGCGAGCAACTGAGTGGCTCCATTGTCCGACGCAAAATTTATGGAAACATGAGTTTTTCGAAGCGGGCTCGGCCAGAAGGTGACATGAAGATTCTGGAGGCTCGGGGCGACCAAACTGTTTTCCTCGAACTGCAGGGCAGCTTGTTCTTTGGCACGGCGGACCAACTTTATTCGATTCTGGAAGAAGATATAAAAACGCGAAAGTACATCGTGCTCGACATGCGTCGGGTTCAAACCATTGACCTCACTGCCGCACATTTGCTGGAGCAAATTCGCGACATGATGTCCGACAAGAACGGGTTTTTGGTCTACAGCCAACTGCCAACAAACGTGCCGTCAGGCCAGGATATGCAGAAGTATGTGGACCAAACCGGGCTCGCTCCCTACAAGAGTGCCGCTCGCGTATTTGATGACATAGATGAAGCAAAGGTGTGGATCGAAAACCGCATCCTGAAGGAAGCCGCTGGGGTATTGAAAGACACTTATCACGAGGATGCGCCGGAAATACCTATGGAGTTGCACGATTTCGATTTATTCAAAGCGCGCAAGGAAGCAACGCTTGCGCAACTCGATGCGCATCTCGTCAGGGCGAACCACATCGCAGGTACAAAAATATATGCGAGTGGCGATTTGGGTGAAAACCTGTTCTTTATCCGTAAAGGGGTGGTTCGTCTGTCGGTTTCGATTGATGGTGCGCATGTTCGTCACCTGTATTCCTGCGGTCGGGGCGCTTTATTCGGGGAGATGACATTTTTGGAAGGGGGTGTCCACTCGACAGATGCCTACGCCGGCACCGATGTTGAATTGTTCGTTCTTTCACGCAAGACCTTTAATGCCTTTGCTGAACAGCACAAAAAGGCCGCCGCAAATCTTTTTGAAGGCTTGGCAAGCGTTGTGACGACCCGTGTGCGCTATCTGACTGCCGAGTTGATGGCGCTGGAATTTTGAGCCCTTCTGCGTTCAGCCTAAAGGCGCGTCACTAACACTGCCGCACCGATGCCCCCGGCACCGGCGACTGCGGCCAGTCCACGCGCACCGGCGGCTTCATCGTGCTGCAAGTCGGCCAGCAATCGCACCAATGCAATGGCGCCCGAAGCACCGATCGGGTGGCCGCGCGCCAAGCCCCCGCCACGCCGGTTAATGGCCATTGGGTCAACGCGGAGTGCTTGGCAAAAGCTTAAGCCTTGCACTGCGAATGCATCGTGCAATTCAATCGCGTGCAGGTCGGCTGTGCTGTGCATCCCCACACGCTGCATGGCGGTTTGTGCTGCCAACTGCGCGGCCAACAGCGGGGTGCAAGGGTCTGCACCGACTGAGGTAGATGCAAGCCATGCCGCGCGCGGCTTCAGGCCCAGGTCGTGGCAGGCTTTGGGCGTCGCCAGCAGCACCAGAGCGGCACCATCGGCCCTGGTGGAAATAGCGAGTGTGCTTACGGCGCAATCCAGCGCGCCCTCGCGCAGCACCGCAAGCGGCATGCGGGCCGCCCGTTCGACACTGAGCGTGCGTGGGTAGGCGTCGTGCTGCAGCCCATTGATGGCAACGATCTCGTCGCACAAAAAGTTCTGGTGTTGCAGCGCGCGCTGGTGGCTAAGCACGGCATAGGCGTCCTGTTGCTCTCGGGTGATGCCGTGTTGCGCTGCATAGTCGGCAGCGGACTCCAGCAGGTCCGGGTCACGCGCGGGGTCGGGCGCAAAGGCCGGGCGCTCATAGGCCATAGGAACTTCTCCTGCATGGAGCGGGCGGGTGTGGCGCAGAGGCGCACGGCTCCAGGCTTCAATTCCACCGGCAATCACCACGGAGGCTTGGCCTGTAGCCAGCAAGCCAACCGCCATGGCGACGGCATCCAGACCTGAGCAGCATTGGGTGTCGACTGTTAGTGCCGCGCAGCGATCCGGCAAACCGGCTGCCAACGCCAGCATGCGCGCCGGATTTCCACCGGCACCTAGCGCGTTGCCGATCACTACGGCATCAATAGCTTCCGGCCGCAGTTGGGCACGTTGCAGCAAGGCTTGCAGCACCGGTGCACCGATGTCGTGTGGCTGCAAATTACGCAAAGCGCCACCCACAGGAGATACCGCGCTGCGCGCCCAGGCGGCAATCAAGGCAGTGGGATCAGGCATGGTGAGTCCGTTGCGGTTTGGGAGTCGAGTTGCTGCAACCGGTGCGCCAACTTGGGATGGTCGGTTTTGCCACTGGAGGTGCGCGGCCAGTTTGCAGACACATAGAATTTTCTGGGCGACTTGAATGCTTCCAGATGCTGCTTGCACCAGACCACCAGTTGCAAGGCAGTGGGGGGCTGGGGAATCGCATCATGGGTGCTGGCACCGTCTGCCCAATGGATGATGGCAACCACCCGTGCGCCGCGCCGCGCATCTTCCATGCCATGCACCGAAGCTTGCGCAATAGCCGGATGTGCTTCCAATACGGACTCCAGTTCTTCGGCAAACAGGTTCTTGCCTTGGGTGACAATCATGCGGTTTTGCCGCCCGGCCAAGCACAAGCGTCCTTGCGCATCCAGCGTGCCCAAGTCTCGTACCGAGAGCCAGTCGCCATCGCGCAGCGCAGCGGTGGCGTCATGTGCTTCGCCCACATAGTCCATAAACAGCATGGGGCTGCGCACGTAAATCAGGCCAGCCGTGTCTTCACCCGGCGCCTCGCGTATTTGCAGTTCCACGTTTAAAAAAGGGCTGCCCACCACGGCGGCCGGGGTGCTCTCATCGGTATCCATCCAGGCGATAAAACTGGTCTCGGAGGCCCCGTAAAACTCGACGATGCGGGCCTTAGGAAATAGCGCTCGCAACTCGGCGGTGCGGTTGCGCATCCAGCGCGCGCCGCTGATCATGATCAGGCGCACCGCTTCGATAGGTGCCAGCGATTTGTGCCGTGCTACATCCAGCATCAGGACCAACTGGCTCGGCGCGGTAATGAGTGCGGGTGTTTGGCCCGAGCGCAAGGTTTCCAGCGCGGCGCTGGCCGAAAAGCGCTCTTGCATTACCACGCCGCCGCCCGTCCAAAGGCCCAGCAACATGCCGAACAAAAATAGCGAATGCGAGTCGCGCCCCGGCGCCAGGATGCAGGCGCTGGCATCCGGCCCGAATGCTTCCAGGCAGACGCGAAAGCTCTCGGCCCAGGACTGGTGGTGGCGTCTGAAGCCCTTGGGTATGCCTGTGCTGCCGGAGGTGTAGCCCACGTAAAACGGCGACAAGGGCTGCGCTGCGGACATGTCACTAGGGGCATCCGGCAGGGCGGCCTGCACACTGCGGCGGATGGCGTCCGGCCAATCCGGGTCGGCGACCGCAGCGCAGCGGCCACTGGCGATGATTCCCAGAAAGTCCACCATCCGTTGTATCAGGGGCAACTCGCTATTGACCAACACGGTGGCTGGCGCACGTTGTTGGCCAAGTGTCGCGGCGCGTTGCGATACTGAGGCATGTAAGGCGGCAAAGGTCAGCGATTGGCTGCCACTTTGGACAGCCAGTGCCTCACCCCGAAATTGCGCCCAGTCTGCAAGCGGCGCATAGATCAGGCCCGAGGCTTGGGCCGGTGTCATTTCAGCGAACGACCGCCAAAGTTCCAGTCGGGCAGACCGCGCGCTACGGTGTGGACCACCATGGCGCAGACTGCGCACTTCAGCAGGTCACCCGGCACAAATACCAGTGTGCCAAAAAAGGCTTGCGTCCAACTGAGATTGGCGAGACGCACCAACCCAACCACGCCCATAGCGTGCACCACCAGCAGCCCACCCAGGCTGGAGGCAATAAAAGCGCTGATGGCGGCACTCTTGGGTGTGGCGCTTGGCAGCATGGTCATGACCGAACCGGTCACCAGTGCACCTAAGGGCCAGCCGATGAGGTAACCGGCGGCCGGTGCCATAAAAACACCCAGGCCGCCGCGCCCCCCTGACAGCAGGGGTAGGCCCAAGGCCACGGCTACCAGGAACAGCAGCACGGCTTGCATGCCGCGCTTGGGGCCCAGAAGGCAACCGGCCAGCATCACACCCAGTGTTTGCAGCGTGATGGGCACACCCAACGGCAGGTCAATCTTGGGGATCAGGCCAAACACCGCCAACAGGGCGGCAAACAGCGATATCAAGGCCAGGGAGCGCGAAGAGTTCATGGGGTCCAGCAAGTCTGTAAAAGGAGCACGTCGTGGGCTATTCGCCCATGCGCATTTCAAGTGTATCTGCTACCCGGCGGGCGCTGGTCAGCATGTGGATGGTTAGCGGCGCCAGCAGACGCAGGCCTCCTGCCTTGCCAGTGCGAAGGCGGTGGGCGTCGTCCAGGCGCTTCCAGACGACGAAGAAATGCTCGGTAAAGCGCAGCATCATGGCCAGTTGCAGGGCCAGGCGTTCGGTCTTGATGCCGACGCGCTGCAGAGGTGACAGCAGCCGCTCCAGCACGTTCAGCAGATCGCCGGTGCGCGTGGTCAATGTGAGCGCGATACCCAATAGTGAGGCGCTTAGCAAGCGCAGCACGCTGAGCCAACCGAGTATGGCTTGTTGCATGTATACGTGAAACGCCAGGATCAACAGACTGGCCAGAACCACCGAGGCCACCAGTTTGCGCGCCGGCACAATGGCTCGCCCCAGACTGATGAACAGAATACTGCTGGCCACGGCACCCATGCCCAGCAGGCTGATGTCGTCGGTCCAGTATTGCGCCGTACCCAAACAAGCAAACAGCAGTAGCTTGACGGCAGCGGGCACGCTGTGCAACCAGCTGCGGTGTTCGCTGTAAAGGCTTCCCATAGGGTGCTCGACTAATTGGCTATTTGTAGGACAAGGCCTGCGCCGCAATGCGTGCAGCCACATCAGCTTGGTAAGCAGCACATACCTGCGCGCCAGGGCCATCTGCACGCACCTGGCCGCGCTCCAGCCAGATCACGCGTTCAAAGGTACGCACATGCTCCAGTAGGTGCGTGGAGACAATGACTTGCTGGCTGGCCTTGGCAATGTCCATGCCGAGCAGCGCCTGGCCTGGCTGGTCCAGACTGGCAAAGGGCTCGTCCAGGAGCAGCAGTTCGGGCGAAGCAATCATCAGGGCGAGCCAGCAGACATGTTGGCGCTGGCCATGGCTCAAGGCTCCAATCGCGCGATCTGCCCAGTGGGCCAGGTTGCGGGATTCCAGAAACACACGGGCTTGTGCAATGGCTTCGCGCCGCGCGACACCGCTGGGGCTCAGACCCAATGCCAGTTCTTCGGCCACGGTGGGGAAGATGATCTGCTCGTCCGGGTTCTGGAACATCATGCCGACCAGTCCGGGACGCTTGCGGCTGACGTTGCGCGCCTCCAATCCGCGCACCGTGACGCTACCGGACTGCGGAACGTCCAGGCCGCACAACATGCGAAACAGGCTGCTCTTGCCCGCACCGTTGTCGCCGATCAGGCCAATACGGGGCTCGGGCAGATCTAGTGTCAGGCCGGAAAAAATCGTGTTGGCGCCGCGCTGCAAGGTCACCTCGCGGATGTGCAGGGAAGTGCCGCCAAGCGACGGTTTGCTGACAACAGGAGAGTAGGGTTCGTTGAAGGGCACGGGTTGCTGGAGACTGACTTCTGAAGTGCTGACGTTACCAGAGCCCGGCCTGCGGCAGGACACGCAATACGCCCAGCGCAAATGGCAGGCTGGCCATGCCCAGCAAGGTGGACAGTGTGACCAGTCCGGCCACATAGGCGCCGTCATAGCCCATGCGCGCTGCCAGAACATAAGCGGTAGACGCCGTAGGCAGGGCAGAGAAGGCCAGCAAAATGGTGGTTTGCAACTCAGTCAGGCCAAAAAGGCGCGCCATGCAGACGGCCACAACAGGTGTCAAAAAATGCCGGATGGACAGTACCGCAATGCCCAAGGCTTTGCCACGTGCAAGGGCGCCGAATTGCATGCCTGCACCAGCGGCCATCAAGCCCAGCGCCAGCGCCGCAGCGCCCACGCGCGAGACCGTCGGCTCGGCCCAGTGCGGAATATGCAGGCCCAGCACATTGGCCAGCAGGCCCGATGCGGTGCCCAGCACGAGCGGATTGCGCACCAGTTCACGCCAAAAACCGCGCTCGGCGTGCCGCGCCATGGGCCACACCGCGGCCATGTTGAACAGTGGCACGCAGACGCCAATCAGCACCGCAATCAGCAGTAGACCCTGCGGCCCGGCCAGCCGCTCGGCAATTGCCAGTCCAATAAAGGAGTTGAAGCGAAACCCCACCTGCGCGGTGGCTGCATGTTGGCGCCGGTCAATATGGCGGCCCAGCAACGGTAGAAACGGTAGCGCGTAGGCCATGGCAATGCCTGTGGCGCCAACCCCCAGGCCTGCGGCGATGAGGTTGGATGCAGCCTGCAAATCCAGTGCGGTCTTGCTGATGGACTGGAACAGCAGCACCGGGAAAAGGAAGAAATACACCAGCGCATCCACCTGTTGCCAGACCGTGCGGTTGAGCGAGGTATACCGGCATACCAGGAAGCCGCACAGGATGAGGGCGAAGTCGGGGAAGAGCAGTTGGGCGTAATTCACTGCATCAAGAATACCAGTGGACTGGTGCCACCGAATAATGTGGTGTCGCTGGCCATTACTTTCTATAAATCAAAGAAAGATTTGGACTTTCGCAATCAATATGCGCTGTGCATGAATACTTCCTGCCACCAGGCCAGGCAACGTTTTCTTATGAAAAATATTTTTTTTGCCGTTGCAGCCCCGGCGCCTCCATGGAGTGTGGAAGAGGCCCTGATTGGTATCGCGGCGAATCCTGTGTTCGATGCCTGCGCCCCGTATTCGTTGACCGGTAAACTGGGCTCACTATGAGTTCCTCCCTCGCTTCCAGTTTGAACGCCATCGACACCTTCATAGATGCGCTCTGGCTGGAAGAAGGTTTGTCCAAAAACACGTTGGCCGCTTACCGGCGTGATCTCACGCTGTATGTCAAATGGCTTGCAGACCATGCACGCGGCCTTGACGATACGGCCGAATTGGATTTGCAAGCCTATTTTTCATATCGCCATACGCCAGGCAGCAAGGCCACCAGTGCCAACCGGCGATTGACCGTGTTTAAACGTTACTTTCGCTGGGCTCTACGCGAGAGCCGTATTGCCGCAGACCCCACGCTCAAGCTGCAATCGGCCAAGCAGGCCTTGCGCGTACCCAAGACGTTGACCGAGGCACAGGTTGAGGCCTTGCTGGCTGCGCCCGACACCTCCAATGCGCTCGGTATACGTGATCGCACGATGCTGGAATTGATGTATGCCAGTGGTCTGCGCGTGAGTGAGTTGGTGGAACTGAAGGTGTTTAACCTTAGCCTGAATGACAACGTGCTGCGCGTGCTGGGCAAGGGCTCCAAAGAGCGCCTGGTGCCGTATGGGGAAATGGCCGCGCAGTGGTTGCGCCAGTATCTGGTCTCAGCGCGGCAGGAGTTATTGGCGGCTAAGCAGACGCAGGATCTATTTGTCACGGTGCGCGGCCCCCATGCAGGCAGCGCCATGTCGCGCGTCATGTTCTGGATGGTGGTAAAAAAGTATGCATTGGCAGCTGGTATTCGATCGGCACTGTCACCGCACACCTTGCGCCACGCCTTTGCCACGCACTTACTGAATCACGGTGCCGACCTGCGCGCGGTGCAGTTGCTTTTGGGGCATGTGGATATTTCGACGACCACCATATACACCCATGTGGCGCGGGAGCGCTTGGCGCAGTTGCACGCCGCGCACCATCCGAGAGGTTAGACGGCAACCCAGTGCTGGGCCGCCCCGAGCTGGATTAGCCCCCTGAGGGGGCAGCGCAGCACACGAAGTGGCAAGCGTGGGGGCTCTAAACAGCTAAAGTTTCTGCCCAGGCGAGGGCTTGCAGGTGTGCCCAGTTGACGTGGCTACTGGACAGTCCCAGCACATTGCTGGCGTCGGCAAAGGCGGCATCGTCAGCCGACTCACAGGCAATGGTGAGGTCCAAAAACGGTGCCAACGGACCCTTGTGGTGAAGCAACGCATCGGTGACTTGGGTTGGCAGGGGGACCGTCTTTAGTGCTGCCTCCAGCGGCATGCCCAGCATCGTATCCAGCAGAGAAAACACGCCCACCACAAAAGCGTTGTCACACTCTTCTGCTTCAAGCTTTTCCAGCGCCAACAATTCCATCAGGCGTCCACGCACTACCGCGGTGGTGCCGACCGCAGGGGGCACGTTGCCGTTGAACGATGTAGTCATCAAAAGGGCGGCCCATTTAAAGAGCCTGTTCAAGCCCAGCAACATTACCGCATGTTTGAAGGAAGTGACCTCATTACGCATACCAAAGCCAGCCGAGTTGATAAAGCGCAGCAGGTTGAACGACAACATGGGGTCGTGTTTTAGCACTTCTTCAATTTCAGCGGTGCTGGATTGTTTGCGCACCAAGTCGATCAATCGAATGATGTTGGCCTGCGCCGGTTGCACGCGCTGACCTTCCAACAACACGGGCCTGGCAAACCAATAGCCCTGAAATAGCGTGACACCCAGTTCTTTGACTTGCGTAAATTGCGAGTGCGTCTCGACCTTCTCGGCAATCAGGCGGGCTTGCGATTTTGCTTGTGCCAACTTTACGAAACTGGCTACGGCTTCCGGCTTGAGTACAGACAGATCGAACTTGATGAAGGAGGCCAGCGGCAGCCAGGATTCATACGAGCGCGTCAGAATCGAGAAGTCAAAGGCCATGCGAAAGCCACGCCGCTGCACCTGCTGCAAGCTGGGCAGGTGATTGGCGATTTGATCTACCTGCGAGAGCGGTAGCGGCGGAATCTCCAACACCAGGCGTTCAGGTGCCACCAGGTCCAGGTGGCCGCCAGCCAGGCTGTCATGGGTGCAGTTGACAAAGAGGGCTTTGCGACCTGCCAGCGTCTCGTTCTCAGCCATCGAGAGCGCGTTGAACAGCAATTGCGCATCGCTTGCTGCGTTGTGCCCATTGGTTTGTAATGACCGGTCGAACAATTCGTAGCCAAAGACGGTACGTGCCTCATCCAGAATTGCCTGTCGTGCAATCGCCCTATTGGCCCCGTTGTTCGGTTGCGTCAAAGGGTTGGGTAAGGTGTCTGTCATGGAGGAGTTTCAAGCGCGTCTATCTTTTCCATTCTAGACCGTGATTTCAGGCGAGGACTTGCTGGGCGCGTCAATCGTAGGGAGCGCGTCCAATTCGGCTTGGGTAAAACCAGCGAGCTTGCGAGCGACCAGGTTGAATGGTGGCTTCAGACTGGGGCCGCCATGTTGCTTTGCGGCATGGCTGTGGAAGCTGGAACTGTCGAGCCCGTCACGCGCACACAACCAGTGATACCAGTGGTTGCCAATGGCCACGTGACCAACCTCTTCGCGCAGGATGGTGTCCAGAATGGCAACTGCCTGCAGCGCTGCTTGGCTTGCCACCTTGCGCAATTTCGCCTGGATGATGGGCGTGGCATCGAGTCCGCGCGCTTCCAGCGTGCGGGGTACCAGCGCCATGCGGGCCACCACATCGTGGCGGGTGTTTTCGGCCATGGTCCAAAGGCCATCGTGCGCCTGAAAATCGCCATAGTGACAACCCAAAGCGGCCAGATGGTCGGTCAGCAGGGTGAAGTGCTGCGATTCTTCAAACGCCACGCGCAGCCAGTCACGGTAGTAGTCGACAGGCATTCCGCTAAAGCGCCAAGCGGCATCCAGCGCCAGATTGATCGCGTTGAACTCTATATGGGCAATGGAGTGCACAAGGGCTGCGTGTCCTTCGGGCGTGTAGGGCGAGCGCCGGGGTACGTCCCTGGGCAGCACCAGCAGCGGCAAAGGCGGGCGTCCGGGTTGGCTCGGGGGCTGCAAGCAGCATTCCGTGTCTATCGTTAAGTTGGCGCGTCCTGCCCACAGGTCCTGCACCGCTGTGACCTTTTCAACAGGGTCGGCGAGGATGAAAGCATTGCGGGCGCCGATTCGAAGATCCTGTAGTTCCATCATCCCTACAATTCTAGGCAATCTGCTTTGAAGGAACCGAGATGGCTTTGTATGAATTAGATGGCGTCGCCCCCCGCTTGGGCAAGGACGCATGGGTTGCCGATAGCGCGCAGGTGATGGGCAATGTGGAGTTGGAGCAAGACGTGAGCGTTTGGTTCGGTACGGTGATTCGTGGCGACACCGAGGTCATTCGTATCGGACGCGGCACAAATATTCAGGATGGCAGCGTGCTGCATGCGGATATTGGCAAACCTCTGACCCTTGGCGAAAACGTGACCGTGGGCCACAAAGTGATGTTGCATGGCTGTACCATCGGCGACGGCTCGCTGATCGGCATTGGAGCCATTGTGTTGAATGGCGCCAAGATCGGCAAAGGTTGCATCGTCGGCGCTGGCGCATTGGTGACCGAGGGCAAGGAGTTTCCCGATGGCAGCATGATCATCGGAAGTCCGGCCAAGGCGGTGCGCGAATTGACACCAGAACAGCAGCAAGGCTTGCGCTGGAGCGCACAGCATTACGTTGAGAATGCCCTACGCTTTCGCGACGGGCTCAAGCAAATCGCATAAACCCGCAGCGCCTCAGGTGCTGCTTTAACCGGAGTCGTGCATGTCCGAATTGCACAAGTTTTTATTTGATGGCTTGCCCGTACGCGGCGTTTTGGTGCGTCTGACTGATGCTTGGACTGAAATATTGCAACGGCGTGCCAGTAACACCACCACGGGTGCCTATGCGCCGGCAGTGCGTGACATGCTGGGGGAGATGACCGCTGCGGCGGCACTGATGCAGGCCAATATCAAGTTCGATGGTTCTTTGGTACTGCAGATTTTTGGCGACGGACCGGTCAAAGTGGCCGTGGTGGAAGTGCAGTCCGACCTGGCATTGCGCGCCACGGCCACGGTTCAGCCCCAAGTGGAGCCCGGTGCCACGCTGAGCCAGATGGTCAATGTGCGTAACCTGGGCCGATGTGCCATCACGCTGGACCCGAAAACCAAGTTCCCGGGTCAGCAGCCCTACCAGGGTGTGGTGCCACTGTTTGACGACCATGGCCATGCTATCGAAAAGCTGAGCGCCGTGCTGGAGCACTATATGTTGCAGAGTGAGCAACTCGACACCACCCTGGTGCTCGCTGCCGATGACAAAGTTGCGGCCGGCTTGCTGATCCAGCGTCTGCCCATGGCGGGTGCTGGCAACCTGGCGGGCAGCATGGTCTCCAAGGAAAACGAAGACCAGATTGGCCTGAACGAGAACTACAACCGCATCGCCGTGCTGGCATCCAGCTTGAAGCGCGAGGAATTGCTGACGCTGGATGTGGAAACAATTTTGCGCCGCTTGTTCTGGGAAGAGAGCATCACCCGCTTTGAACCACTGGTGGGCGATACTGCGCCGCGCTTTGCCTGTAATTGCAGCCGTGAGCGTGTGGGCAAGATGATTGTGGGGCTGGGACGCGAAGAGGCAGAAGACATCATCAGCGAGCGCGGTGACATCGAGGTGGGCTGCGAGTTTTGCGGTCTGCAATACCGTTTTGACCCGATCGACGCGGCGCAGCTGTTTGTAGATGCGGTGCAGATTGTCAGCCCTGGGACGGAAGCGCACTAAGTGCTCTGCCTGCAGCTTGGCGGTGTTTAGCTCTTTGCCAGCAAGGCACTAAATAGCTGGTGCTCGCACTCAGGGTCCGAGCACTTCTCGCAAGGCCAACGCCATCGACTGGGCGCACTTTGCAGGGCCGCCGGTTCGCGGAAATGGAAACGGATGGCTTGCAGGGCGTTGGTACAGCGCGTGGTATCGCTTCCGTAGACGGTGGTATAGGGCATTGCGTGTTGTGCAAGCGTGCTGCGCAGACTCTGGTCGATCAACCTGTGCTGATCGCCCATCCCGGCCAGATCGAGGCCGGTGAGCAGAATTAGATTCCACCGATTTTCGTCAGTACCTTGCGGTTGCGGCCAGACGGGATTATCTAAAACTGCGTACGCGGTAGCAGGGTTAAGAGCTTTGCTTAGTTCCTGTACAAGCCAGGTTTTACCACTCTGTGGCGCACCCAGTATGGCAATACGCAGGCGGCTCATGGCGGCGTATTGTCAGTGCGCAATCTGAACAAAAATCTCGTTGTTCTTGACCATACCCAACTCGCTACGGGCCTTTTCCTCGACGATTTCCAAACCTTCTTTCAGGTCGCGAATCTCTGCGGCCAGACGGTCATTGGCCAACGACGCCTGCGTATTTTTGCCCTTTTGAACGTCCAACTCGATCTGCAGCTTGTTGACGTTGTGCACACTGCCACGGCCAAACCACAATTGCCCATGCAAGATGAGCAGTAGTGCAATCAACAAGGTGGGAACGAAGCGTTTGCTCATGCCTTGTGGTTTGGCCGGTATAGGTCTACTTCAGGTTGTAGAAGGCAGCGCGGCCAGGGTAAACAGCCACATCACCCAAGTCCTCTTCGATGCGCAGTAATTGGTTGTACTTGGCCATGCGGTCGGAACGGCTCAAGGAACCGGTCTTGATCTGGCCGGCATTGGTGCCCACAGCGATGTCGGAGATGGTGGAGTCTTCGGTTTCGCCCGAACGGTGGCTGATAACGGCGGTGTAACCGGCGCGCTTGGCCATCTCGATGGCGGCAAAGGTTTCGGACAGGGTGCCGATCTGGTTCACCTTGATCAGGATGGAATTGGCGATGCCCTTGTCGATGCCTGCTTTCAGGATCTTGGTATTGGTGACAAACAGGTCGTCGCCAACAATTTGGACTTTCTTGCCCAGGCGGTCGGTCAGCAGTTTCCAGCCATCCCAGTCGCCTTCGGCCATTCCGTCTTCGATGCTGATGATGGGATATTTGTCGACCCAGGTGGCCAGCATGTCGGTCCACTCCTGCGCGGTCAGGCTCAGACCTTCTCCGGAGAGTTCGTACTTGCCGTCCTTGTAGAACTCGGAAGCGGCGCAGTCCAGACCCAGGGCGATTTGTTCACCGGCCACATAGCCGGCCTTGTCGATGGCTTCCAGAATCATCTGGATAGCGGCTTCGTGGTTGGCCACATTGGGGGCAAAGCCGCCTTCGTCGCCGACCGCCGTGCTGATGCCCTTGTCGTGCAGGATTTTCTTCAGCGCATGGAACACTTCCGCGCCATAACGCAGCGCTTCACGGAAACTGGGCGCGCCCAGCGGAATGATCATCAACTCCTGCAGGTCGAGGTTGTTGTTGGCGTGCTCGCCGCCGTTGAAGACGTTCATCATCGGTACGGGCAACTGCACGGCCGACATGCCGCCGAAGTAGCGGTACAGCGGCAGACCGGACTCTTCAGCAGCAGCGCGGGCCACCGCCATCGATACGGCCAGCATGGCGTTGGCACCGAGGCGCGATTTGTTTTCGGTGCCGTCCAGGTCAATCAGGGTCTTGTCCAGGAAGGACTGCTCGGAAGCGTCCAGACCCAGCACGGCTTCAGAGATTTCGGTATTGATGTGTTCTACGGCCTTGAGCACGCCTTTGCCGAGATAACGCTTTTTGTCACCGTCACGCAGTTCGATGGCTTCGCGTGAGCCCGTGGACGCGCCGCTTGGTACCGCGGCACGGCCCATAGTTCCAGATTCCAGCAAAACATCGCATTCCACGGTGGGGTTGCCACGGGAGTCGAGAATTTCACGGCCGACGATATCAACAATTGCGCTCATGGTTTTCTTTCTAAACGATACAAAAAATGGGGCTACTTTGATCTTGCAGCCATTATTGAAAATTATTCTCCAGAAACGGAGTTTTTTTGGTTACGTAATCCAGTGCAACCAATGTCTCAAGCAAAGCTTTCATGTGGCGCAGGGGTACGGCGTTGGGGCCATCACACATCGCGTTGGCCGGGTCAGGGTGGGTTTCCATGAACACACCGGCCACGCCAACGGCCACCGCGGCACGTGCCAACACCGGCACCATCTCGCGTACACCGCCGCTGCTGGTGCCTGCCCCACCGGGCAACTGCACCGAGTGCGTGGCGTCAAACACGATAGGCACGCCGCACTCACGCATGATGGCCAGTGAGCGCATATCACTCACCAGGTTGTTGTAGCCAAAGCTGACGCCGCGTTCGCAGGCCATGAAGTTGTCTTCATTCACCCCGGCGGCTTTGGCCGCCGCACGGGCCTTGACGATGACATTTTTCATGTCGCCCGGCGCCATGAACTGGCCCTTCTTGATATTCACCGGTTTGCCCGACAAGGCCACGGCATGAATAAAGTCGGTCTGGCGGCACAGCAGGGCCGGGGTTTGCAGCACATCCACCACGGAGGCCACCTGGGTAATTTGGTCAATGGAATGGATGTCAGTAAGCACTGGCACGCCAATTTCGCGCTTGACCTTGGCCAGAATTTCCAGGCCTTTTTCCATACCAAGACCCCGAAATGCTGATTCGCTGGTGCGGTTGGCCTTGTCAAAGCTGCTCTTGAAGATGAAGGGGATGCCCAGGCTGTCGGTTATTTCCTTCAGCGTGCCAGCGGTATCCATTTGCAACTGCTCTGACTCAACCACGCAGGGGCCGGCGATCAGAAACAGACGATGCTGCAAGCCCACGTCAAAGCCGCACAACTTCATAAGGCCTCCACCCATGCCGCTTCGCGTGCCACGCGGTCCCCCATAGGGGCCATCGCACCTTGGAGTGGTCCGGCGGTGTTCATGCCACCACTTTCAGTGTCTTGCCGGTGGCTTGGTGGTCCAGTGCCGCTTTGACAAAGGCGTTAAACAGAGGGTGGCCGTTCCAGGGTGTGGATTTGAATTCCGGGTGGAACTGCACACCGACAAACCAGGGGTGCACGCTGACGGGCAACTCGACCATCTCGGTCAACTGCTCACGCTGTGTCAGCGCAGATATAACCAAGCCGGCTGCGCGCAGGCGGTCCAGGAAGTTCACATTGGCTTCGTAACGGTGGCGATGGCGTTCGGTCACCACATCGCCATAGATCTGGTGCGCCAGAGTGCCTTTGGCAACGTCCGAACTTTGCGCGCCCAGGCGCATGGTGCCGCCCAGATTGGAGTTGTGATCACGTGTCTTGATGGTGCCGTCGGCGTCCTTCCACTCGGTAATCAATGCGATGACGGGGTTGGGGCTCTCGGGGTCAAACTCGGTGCTGTTGGCATTGCTCAGGCCGGCTACATTGCGGGCAAATTCAATCGTTGCAACTTGCATACCCAGGCAGATGCCCAGGTAGGGCACCTTGCGTTCACGGGCAAAGCGGGCAGCGCAAATCTTGCCTTCGATGCCACGCTTGCCAAAGCCACCAGGAACCAGAATCGCATCGAACTTGGCCAGTTGCGAGACGCTATCTGGTGTGATGGTTTCGGAGTCAATGTATTCAATCTTGACCTTGGCATGGTTCTTCATGCCGGCATGGCGCATCGCTTCGTTGAGCGACTTGTAGCTGTCAGAAAGGTCCACGTACTTGCCGACCATGGCTATGCTGACTTCGCTCTGCGGGTGCTCGGTCTCATAGACCAGATCGTCCCAGCGCTTCAAATTAGCCGGAGGCGTGCTCAAGCGCAGTTTGTCGCAAATCAGACCATCTAGGCCTTGCTCGTGAAGCATGCGCGGGACTTTGTAAATCGTATCCACATCCCACATGGAAATCACACCCCACAAGGGCACGTTAGAGAACAGCGAAATCTTGTTGCGTTCTTCGGTCGGAATAGGCCGGTCGGCACGGCACACCAGCGCATCGGCCTGAATGCCGATTTCGCGCAGCTGCTTGGCCGTATGCTGCGTCGGCTTGGTCTTGAGCTCGCCAGCTGCGGCGATCCACGGCACGTAGCTC
>CAIQYP010000339.1 GCA_903876045.1 uncultured beta proteobacterium | reverse complement strand
GTTCGCCCACTGCGTGTGGCTCTCTGCCCCCCAAGGGGGCGAATCCCGCTTGGGGCGGCCCGGCGCGGGATTGTTGCCCCCACGTTCGCCCACTGCGTGTGGCTCTCTGCCCCTCACTCAATCGTCTTCGTTGGCGGCGATCTCGGGAAACAGCACCTCGGTGTAGCCAAACTGGCTGAAGTCGCGTACGCGCATGGGATAGAGCTTGCCCCACAGGTGGTCGCACTCATGCTGCACTACGCGGGCGTGGAAACCTTCAACTGTGCGGTCGATGGCGTCGCCGTACTGGTCGAAGCCGGTGTAGCGGATGTGCGACCAGCGCGGCACCACACCACGCAAGCCGGGCACAGACAGGCAGCCCTCCCAATCACTCTCTTCTGCGTCGCCGATTGGCGTGATGGTCGGGTTGATCAGCACCGTGGGTGGCACCACGGGTCGGTCGGGGTAGCGCGGGTTGCGCTCGAAGCTACCGAAGGTCACCAGTTGCAGATCGACGCCAATTTGAGGCGCCGCCAAGCCCGCACCATTGGCGGCGCGCATGGTGTCCAGCATGTCGGTGATCAGCAAGTGCAGTTCGTCGCCGTCAAAATCTGTCACCTCTTGAGCCATGCGCAACAGGCGGGCGTCGCCCATTTTTAAAATCTCACGTACCGTCATTAAAAATCCTTTGTGGCGCTCTTTGCGCAACCCGTTTGATGCATGTCGCCGGACAGTGCGCTCACTTCAACATCTCCAGCAGTGCCGCTTCGTCCAGCACGGCAACACCGAGTTCCTGCGCCTTGGTCAGCTTGCTGCCGGCTTCGGTCCCGGCCACGACATAACTGGTCTTTTTGCTGACCGAGCCAGAGACCTTGCCACCGGCTGCTTCAATTTTGTCCTTGGCATCGTCACGGCCCAGCGTGGGCAAGGTTCCGGTGAGCACAAAGGTCATGCCTGCCAGGGGCTTGGGTGAATCGGCGCTGGCTGCGCCCTCCTCCCAATAAATGCCACAGGCGCGCAGTTGTTCCACCACCTCGCGGTTGTGTGCCTGGTCGAAGAAGGTGCGCAGGCTTTTGGCCACGATGGGGCCCACGTCGTTGACTTGCAGCAGCGCCTCTTCGGTGGCGTCCATGATGGCGTCGAGTCCACCAAAATGCCGCGCCAGTTCTTTGGCCGTGGCCTCGCCGACATGGCGAATACCCAGGCCAAACAGAAAACGCGGCAAGGTGGTTTGCTTGGATTTTTCCAGCGCATCCACAATGTTTTGCGCCGATTTCTCGGCCATGCGCTCCAGACTGGCCAGCGCAACAAAGCCCACGCGGTAGAGGTCCGGCAGCGTGCGGATGATGTTGGCATCCACCAGTTGCTCCACCAGTTTGTCGCCCAATCCTTCGATCTCCACGGCGCGGCGCTGGGCAAAGTGCAATATGGCCTGCTTGCACTGGGCGTTGCAGAACAAGCCACCGGTGCAACGGTAGTCGGCCTCACCCTCTTCACGCACGGCCGCAGAACCACACACCGGACAGATCCGGGGCATGGTGAAAATGGCGCTGCGCTCGCGCGGGGGTTGATCGGCCGCCTGCGGCACGACACCCACCACTTCAGGAATCACGTCACCGGCGCGGCGCACGATCACGGTATCGCCCACGCGCACATCCTTGCGTCGGGCCTCGTCCTCGTTGTGCAGGGTGGCGTTGGTCACCGTGACACCACCAACAAACACCGGAGCCAGCTTGGCCACAGGGGTCAGCTTGCCGGTGCGGCCGACCTGCACGTCGATGGCCAGCACTGTGGTCATTTGTTCTTGCGCCGGGAACTTGTGCGCCACGGCCCAGCGCGGCTCGCGGGTGACAAAACCCAGGCGCTGCTGCAGAGCCAGGCTGTTGACTTTGTAAACCACACCGTCGATGTCAAAAGGCAGTTGGTCGCGGGTCAGGGCAATGTTCTGGTGAAAAGCCACCAATTCATCGGCACCGCGCACCACGCGAATTTCATCCGCCACGGGAAAGCCCCAGCTTTTAAGCGTCTGCAGCAGTTCCATATGGGTGGCGAACAAGCTGCCCACGCTTTGCGGAGCCACCTCGCCCACGCCATAGGCGAAGAAGCTCAAGGGGCGCTGCGCGGCAATCGCCGGATCGAGTTGGCGCACGGCACCGGCAGCGGCATTGCGCGGATTCACAAAAGTTTTTTCACCTTTCTCGCCCGCAGCAATACGCCCGCGCTGGCGCTCATTCAGCGCCTCAAAATCGTCGCGCCGCATATAGACCTCGCCCCGCACTTCCAGCACCTTTGGAACTTCGTCCGCCAAGAGCGATGGTTCGCCGCCGGGCCGCTCCAGGGCGGAACGCGTCCCCTCGGGGGGCAGCGCAGCACCCACAGCGGCAAGCCTGGGGGCACTAATGCGCAGCGGAATTTGCCCGACGGTGCGGATGTTCTGCGTTACGTCTTCGCCGTTTTCTCCATCGCCGCGCGTGGCGGCCTGCACCAGCACACCGTTTTCATAGCGCAGGTTGATGGCCAGCCCATCAAACTTCAGTTCAGCCACGTACTCCACCGCAGCCTCGGTTTCAGTCAGCTCCAGTTCCTTGCGCACACGGGTGTCGAAGGCCTGGGCACCACTCGACTCGGTATCGGTTTCGGTTCGAATACTGAGCATGGGCACCGCGTGGCGCACGCTGGCGAACTGATCAAGCGGTTTACCGCCAACGCGCTGTGTAGGCGAGTCAGGCGTGATCCATTGTGGATACGCGGCTTCGATAGCCTGCAGTTCACGGAATAGCCGGTCGTATTCGGCATCGGGCACGGTGGGAGCGTCGAGCACGTAGTAATTGTGGGCGTGGCGGTGCAGTTCGGAGTGAAGTGCTTCTAGGCGCTGACGATCTAGGTTATTTGCTTCTGGCATTGGATCTATCTCTTGCTTAGTCATTTCTCTTTACTCCTCAAATCTTCTACTCCCCCAATTTTTTACACCCCCAGTTTCTTACTCCCCCATCCCCCCGCCCCTTACCCCCCGTCGGGGTAAGGGGAGCCTTAAGGCGGATAGCCGATTTGGTTGCTGTGCGCCGAATATGGAATTAATTACGGGAGGTTGCCACCTATTTTTTTATTGCGTACATCTCACGCCAGTAGTTTCGAGCGTCGGAAAACGGGGAGAGAAAAAATGAAATACGAAATACGAAGTTTGAAATTCGAAAATATAGTAAGGCTCTGCACCTTCCACCTGTGGCGCCTTAGCCGAAGTGAAGCAACCAAATGGGCTGTCCGCCTTAGGCTCCCCTTGTCCCGACGGGGGGCAAGGGGCGGGGGGGATGGGGGTGTAAAAAAATGGGGGAGTAAGAAATCGGGTAGTAAAAAAACATTCCCAGCAGAAAAATTTCAAGAAAACAAACGTCGCGCCACAGGCGAACCAGCCGCCAGATCCCGCTGCTCCAGCGTGTTGTACAAAGTCTGCAACTCGCTACCAATCACATCCATGGTTTCTTGCGCCAGCGGATGCCCGTTGTCGTCCGTCACCACACCGTCCATGGCCTGCGCAAGTCCAAAGGCGGCATCGCGCATGCGCTCGAATGGCTTTTCATTGCGGTCCACTTGCGCCACATCCAGATGCAGGCTGACATCCCGGATGGCGGATTGTGCCGGGTCTTCGGCCAGCGCGGCTTGCGAGTCAAAACTCAGCACCAACACCGGTGGCATCCCCTCCTGGCTAGCGGTCAACACCAGACGGCCAGGAATGGTGCCGGCTACAAACCCCAGACGGGCAGCGTTTTGCTGAACATAGCCAGGGCTCCAGGAAGCATTGCGGGCGCGAATGGTAAAGCCCAGTTGAGCATCGTGGTCGCTGGCAAACTGATCCAGCTCACGGGCACGCGCCACTTCATCCCGCATTTCCGGGAAATCCGGCGTAGCGCCAACGGCATCGGCAAAGGCCTGGGTCTTGACGACAAATTCAGAATACTCAATCTCGTTCAGCGCACCGGTCCGGTTGGCCAATTGCACGCCCGCCTGGAAGCTGTTGTAGCGCTGACCGGCAACCGGGGCTTCCCACTGCGAGCTTGCCACGTTGAATCCTTCCACTGCAAAAGGTTTGGTGCCCGCGCGGCGCGTGGCGGGCAAAGCTGCAATGGCGGCATCGCCCGAGACCACGGGCGTGCTCGGCTCCAAGCCCAGGCCTGCAATCACGTCAATCAGCGCATCCAATGCAGGCTTCTTGGGCGGCATGGGCAGTGTTATTTGCGGCGTCTGTGGGTCGGTATCGGCAAAAGAGGGCTCAACCGGTTCCAGGCCACCAGGCTCTACCGGTTCGTCCGGTGCGGCTTGGCGCGGCGCATTCTTGCGCGAGGTCCATGTGTTGTAGGCAATGACTGCAACCAACACTGCACCGCCTGAGACGGCCAATCCAATCTGTAAATTGCTCATGGGGATTCGGCCTTAACTAAGCCATTTCGGCGAATGAAATAGCGGACTCCATGTCCACCGCCACGATACGCGAGACACCCTGCTCTTGCATGGTCACGCCGATCAACTGCTCGGCCATTTCCATGGCAATTTTGTTGTGGCTGATAAACAGGAACTGCGTGTGTTTGCTCATGCTGGTCACCAGTTTGGCATAGCGTTCGGTATTGGCATCATCGAGCGGCGCGTCCACTTCGTCCAACAAACAGAACGGTGCCGGGTTTAGCTGGAAGATGGCAAACACCAGGGCGATAGCGGTCAGCGCCTTTTCACCACCGGATAGCAGGTGAATGGTCTGGTTCTTCTTGCCGGGCGGCTGCGCAATCACCTGCACGCCCGAGTCCAGAATTTCGTCCCCGGTAATCACCAGACGCGCATTGCCGCCGCCAAACAACTCGGGAAACATGCGGCCGAAATGCTCGTTGACCTGGTTAAAGGTGCCCGACAGCAGTTCGCGTGTTTCGGCGTCGATTTTGCGAATGGCGTCTTCCAGCGTCGTCATGGCATCGGTCAGGTCGGTGTTCTGTGAGTCCAGGAAGGTCTTGCGCTCGCGGGCTGCTGTGAGCTCGTCCAGGGCCGCGAGATTGACTGCACCTAGGGCCGCGATTTCACGTTGAATGCGGTCGATGTCGGTCTGCATGCCAAAGAGGCGAACATTGCCGTCTTTGATGCTTTGCTCGAGTGCGACCAAGTCAGCCTTGGCATCGGCCAATTGCGTTTCATATTGCTCAAAACCCAGGCGCGCGGCCTGCTCCTTGAGTTGGAATTCCATGATGCGCTGGCGCAGCGGGTCAAGCTCGCGTTCGAGTTGCATGCGACGCTCGTCGCTGGCACGCAGCTTTGCGGTGAGGTCGTCGTATTCGCTGCGCTTGGCACCCAGCGCCTGCTCACGCTCAAGTTTCAGGGCCAACGCGCTTTGCAACCCGGCTTGGGCTGCTGCATCGGTCAAGCGCGTCATTTCTTCATGCGCCCGCTGCTCCTCCGCCAGGATGGACGCGGTCTGCTGATCTGCGGTTTCTATTGCACGCGACAACTCGGCATTGCGGGCCTGCAAGCTGCGTTGGGCAAAACCGGCTTCCTGGGCCTGGCGTTCCAGGCTGCGCTGCTGTTCGCGGCTTTGGCTGAGCTTGCTTTGCCACTCAATCACACGCTCATCCAGCTGAGCGTGGCGCTCCTGGCTGTCGGCTAGTTGCATGTCCAGCGATTCAAAGCGGCCTTCCGCCGTGACGCGGCGCTCCTGCAAGTCTTCCAGTTGCGCATCCACTTCAGCGATGTCGCTGTCGATCTGGGCGCTGCGGGCTCGGGTCTGCTCGGCCAGTTGGGTCAGGCGCAAGACCTCAACCTGCAGCGCGTGATTACGCGTTTGCGCCTCAGCTGCCTCACGCCGCACATTGACCAGCGCCTGGGCACTTTGCGCGTAAGCACTCTCAGCGCGTGACAAGGCCACGCGAGATTCATCCGCAATCAAGACTTGGGCACGCAATTGCTTTTCCAGGTTTTCAATTTCCTGGGCGCGGGCCAGCAGACCAGCTTGCTCGGAATCCTGTGCGTAGAAGCTGACGCTGTGGCTGGATACCACATGGCCCGATTTCACATAAATCGCTTCACCCGCTTTAAGCTGGCTGCGTTGTGCCAAAGCGTCTTCAAAACTGGTGGCGGTGTAGCACCCGTGCAGCCAATCCACCAGCACGGCGCGCTGACCGGCGTCGTTTACACGCAGCAGTTCAGAAAGGCGCGGTAAGCCGCTTACTGCTTCAGGCACCGCCGCCAGCGGTGGACTAAAGAAGGCGAGCTTGGCCGGTGGCGCGTCGCTGGCAAAGGCTTTGACCATGTCCAGACGCGAAACTTCGAGCGCACCCAGGCGCTCACGCAGCGCGCCTTCCAGTGCGTTCTCCCAACCTAACTCGATGTGGATGCGACTCCACAGCCCTTGCAAGTGGTCCAGGCCGTGCTTGGCCAACCAGGGCTGCAGCTTGCCGTCAGTCTTGACCTTTTCTTGCAAGGTCTTAAGCGCATCCATGCGCGCCGAAAGGTCAGCCTGGCGTGCCGATTCACTGTTGACGGCCTGCTGGGCGTTGCGGCGGGTTTCATCCAGTTCGGGAACCGATTCCTGCAAGTCATGCAAGCGCTCCTGGGCTACGGCGTTGGCTTCTTGCGCGTCTTCAAACTGCTGCTGAACTTCGAGCAAACGCTCTTCATCCGGGGCCGACAAGGTATTGCGGTCCGTGCCCAAACGCTCGCGCCGCGTGCTTAAGGCGCGGCTTTGCTCCTCGATGCTGCGCTGCTCGGCGGCCAGCACCTGAATCTGCTGCTGCACCTGCACCACAGCGCCACGCTGCTCATTGGCCGCACTTTGGGCTTTGGCCAACGCCTCTTCCATATCGGGCAATTGCTGTGCTTGATCTTCCACCTGCGCGGCCAAAAGCTCGGCTTGCTCTTCGCCATGCAGGGCCAGTTCAGCCAGACGCTCGATTTCACCCTGCGCATCTTCGCGGCGCGTGGCCCATTGGGCGATCTGCTCTTTCAATGTGACCAGGCGCTGCTCGACACGCTGGCGCCCTTCCACCACAAAGCGGATTTCAGCTTCAAGACGACCCACATCGGTGCTGGCTTCATACAGCAGACCCTGCGCCTGGTTCACTTGGTCACCGGCTGCGTAATGCGCCTGACGCACGGTCTCCAGTTCAGACTCGATATGGCGCAAATCGGCCATACGCGCTTCCAACGCATTAACTGCTGCCAGCCCATCGGTTTGCACTTTTGACTGGTCCGCAAGTGCCTCGGCACGCTTGAGGAACCATTGCTGGTGCTGCTTCTGGGTGACTTCGGCCTGCAATGCGTTGTACTTCTTGGCTACCTCGGCCTGCTTTTCCAGCTTTTCCAGGTTGGCATTGAGCTCTCGCAGGATGTCTTCCACCCGGGTCAGGTTTTCGCGCGTGTCAGAGAGACGGTTCTCTGTCTCGCGACGGCGTTCCTTGTATTTGGACACGCCAGCCGCTTCTTCCAGGAACAGGCGTAGCTCTTCCGGCTTGGATTCGATGATGCGGCTAATCGTGCCCTGGCCAATGATGGCGTAGGCGCGGGGACCGAGACCGGTGCCCAAAAATACGTCCTGCACATCGCGACGGCGCACTGGCTGGTTATTGATGAAGTAGCTGGAACCACCGTCACGCGTCAGCACCCGCTTGACCGCAATCTCGCCAAATTGACCCCACTGGCCACCGGCCCGGTGATCGGCATTGTCAAACACCAATTCCACACTGGAGCGGCTGGCCGGCTTACGCGTATTGGTGCCGTTAAAAATCACGTCCTGCATGGACTCGCCACGCAATTCACTGGCTTTGCTTTCGCCCAGCACCCAGCGCACCGCATCCATGATGTTGGATTTGCCGCATCCGTTGGGCCCAACCACGCCTACCAACTGCCCGGGCAGCAGAAAGTTGGTGGGCTCGGCAAAGGATTTGAAGCCGGATAACTTGATTGAATTAAGACGCACGTGACGGGATCAGCTTTGATTTCATTGGGTTTTCTCAAGCCACCCGGGGGCGGCTACAGGCTTGATGATACCGTGCATGCCCTTGCGCCCGATGGGCCACATACTTGCTACTTGCTGCCTTTGGGGCCGTTTAGCGCTAGTTCGATTTTGGCGTCCAGTGCAGCCAGACTGGGCGGCTTGACGATGTAGCCAGCGACTCCCAGCGGCAAGGCCTCACCCACGGTGGCGGCACTGGAGTCGGCGCTGAGGAATATCACCGGGGTATTGGCAATTTGAGAATTGGCTGAAGCGCGCAAATTGCGCACAAACGCGATGCCACCCATGGGCTGCATGTGCACATCCGTGAGTATCAGATCCGGCTTGAGGGTGGCAATTTCGCGCAGGGCTGCCGCACCGTCCTGAAAGGCGTAAAGGTCCAGTATTCCGAGACGGCGCAAATTGCCCAGAATAAAGGTGCTCATGATCTTTTCATCTTCGACCACGATCACGCGGGCTCGTTTTACATCCATGGCGACAGGCTCCTTGGACTATTCAGGACGTAACCGTGAAGAGATGGGCGCGAACCTCGGCCAGCAACTGCTCCAACTGTGGCTTTAAGACCAGATAGGCTGGCGCTGCTGTTTTGCTCTGCATGTCCTTGCTCATACCTTCAACCAGAACAACATGGGCACACAGGTCGGGTCCGGAGAAAATGGGCACAAATCCCTTGAGGGAATGCAGCAAGCGGTTGGCATTGGCAACATCACCTGCGCGCAAAAAATCGTCAATCTGGGGAAGGTCTTTTTCCAGTGTGTCCTGGAGCATGGCCAGCATACTGTTCATGGCTTCCACATCGCCGATCTGTGACAAAGCAAGGTCAGTATCCAGATAGATAGCGCCTGCATTGGACAATGTTGATGTCATAAATCCTCTCGCGTTTAACGGCACAGCTTGCCCCAAAGTCTGACAGAGCCGAGTTTAGCGAATGCTCAGACATAATTCCCGCCCATGAACCCCAATTTGTCACGCCTGCAAGCCTACCCGTTTGAGCGCCTGCGCCAGTTGTTTTCACAAGTGACGCCCAACCCCAACTATTCACCCATTAGCCTGGGGATTGGTGAGCCGCGCCATGCCGCACCAGATCTGGTCAAACAGGCGTATTGCGATGCCATTCTGAACAGTGGCGGCTTGTCTGTTTATCCCGCCACCGCGGGCGATCCGGCATTGCGAAAGGCAATGACAGACTGGATGCAACGCCGTTATGGCTTGCAACTGGATAGCGCCCAGGTTTTGCCGGTCAACGGCTCACGCGAGGCCTTGTTTGCCTTCGCGCAGACGGTGCTGCAACCGCGCGAAGATGGACAGCCAACTCTGGTGGTCTGCCCCAACCCGTTCTACCAAATTTACGAAGGTGCAGCCTACCTGGCCAGTGCAGAGCCGTACTTTGTGCCTTCGGACCCGGCGCGCAATTTCGCCCAGGACTGGGATAGCGTGCCCGAATCGGTCTGGGCGCGTACCCAGCTGTTGTTCGTATGCTCCCCGGGAAACCCGGCTGGTGCGGTCATGCCTCTTTCGGAATGGGCCAAGTTATTTGACTTGAGTGACCGCTTTGGCTTTGTCATTGCGTCAGACGAGTGCTATAGCGAAATCTACTTCCGCGACGAGCCACCGCTGGGTGGACTGGAAGCTGCAGCCAAGTTGGGTCGGCACGACTTCAAGAACCTGGTTTCCTTCACCAGCCTGTCCAAGCGCAGCAACGTGCCGGGACTGCGCAGTGGCTTTTGCGCGGGTGACCCGGCATTGATCAAACAATTTCTGCTCTACCGCACCTACCACGGCAGCGCCATGAGCCCGGTAGTGCAATCCGCCAGCATCGCCGCCTGGAACGACGAATCCCATGTGGTCGAAAACCGCGCAAAATATCGGACCAAATTTGCGCAGGTGACACCAATGTTGTCCGCCGTCCTGGACGTTGCTCTGCCCGATGCGGGCTTCTATTTGTGGGCCAAAGTGCAGGGCAGTGACACCGACTTCGCCCGTGACCTGCTCGCAAATTACAATGTCACCGTATTGCCGGGCAGCTTTCTGGCGCGCGAGGCGCATGGAAGCAATCCGGGCGCTGGCCGCATCCGCATGGCTTTGGTCGCCGAGACCGATGAATGCGTGGAAGCCGCAGGGCGCATCGTCCAGTTCGTGCAATCCAGATCCTGAACCCAACCCTTAACTTTTTTCCCATGACACAACAACTTCAAACCATCATCGACCAGGCTTGGGACAACCGTGCCAATTTGTCCATCGCGTCCGCTCCCAAAGAGGTGACTGAGGCTGTTGAGCACGTGATTGCGCAGCTCAATTCCGGCAAGCTGCGCGTGGCTACGCGTGAGTCGGTGGGCCAGTGGACCACCCACCAGTGGATCAAGAAAGCCGTTTTGCTCAGTTTCCGCCTGAAGGACAACGAAGTCATCAAGGCCGGTGACCTTGGCTTTTACGACAAGGTGCAAACCAAGTTTGCGCACATGGACGAAGAAGGCATGAAGGCCTCGGGCGTGCGCGTAGTGCCACCCGCAGTGGCGCGTCGTGGCAGCTACCTGGGCAAAGGCGTGATCCTTATGCCGTCCTACGTAAACATCGGCGCCTATGTGGACGAAGGCACGATGGTTGACACTTGGGCCACCGTGGGTTCGTGCGCGCAGATTGGCAAGAACGTGCACCTGTCAGGCGGCGTCGGCATTGGTGGTGTACTCGAACCCATGCAAGCCGGCCCCACCATCATTGAAGACAACTGCTTCATCGGCGCCCGCTCTGAAGTCGTCGAAGGCGTGATCGTGGAAGAGAACTCGGTGATCTCCATGGGCGTGTATATCGGCCAGAGCACCAAGATTTATGACCGTGCCACCGGAACCGTGACCTATGGCCGCATTCCTTCGGGTTCAGTGGTGGTGTCGGGCAACCTTCCGAGCGCCGACGGCAAGTACAGCCTGTATTGCGCCGTGATCGTCAAGCGCGTGGATGCCCAGACCCGGGCCAAAACGTCCTTGAACGATCTACTGCGCGACTAAGTTCTTTTACTTCGGGAGGCGACATTATGGCAACGACAAGTCCTGCTGGGACGATGGAGCGCATTCTTCGCCTGATGGGTGAGAAAAAGGCTTCGGACGTGTACTTGTCAGCCATGGCTCCGGCGCTGATCAAGATCAACGGGCAATGCGTGCCCATCAACGCACAGTTGCTGCCCTTTGATGCGCCGCGCAACCTGTTGGCCGAAGTGATCCCCCCCGAGCGCATGGCAGAGTTGGAAGAAACGGGTGAACTCAATATGGGTTTTCCCCTTTCCGGCGTGGGTCGCTTCCGGGTCAGCGCCATGCGACAGCGCGGCACCATTGCCGCTGTGATTCGCTTTATCGCGGTAGATGTGCCATCGCTGGATGACCTGAATGTGCCACTGGTTTTGGGCGACCTGATCATGGAAAAGCGCGGCTTGCTGCTGATGGTGGGTGCCACCGGTGCCGGCAAGAGCACCACGCTGGCTTCCATGTTGGATTACCGCAATGAAAACACCACGGGTCACATTCTGACGATCGAGGACCCAATCGAGTTTCTGTTCAAGAACAAGCGCTCGGTGGTCAACCAGCGCGAAATCGGCACCGATACCGAAAGCCTGGAGGTGGCGCTAAAGAACGCCCTGCGTCAGGCGCCGGATGTGATTCTGATTGGCGAAATCCGCGACCGGGAAACCATGTCAGCGGCGATTGCCTATGCACAGTCGGGCCATTTATGCCTGGCCACTATGCACGCGAACAACAGCTACCAGGCGCTTAACCGGATATTGAGTTTCTACCCGGTCGAAGTGCGCGCCACCATGCTGGGCGATCTGGCTGCGGCCATGAAGGCCGTGGTATCGCAACGCCTGTTGCGCACCACCAATGGCAAGCGCACACCCGCTGTGGAAATCATGCTCAACACCAAGTTGATTGCTGAGTTGATTGAAAAAGGCGATTTCTCTGGCGTGAAAGAGGCCATGGAAAAATCTATGGCCGAAGGCTCTCAATCTTTCGAGCACGATATCGCCCGCCTGATTGTGAGCGGTGCGGTCGACCGCAAGGAAGGCCTGTCCCACGCCGACTCGCCCACCAACCTGATGTGGCGCATGCAAAACGACTTCACACAAAAAGCGCAGGCCGCAGCCGTGCCCGATGAGGAAGAAGAAGGCGCCTCGTTTACCGAAATTACCCTGGACGTGAAGCATTGATGAGTCAGACGTTGTACCTGACCGAGCAATTGCTATCCCGCGCATCGCTCACCCCATCAGATGAAGGCTGCCAAGACCTGATTGCTGCGCGACTTACCCCTTTGGGTTTTGCCTGCGAAACAATCGTTAGCGGGCCAGAAGATTTCCGTGTCACCAACCTGTGGGCTGTGCGACGCGCGTCAGTAGCAAACGCCAAGACGTTTGTGTTTGCCGGCCACACCGATGTGGTACCCACCGGACCTCTGAATGAGTGGCATAGCGCGCCTTTTGTGCCCACACACCGCGACGGCAAGTTGTTTGGCCGCGGTGCTTCAGATATGAAAACGTCCCTGGCCGCTTTTGTTGTTGCCATTGAAGATTTCTTGCAAAGCACGCCGGCGCCGAATTTGAACATCGCTCTGCTGCTCACGAGCGATGAGGAAGGCCCGGCAAACGATGGCACGGTGGTGGTTTGCAAGGCACTGCAGGAGCGTGGCGAGAAGTTGGACTATTGCATCGTCGGTGAACCCACCTCGGTCGAACGCACAGGCGACATGATAAAAAATGGGCGACGGGGTTCCATGAGTGGACGGCTCGCTGTCAAAGGCTTGCAAGGCCACATTGCCTATCCCCATCTAGCCAAAAATCCAATTCATCTGGTTGCACCGGTCCTGGCGGAACTCGTGTCGATACAGTGGGATGCGGGCAACGACTTCTTCCCGCCTACCACGTGGCAGATCAGCAATTTTCACTCGGGAACGGGCGCCGGAAACGTAATTCCCGGTAACGCAGTGATTGATTTCAACTTTCGCTTTTCTACAGAATCCACCGTTTCCTCCTTGCAGCAGCGACTGACCGCGGTGCTGGACGCACACCACTTGGAATACAACGTGGACTGGGTGGTTGGCGGTTTGCCGTTTTTGACCACGCCCGGGACCCTTGTTGACGCGGTGTGTCAGGCCATCCTCAGCGAAACCGGTCTGAAGACCCAGCTTTCCACCACCGGCGGTACCAGCGATGGCCGCTTTATTGCGCAGATATGTCCCCAGGTCGTTGAATTGGGCCCGCCCAACGCCACCATCCATCAGATCAATGAATACGTGAACGTCGCTGAAATCGAGCCTTTGAAAAACATCTACCAGCGCGTGCTGCAAAACCTGAACGATCAGGCGCTCACATGACCCTGATTAATTTGATCGAGACTTCGGCCGCTCGTCTGGCAGAGGCCGGCGTTTGCTTTGGACATGGAACCACCAACGCCCGTGACGAGGCCGCCTGGCTGGTGCTTTGGAGCCTAGGTCTTGCACTAGATACCGAATTGGAAGGTCCACAATCGCACGAAATGCGGCCGATTTCGGCAGCTGAAAGCGAAAAATGCGCGACTTTGATTGAAGCCCGCATCGCGTCGCGCAAACCGGCGGCTTACCTCACGCGTGAGGCTTGGCTGCAAGGAGTGTCCTTTTACGTCGACGAGCGGGCGATCGTGCCGCGCTCCTTGATTGCCGAACTGCTGGTCGAGGGTGGCCTGGATTACTGGTTGCGCGAGGATACGCATGCGCTGCTGGACCTGTGCACCGGCAACGGCAGCCTGGCCGTCATCGCGGCGCTGGTGTATCCCGACACTACCGTGGATGCAGCCGACATTTCCAAGGACGCATTGGCGGTTGCGGCCATCAATGTAGAGCGCCATCACTTGGGCAACCGGGTGCAGTTGGTTGAATCCGATGGCTTGACGGCGCTGCAGAAAACCTACGATCTGATTCTGTGCAATCCGCCCTATGTGAATGCCGAATCCATGTCTGCCCTTCCCCCCGAATACCAGGCTGAACCAGCGATCGCGCTGGATGGCAACCGCAGTGGCGGCGCAGACGGTATGGATTTTGTCCGCAGCCTTATCAACGACGTACCCCGGGTGATGAACCCTGGCGCGGTATTGGTACTTGAGATAGGCCATGAACGCTCCTTCTTTGAGGCCGCTTTTCCTGCGCTGGCCGCCGTCTGGCTCGAAACCAGTGCCGGTGAGGACCAGGTTTTACTTCTTACGCGCGAAGCGCTCTCTGCATGATTAATCTAAAAAATATCACCTTGCGCCGCGGCGTCAAGGTGCTGCTTGACGGCGCCTCCGTCACACTCAACCCCGGGGAGAAAGTCGGTCTGGTAGGTCGCAATGGCGCAGGCAAATCCTCGCTGTTTGCCTTGCTCAACGGCAGCTTGCACGAGGACGCAGGGGAATTCTTTATCCCAAGCCAGTGGCGCATGGGTCAGGTGGCGCAGGACATGCCCGAAACATCTCAAGGCGCGACCGACTTTGTGGTGGAAGGTGACACTGAACTCAATCTGGCCCGCATCGAGGTGGCTGCTGCAGAGGCCACAGACGATTACGACCGCATGGCCCACGCCTATATGGCCTTGCACGATGCGGGCGAGCACGATGCGCCCGCACGCGCGCAAGCGCTGATTCTGGGCCTGGGCTTCAAGACCACCGAACTCGAAAATCCAGTTAACAGCTTTTCCGGCGGCTGGCGTATGCGTCTGCAACTGGCACGCGCGCTAATGTGCCCGTCCGACCTGCTGCTGCTGGACGAACCCACCAACCACCTGGACTTGGACGCCCTGGTCTGGCTGGAAGCGTGGCTCAAAAAGTACGAAGGCACCATGGTCGTCATCAGCCACGACCGGGAGTTTTTGGATGCGGTGACCAATGTCACCTTGCACATCGACGCTGCCAAACTAATGCGCTACGGTGGCAACTACAGCAAGTTTGAGGACATGCGCGCCGAGCAGATGGATTTGCAACAGAACGCTTACTCCAAGCAGCAGGACAAGATTGCCCACCTGCAGAAGTTCATTGCCCGCTTCAAGGCCAAGGCCAGCAAGGCCAAGCAGGCGCAAAGCCGGGTCAAGGCTCTGGACCGCATGGAAAAGATTGCACCGCTGCTGAATGAGGCCGACTTCACCTTTGAGTTTGCTGAACCTGCCAATCTGCCCAACCCCATGCTGTCTATGACCGGTGTGAGCTTCGGCTACCCCGCGCCGGAGGGCTCACCGCCCAAGACACCGCCCACCGTGATCGTCCGCAATGTCAGCAAGTCGGTACTGGCGGGTCAGCGCATCGGCATTTTGGGCGCCAACGGTCAGGGCAAATCGACACTGGTGAAAACTGTGGCACGCGATCTGGAGCCTCTGGGCGGCGAAGTGACCGAGGGCCGGGGCCTGAACATTGGTTACTTCGCCCAGCAGGAACTCGACGTGCTGCGCCCGGCTGATAACCCGCTGGAACACATGATCCACATGGTCAAAGAGATGACCGCCAACGGCAAGCTTGGTGGCCAGGCCACGCGCGAGCAGGATTTGCGCAGCTTTCTGGGCAACTTTAACTTCAGCGGCGACATGGTCAAGCAGGCCGTGGGCAGCATGAGCGGCGGCGAAAAAGCCCGTTTGGTGCTGTGCATGCTGGTGTGGCAGCGTCCCAACCTGTTGCTGATGGACGAGCCTACCAATCACCTGGATCTGGCAACGCGCGAGGCGCTGTCGATGGCGCTCAATGAGTTTGAAGGCACCGTCATGCTGGTCAGCCACGACCGTGCCTTGCTGCGCGCCGTGTGTGACGAGTTCTGGATGGTGTCACGCGGCGGTGTGGAACCGTTCGATGGCGATCTGGACGATTACCAGAAGTATCTGCTGGACGAGGCCAAACGCCAGCGCGAGTTAGCCAAGGAAGAAGCCAAGAATCAGGCACCCAAGGCGACT
>CAIQYP010000338.1 GCA_903876045.1 uncultured beta proteobacterium | reverse complement strand
GGCTGTCCGCCTTAAGCTCCCCTTACCCCGACGGGGGGTAAGGGGCGGGGGGATGGGGGAGTAAAAGATGGGGGCGTAAAAAAATAGGTAAGAAAAAAAGCCCCGCAAGGAAAACTAGTTCTCCAACTCAGCCTCACCCGGTTCCTCACCCAAGATAACTCTACGACTATTGCGCCGTTCCGCACTAGGCGTGTGCCCAAACAAATCGCGGTAGCACTTTGAAAAATGTGGTGGCGACTGGAAACCGCAGGCCACGGCCACTTCCATAATCGACATGGAAGTTTGTAGCAACAAACCACGCGCACGGCGCAGACGCATGTCCAGGTAGTACTTGGTGGGCACTTCGCCCACGTAACGCTTGAAAAGGCGCTCGATCTGGCGCCGTGAAACGCCCACGAGGTGGGCAATCTCGTCCAGCGACAGCGGCTCTTCAAGATTCGCCTCCATCAGTGCGGCAGCTTCAATCAGGTTTTCGTGGAATAGACCCACGCGCGCCAGCAGCGGCACATGCTGTCGATCCTGATCGCTTCGGATGCGGTCCAGGATGAACTGGTCGGAAATCTGCGGCGCAATGTCGCGACCCAGGTGGTCCTTGATGATGTTTAGCATCAGGTCCAACGGCGCAATGCCACCGGAGCAGGTGTACCGGTCGCGGTCAATGGCGTAGAGCTGTTTGGAAAACTGCACGGCCGGAAATTGTTCTTCCAGAGCCGACATGTTTTCCCAGTGCACCACGGCCTTGTACTTGTCCAGCAGACCGGCCTTAGCCAGTGCATAGCCGCCGGTGCACAGTGAGCCCAGTGGTACCAGGCGCTGGGCAAATCGACGCAGCGCGGCAATTAGATCTGGCGTGACCGCCTGCTCGACGTTGATGCCGCCGCAGACGAACACGATGTTGGCAGGGCCTATGTCCTCAATCGCCACCGTCGGCGACATGGACAATCCATTGCTGGCCGCCACTGGCTTGCCGTCCAGGCTCGCCAGCGTCCACTCATAGACGTCCTGCTCGGCCACTCGGTTTGCCATGCGCAACGCCTCGACCGCGCTGGACAGCGCAATTAAGGAGTAGTTGTGCAATGTCAGAAAAACAAAGCGGTGCTTGGGCAGCGGGCCCGGGCGGCGGGAAGCGGTGAGATCCATCAGGGCAGTCGGTTGTCAGGAGCCATTGTCTTTGGGGGCAAGCCCGAGTTTATCCCTGAGCGATTGGCGTTTTCCCTGGGCGCCGAATGTTTCGGTAATGCGGTCCAGCATGATGGCCAGCAACACGACGGCTAGGCCGGACTCAAAGCCCAGGCCAATGTCCAGCCGCTGAATGCTCGCCAGTACGTCATTGCCCAGACCGCCGGCCCCCACCATGGAGGCGATGATGACCATGGACAGCGCCATCATGATGGTCTGGTTGATGCCGGCCATGATGGAGGGCAAGGCGCCAGGAATCTGCACCTTGAACAGTACTTGCGTTTGCGTGCAACCAAAGGTGATGCCGGCCTCCACCTGCTCCTTGTTGACCTGGCGAATCCCCAATGACGTCAGACGCACCACAGGTGGCATGGCAAATATCACAGTGGCCAGCACACCCGGGACCCGGCCCAGACCAAACAGCATGGCCGCCGGGATCAGATACACAAAGGCCGGCATCGTCTGCATGAAGTCCAGTGTGGGCCGCACAATGGCAGCCACCCGGTCACTGCGCGCGGCCCATATGCCCAGAGGCAGGCCCAGCACCAGACTAATGACGGTGGCGGCAATGATCAGCGCCAGCGTCACCATCGTTTGCGGCCAGAAGCCGGTGGCGTTGATCACATAGCAGCAGGCCAGGCAGAACAGGGCGAACTTCCAGCCCACGCGCCAGAAGCCCATCGCTACAAGCAACGCGGTTATCACTGGCATGGGAATGGCTTGCAGGCCAAGCTCTATGCCTTCGGTCAGGTCGCCGATGCCCGAACCCATGCGCTCCAGCGTTCCGCCGTCGTTGTCGACAATGAACTTGACGCCGCGGTCAACCCACTCCCCCAGGGGCAATGCTTCACTCATGGCTGCTCTCCTCGTCTTGCACCATCTTTTTCAACAAAATCGTCTGGGTGACCACGCCCAGATACCGCTCGTCGACATCCACCACAGGCAAGGGCACAGGGTTCTTTACGATGCGCCCCACAAGCTCCCGCAACACCATGGAACCCGGAACAGGTGTGATGTGCGCCAGAAATGCCTCAGACAACTGACTGGCCTGGGCCTCTAAGGCGAGGTACATGGAGTCTATGGATACAGCGCCCTGCAGGCGACCGTCCGCGTTTACTACAAAGGCATACATGCGCTGGGTTTCACGCAGGCGGGCGATAGCAGCGCGCATATCGGCAGTAGCGTCGTGGCCTGCTTGGATCACCAGAGTCTCTTCGGAACTGGCGACGTCTTTGGCCACCAGATATTTGTTGACATCCACGCCTTTGAAAAAGGCACGTACATATTCATCGCTGGGGTTACGCAAAATTTCGTCGGGGGTACCGATCTGCACAATGCGCCCACCTTCCATGATGGCAATGCGGTTGCCGATGTGAAACGCCTCGTCCAGATCGTGCGAGACAAACACAATGGTGCGCTGCTGCTCGGCTTGTAGTTTGAGCAACAGTTCCTGCATCTCGGTGCGCTTGAGCGGGTCCAGCGCAGAAAAAGCCTCATCCATCAACATCAATGAGGGGTCAACTGCCAGCGCGCGAGCCAGACCCACGCGCTGCTGCATGCCACCAGAAAGCTCAGCAGGCATACGCTGCGCAAACGATTTAAGGCCAACCTGGTCAAGCACTTCCATCGCGCGGATTTCCCGGGTTTTGCGGTCGACGCCAGCGACTTCCAGGCCGAATGCTGTGTTGCGCAGCACCGAGAGGTGCGGCAGCAGGGCAAAGGACTGGAACACCATAGCCAAGTCCTTGCGGCGCAACTCGATCAGGGCTTTCTTGGTCATGGTGGCCACATCATTGCCACCGACCAGAATTTGGCCATGGGTTGGATCCACCAGCCGATTTAACAGGCGTATCAGGGTTGATTTGCCGGAGCCTGAGAGCCCCATCAAGACAAAAATTTCGCCCTCGTTGACGTGAAAGTTGGCGTCCTTGACGCCCACCACCATGCCAGTTTGTTGGAAGATTTCGTCCTTGCTCAGACCACGCTTGAGCATCTGCATGGCGAGCTCGGGGCTATGGCCAAAGATTTTGTAGAGATTTTTGACGACGACTTTTTCAGCCACAGGTAGTGCCCTCGGGTTCGTTGTAAGCCTGACAGCGCGACTGCGCTGCGCTCATTCTGGTATGCACGAAGCGCGCCATTCTGGCCGCACAAAACGCAGCTTAGCCTTCAAAAGCGCCGCCTGATTGTCAATTTGCGACAGAAGCTGCGTTCGCTAGGGAATCCACCTAGTGAATAAGGGCTTTAGCGGCCTGTGCGCGAAATGTAGCGCTTACGCCAAAACACAAGGCTGAGCGTGCTGGCAATCACCAGCATGCCCCCCATAGCCCACCAGAAGCCGCTGTGCAGATGCAACAGTGGGATGGAGTCGAAATTCATGCCGAAGATGGCTGCAATTAAATTCAGTGGCAGAAAGATGGCTGTTAGCGAAGTGAGCGTGCGCATGATGTCATTGGTTCGGTGGCTTTGCGCGCTGAAGTGCATTTGCACGGCAGTCTCAGCGCTTTGTTCCAGGCGTTGTACGTGGTGCACCACGCGCTCAATGTGCTCCAGCACGTCACGGCTGCGTACCTGCAGCAACTCACGCTCGCGGGCATCATTGGGACTGTCGGCTTCTGGCCAGGTCTTGATGGCCTCAATCCAGTCCTGGATGCAGGAGCGCTGGTCTTCACAGATTTCATCCAGTTGGTGCAGTGCCAGACGTGCATCGAGCAGCGCCGACCAATTGGCAAAGCGGGCCTTTGGGTTGAGTAACTCGGTCTGCCAGTGGTCGAGCTGGTGCGTTAGTTCACGGCGCAGGGCGAGGTAGCCATCCACCATTAGATTGACGATGCGCAGCATCAAATCGGCCGGGTTACTTGGGAAGCGCGTTCCCGTCGTGCGCACATCGGTGCTGGCAGCTTGCATCAATTTGCTGGCGTAGGTGTCACGCACTGCGCAGTCGCTGGGATGCACGCTCAGCAGCACCCTGTCAAAGATGGCGAAGCCGACTGGACTGGTGTCTATGCGCCGCAAAATTGGCGGGCCGCCTTTGCTGGTGGCTGGCATTTGAGTGGATCCGTGCGCCAAACTGCCCGCCGTTGCACTGGCGGCCGCCAGGCGCCGAAAGACGACGACATCGTATTGCGAGGTGTAGTCGTAGTGTGAAGGCAATTGGTTGTTGAGCAGGTCAGAGACGTGCAGATCGAGCAGAGGCTGATCGCACAACTGCAGTAAGCATTGCTGAATGGCTGGCAGTTGGGCTTCAAATTGCTTGCTGGTGCAGCTGATCCATACAAATCCGTTGTCTGGCAGACCGTGCGCTAGCAGGTTCGCCAGATCATCCCCTTCATTGGCGGCGGTGCTTTGAATCTGGAAGATGCGCATGTTGTTCCGGTGAGCCTGGGTGCCGGGTTCTAGCGGCTTTGCAGCAATTTGGCAGCGTCCCGGGCAAAGTAGGTCAGCACGCCATCGGCACCAGCGCGTTTGAATGCCAGCAGGCTTTCCATCATCACCGCGTCATGGTCTAGCCATCCGTTGGCCGCGGCCGCCTTGAGCATCGCGTATTCGCCCGACACCTGATAGGCAAAGGTCGGGATTTTAAATTCGTCTTTGACGCGGCGCACCACGTCCAGATAGGGCATTCCGGGCTTGACCATCACCATGTCAGCGCCTTCAGCAATATCCATGGCCACTTCGCGCAGAGCCTCGTCGCTGTTGCCGGGGTCCATCTGGTAGGTCTTTTTGTTACTTTTTCCCAGATTAACTGCTGAGCCCACGGCATCTCGGAACGGCCCATAAAAGGCACTCGCGTACTTGGCGCTGTAGGCCATGATGCGGGTGTGCACGAGCTTTTCCGCTTCCAAAGCGGCGCGGATCGCACCGATGCGGCCATCCATCATGTCGCTGGGAGCCACGATGTCGACACCAGCGCGGGCTTGCGTCAGGGCCTGCTGCACCAGCGCCTTGGTGGTCTCGTCATTGAGGATGTAGCCTTCAGTTTCGGGTCGGGTATCGGGCAAGCCGTCCTGACCGTGGCTGGTGAACGGGTCCAGCGCCACATCGGTCATGACGCCCAAGTCGGGAAACTCTTTTTTGAGCGCACGCACTACGCGGGGGATGAGGCCGTCCGGATTTAGGGCCTCGGCGCCGCCATAGTCTTTAAGTGATTGGTCAATCACTGGGAACAGGGCCATCACTGGAATTTGCAACTTGACGCATTCCTCGGCCACCGGCAGCAGTAAGTCCAGGCTGAGACGCTCTACGCCCGGCATCGATGCGACAGAAACACGTTGTCTCTGACCGTCGACCACAAAAACGGGGTAAATCAGGTCATGGGCCGTCAGGTTGTTTTCACGAACCAGGTTGCGGGTAAAAACGTCGCGACGCAGACGGCGTGGACGTCCGTTAGGGAAGGGGGCGTATGTGGTCATATGAAAATTGTGCCTGAAAGTTGGTTTGCGTCCTGCATCTACTTGTATAACGTCTTATTGCAGACTCATTTCTTCGGGAGTTGAAGCAACTTATAGAGGGTGTGCTGGGAAATATCAGACTATATCGCAAGGTTATTTGATAAATCCGCTTGTGTGAATTGCCAATTCTTGTTAAATTTGGACTTGGGTAGCTTGCTACCTCCCGCTTTTCCTCCCTGAGC
>CAIQYP010000337.1 GCA_903876045.1 uncultured beta proteobacterium | reverse complement strand
GGCGTGTGGGGCACCGATCTTCCCCCGTGACCATTGACCAGCACAATTTGGAATCCATTAATTAATGACAACCATTCGCGTAAAAGAAAACGAACCATTTGACGTAGCACTGCGTCGCTTCAAGCGCACCATCGAAAAGCTGGGCCTGCTGACTGACTTGCGCGCACGCGAGTTCTACGAGAAGCCCACTGCAGAGCGCAAGCGCAAAAAGGCTGCCGCCGTCAAGCGCAACTACAAGCGCATTCGCAGCATGCAATTGCCCAAGAAACTTTTCTAAGTTTCGGCCTAAGAAACTTTTCCAAGTTTCGGCCCAAGAAACTGCTCTAAGTTTCGTACACGAAGCCTTCACTGGCTTCCGGCCCGCAAGCTCCCAGGAGCATGTCGGTCCAAAAAATGCTCGCCTGGGGACGCTCTGGCGGGCATTTTTCATGCCAAGTCCCGAATCACTTCAACGAGAACACGCTATGTCCCTCAAAGACCAAGTCACCGAAGACATGAAGAACGCCATGCGCGCCAAAGACAGCGAGCGCCTGGGCACCATCCGCCTGCTACTGTCTGCCTGCAAGCAGCGCGAGGTAGACGAACGCATTGTGCTAACTGACGCCGATGTGGTGGCCTTGGTAGATAAGTTGATCAAGCAGCGCAAGGACTCGATCGCAGCGTTTGAATCGGCAGGTCGTCAGGATCTGGCCGACAAGGAAGCTGCAGAGATTGAAGTACTGAAGGTCTATTTGCCGCAGCGGATGTCAGCTGACGAAGTGCTGGCTGAGGTGAAGGCTATCGTTGCCGAGATTGGTGCCAAAGGCCCTGGAGATATGGGCAAGGTGATGGGCGTGGTGAAGACGCGTCTGGCTGGCAAGGCTGAAATGGGTACGGTCTCAGCGGCCGTCAAAACTGCTCTTGCTGGTTAACACTATTTGGGTTTGAGGCTTTCCCCTCAAACCCAAAGTATCAGCTACCTGCAACCTTCATCTTGTCAATCAAGATCGACCCAACGGTCTTGGCGCCATAGTTGTAGGTGTCCGCCCCAACCGCCAAAATTCCCTTGAACATGGCTTTCATATTGCCCGCGATGGTGATCTCTTGAACCGGGTATTTGATGCGCCCCTTCTCCACCCAGAAACCACTGGCACCGCGCGAATAGTCACCGGTGACATAGTTCACGCCCTGCCCCATCAACTCCGTTACCAGCAAGCCGGTTCCCAAGCGCTGCAACATGGCGTCGAGGTCATCCCCGGGCAGCGTCAGGCGCGACGTAAAGGTCAGGTTATGGGAGCCGCCGGAATTGCCCGTGGTCCGCAACCCCAGCTTGCGTGCGGAGTAACTGCTCAAAAAGTAGCCGCCAACCTTGCCGGCATCCACCACTTGGCGCGCTTGCACGCGCACCCCTTCATCATCGAAAGGCGAACTGCCTTTGCCGCCCATGATGAATGGGTCCTCAAAGATGTCGATGTGCTTGGGGAACACCCGCTTACCCATGCTGTCGAGCAAAAACGAGCTCTTGCGATAGAGAGATCCACCACTGACAGCCTGCACAAAGGTACCTAGAAGGCCGGCAGCCAGGGGCGATTCAAACAGGACCGGGCACTCGCGCGTGGAAATTTTGCGCGACTTGAGGCGGCTCAATGCCCGCTCTGCGGCGTAGCGGCCCACAGCCTCGGCGGATGCCAGTTCGGAGGCTTTGCGCTGCGAACTGTACCAAGCGTCGCGCTGCATGTCGGCGCCCTTGCCGGCAATCGGCGACACGGAAAGAGAATGGCGCGAACTGGCGTAGCCACCGCGGAAACCATGGGTGTGGGCGCTGAAAAATTGCGACTGCTGGGCTGAAACCGCGGCGCCTTCGCTATTGGTAATGCGTTTGTCTACCGACAGCGCAGCTGCTTCGCATTCAAGTGCCAACTTGGCCGCTTGTTCGCTGGTCACAGCCCAGGGGTGGAACAAGTCCAGCGCGCGGTCGCGGTCGGCAACGGGGGCAATGTCGACCTCGTCAGGCAAGCTGGCAAAGGTGTCCTCGGCAGTGAAGCGCGCAATGTCGTAAGCGGCGCGAACGGTTTGCGCAATCGCCGCCGGAGAGAAGTCAGAGGTGCTGGCATTGCCACGTCGATGACCGACATAGACCGTCACGCCCAGCGACTTGTCGCGGTTACGTTCCACGTTTTCCAGCTCGCCATTGCGCACCGAGACGCTCAGGCCGCAGCCTTCGGACACTTCAGCACCGGCATCGGTGGCACCGGCCTTTTTGGCCTCATCCAGAGCAATATCCACCAGGGATTCGAAATACGGCAGGGTGTAGGCAAAGCCCGAGTCCGAGGGTTTGGCCGCGCTATTGGCAGCTGTTTTGGACTGTGGGGCGGCGGCGAGCGCAGGGGATGGGTGTTTCTTCATGGCGAAGGCTATGATACTTGGCTATGTCACGCAAACTAAAAAAAGGCTATTACGTCAGAGGACAGTTCGTTGCCGAGGGCAGCGCACTCGACCTGGAGTACAAGCGCGAACTCAAGGGCACTGATGAGCCCACCCGTACCGACCTCAAGCGCGAAAGCACCGAACTACAGAAGCTCGGTGAGGATTTGCTGACCCTGCGCGCGGACTTTATCGCCCGCCTGGACCTGCCGGAAAAGCTGGTGGATGCGGTGGCCGAATGCAAGCGCATCACCAACTTCGAAGGCATTCGCCGGCAAATGCAGTTCATCGGCAAGCTGATGCGCAAGCTCGAAGACAGCAAGCACGATGAAATCCGCGCCGCGCTGGAAGAGCAGCACATGCCCTCAGCCAAGGAAACCCTGCTGCTCCACCAAGCCGAGCAGTGGCGCGACCGTTTGGTGGCCGATGATGACGCTGTGGGCCAGTGGATCACCTTGAGCCCCACCACCGACAGCCAGAATCTGCGTGCTTTGGTGCGCCAGGCCCGTAAGGATGCAAAGCCCGAAAAGCCCGGCTTGGCGCCGCGCCATGGCCGCGCCTACCGCGATATTTTCCAGATGGTGCGCGAAGCTTTAACAGCGGCCCAGGAGCAACCCGCACCGGAATTGAACCCGAGCGAAGGCTACAGCGGGCTAGATGCCTGAAGTGACACCTATGAGCAGCAGCGAGCACACCCTTCCCCCCGACCCGGTCACCATCGGCATTGTTTCCATCAGCGACCGCGCTTCCAGCGGTGTCTATGAAGACAAAGGCCTACCGGCGCTTAAAGACTGGCTGACGCGCGCGCTGCTAAACCCCATCACGTTTGAATCAAGGCTAATCCCGGACGAAAAGGACGGCATCAGCAAGACATTGATCGAATTGGTGGATGCCGGCTGCGCATTGGTGCTGACCACCGGCGGCACCGGCCCGGCCTTGCGAGATGTAACCCCCGAAGCCACACTGGCCGTGGCGGAAAAGGAAATGCCTGGCTTTGGCGAGCAGATGCGCCGCATCAGCCTGGAATTTGTGCCTACCGCCATCCTCTCGCGGCAGGTTGCCGTCATCCGCAGCCAAACACTGATCATCAACCTGCCGGGGCAACCCAAGTCGATTGCGGAAACGTTGGAAGGTTTGAAAGATGCTGAAGGCAACTCCAAGGTGCCCGGCATCTTTGCTGCCGTGCCCTATTGCATCGATTTGATCGGCGGGCCATATCTGGAAACCGTGAATTCGGTGTGCAAAGCCTTTCGACCCAAAACGGCACTGCGCCCGGAACGTAAACCGGCCGCCTGAACCGGCTATTCGCCCAACAGTTGGTTGAGCTTGTCTGCTTCGAAAGACTCTGTACGCGCCGCGTCAACAGGCATGCAATCACCATTCAATTGGCGATTTGCCGACAACGTTTCAATAGCCTTCCACAAAAGGGCTATCTGATGATCTTGAGAGGCAGCGCTATTGACCAAACCGTGCAGCGCCTGACCCAAAGGATCATCATCTTTGGTAATGCCGTAGGCTGAAAAATTACTTCCGGGTGACGCCACGTCGGCACTCTCACCGGCCTTGCTTTGAATAATGCGGGCAGGGATGCCCACTGCAGTAGCACCGGCAGGTACCGGCTTGATCACCACCGCATTACTGCCGATCTTGGCTCCGTCGCCGACCTCGAAACCACCCAGCACCTTGGCACCAGCACTTACCACCACGTCCTTACCCAACGTGGGATGGCGCTTGGCGCCCTTGTAAAGCGAGGTGCCACCCAAGGTCACGCCCTGATAAATGGTGCAGCCGTCACCGATTTCAGCAGTCTCGCCCACCACCGTACCCATGGCATGGTCAAAGAAAACACGGTTACCGATCTTGGCGCCGGGGTGAATTTCAATCCCGGTAATCCAGCGCGCCGTGTGGGAGGTGAAGCGGCCGAGCCACAAGAAGCCATGGGTCCAGAACCAATGCGCCGGTCGGTGCAACATCACCGCATGCAGACCCGGATAACAGGTAAGCACTTCCCAACGGCTGCGTGCAGCCGGATCGCGGTCAAGAATGCATTGGATGTCGGAGCGTAGGCGAGAAAACATGGGGTCTAGTCTAGCCGCTGGTTTTGCGGTCGGGATCGTTTGCTACGTTTGCCAATACCGCGGGGGTGGACATGGCAATCCGCTTTGCACCGGGTAACTGCAAAATGGATTTGGCAATGCCGCGCAGGATATGAATCTCCTCCTGGGTCAGGGCCGCGCGATTGAAGAGCGAGTTTAGACGTGGCATCAATTTCTTGGGCGCTGCCGGGTCCAGAAACTCCAGCGCCACCAGCGCCTGCTCCAAGTGCGTGAGCATGCCGCTGACCTGGGCCGCATCAGCCAGTTTGGCATTCGACTGCGGCAACGCCGGTGCATCGGCAAAGCCACCCAGAGCTAAGCGCCAGTCATAGGCAATGACCTGCAGCGCGGCACCGATATTCAAAGAGCCGAATTGCGGATTACTGGGAATGCTGAGGCAGACGTGGCAACGGTACACATCTTCATTGCGCATGCCAAAGCGCTCGGATCCAAACAAAAAGGCAACGCCCGTCTGCTCAGCAGGCGCGCCGAGCAGACTTGGCTGCGTGGCATCTACCTGGCCTGCGATGGGCACTGCGTTTCCAAACCGCATCGCCGCCACAAGTTGAGCAAAGTGCTCGCGCGGGGTGGTCGTGGGTGGGCCGAAGTCGCGCGGCGTCATGGCAGTGGCGCACAGATGCGACATACCATCAAGTGCTTCATCCAGCGTTTCAACGATGCGGCATTTCTCTAGCACGTCCAAGGCGCCGCTGGCGCGTTGGATGGTTTCTTCACGCCGCAACACGTTGGACCAGCGCGGAGCTACCAGCACCAGATCGTCAAAACCCATGGTTTTCATGGCGCGGGCGGCAGCGCCTACATTGCCGGCGTGGCTGGTCTGGATAAGGATAAAACGTGTCTGCATGGAAACCGGTAAAATCTGGCTATTGTCGCCGCCCGCATCGCCGGATCGGCATCCCCCGTTCTTCCCTCACAATCTATGTCCCTCAATCTGCACCCCATGGTTAACGTGGCTGTTAAAGCCGCCCGTGCCGCCGGTTCACTCATCAACCGCGCTGCGCTTGATATCGAATCGGTTCGCGTTTCCCAAAAAAAGGCGAACGACTTCGTTACCGAAGTTGACCAGGCGGCAGAGGCAGTGATCATAGAAACCCTGCTGCAAGCCTACCCAGGCCACGGCATCTGGGCTGAAGAGTCCGGCACCGAATTTGGCGCACAAGATTCCGAATTTGTCTGGATCATCGATCCGCTGGACGGCACCACCAATTTCATTCATGGCCTACCGACCTATTGCGTGAGCATTGCTTTGGCCGTGCGCGGCAAAGTCGAGCAAGCCGTGGTCTATGACCCGACCCGCAACGATTTGTTTACGGCCACCAAAGGCCGTGGCGCCTACTTGAACGACCGACGCCTGCGCGTGTCCAAGCGCACTCAGTTAAAAGAATCACTGATTTCGACAGGTTTCCCCTATCGCGAAGGTGACGACTTTGACCAGTACCTGGTGATGATGGGCGAAGTCATGCGCCGCACTGCCGGCCTGCGCCGCCCCGGCGCCGCCGCGCTGGACTTGGCCTATGTGGCTGCCGGTTACACCGACGGTTTCTTCGAAAAGGGTTTGCAGCCTTGGGACGTAGCAGCCGGTTCGTTGCTGGTTCAAGAAGCCGGTGGCCTGGTGGGCAATTTCTCCGGCGAAGCCGACTTTCTGGATCAGCAGGAATGCATGGCCGGCAATGCGCGCGTCTATGCGCAATTGGTGGGCATTCTGGGCAAGTACAGCAAGTTTGCTGGTGCTGGTGAAAAAGCTGCTGTGCGCCAGTCCAAGCTGAGCATTTCCTCGCGTGGCCGGAACAACGCCGACGCTGCCACCGCTGCACCCGCAGAAGTGTTCCCCTCAGAAGACGCTGACGCTGCGCCCCTGTAAACACAGCTAGGTAGGCAGGCAATGCAAGGCGACAGCCTGTCCCATCTGTTTTCGCAGCGCGCGTTTGTGCGCTTCTGGCTGGCGCGCTTGAGCGGCACCATGGCCAACCAGATGCTGATGGTGGCGCTGGCCTGGCATATGTACGACATCACTTCCAGCGCCTGGGATTTGGGCCTGGTGGGACTGTTCCAGTTTGTGCCAGCCCTGGTGTTCACACTACCGGCAGGCCATGTGGCTGACCGGCTGCACCGTGGACGCATCTTTGCCACATGCATGTTGACTCAGGCACTTGCCGGCGCCGTGCTGCTGGCAGCCATTTACGGCCACTTTGGCACGCGCGAGCTGATCTTGGGCATATCTGTCCTGCTTGGCATGGCACGCGCCTTCCAGATGCCGGCACAACAAGCCCTGACACCGCAGCTGGTGCCTCCGGTGCTATTGCAACGTGCCATCACGCTGAGCGCCAGTGCCATGCAGGCGGCCATCATCTGCGGCCCGGCTTTGGGCGGTGTGCTCTACACCTTCGGCCCGGCCACCGTCTATGCCTGCAGCATGGCCTTGCTATTGCTGGCTGGTGCACTGGCCTTGACCGTGAACTACCACCACAAGACCGCGCGGGCTGCTGCCAATTGGAGCAGCGTGCTGGCAGGCGTCTCCTTTGTCTGGCAGCGCAAGGTGATTCTGGGGGCCACCACTTTGGACCTGTTTGCAGTGCTGCTGGGCGGTGCCACCGCGCTATTGCCCATCTATGCGCGAGACCTGCTGCAGACCGGGCCGGTGGGCCTGGGCCTGCTGCGTGGTGCACCTGCCGTGGGCGCGCTCGTGATGTCCCTGGTACTGGTGCGCTGGCCGCTCAAACGCAAGGTCGGCCACAAGTTACTGCTGGCCGTGGCGATATTTGGCCTGGCCACCGTGGTGTTTGGCCTGTCGCGCAGTTTCCCAATCTCGCTCTTGGCACTGGTAATCACCGGTGCGGCGGACAGCGTAAGTGTGGTGACGCGAAACACCCTGGTGCAACTGGAAACTCCGGATGAAATGCGTGGACGGGTATCCGCTGTCAACTCGATATTTATTGGTGCATCCAATCAATTGGGCGAGTTCGAATCGGGTGCCGTGGCGGAGTTGTGGGGTCCTGTGATGTCCGTCGTATCGGGTGGCATTGGCACCCTGCTTATCGCCGCTGCCTGGTTTAAGCTGTTTCCAGCACTGGCCCGTCGGGACCATTTGCATTAGACCTGCCTACGCTGGTAGTAGAACCGGGGTGATATGGACGGGCAGGTAAATACTCACCTGCGTACCTTCACCTGGCGCGCTGATCACTGAAATGTTGCCCTTATGGTGCTCCACAATTTCTTTGGTAATGCTCATACCCAAACCTGTACCCGGCACCCGGCCCGAGGTATCGGCACGATAGAAGCGGGTAAATACTTTGCTGCTCTGCTCAGAAGTCATGCCCATGCCGTGGTCGCTTATGTGGATGGCAACGCGCTGTGTTTGGTCAGGCGTTTGCTGCAACTCCACCAAAATGTGCACGGCACCGCCATCGGGCGAGTACTTGTAGGCGTTGGATAGTACGTTCAGCAAAGCCTGACGCAACTTGCCGGAGTCGGCCAGCAGGATGATGGGCAGTGCCGGCGCTTCAAGTTCAGGCGGCGCACGACCGACGGGACATTGATACGCCTTCATCAAATCGGCCAGCAAGTCCTGCAAACTCAGTTCCGTGTACTTGAAATCCTTGCCGCGGCGCGCTTCAATACGCGCCAGATCCAGCAACTCGTTCAGGATGTCCACCATCAAGCGTGACTGCTTATGAATGATCCCCAGAAACTCCTTTTGCGACTCGGCGTCGGTGCCCTGCGTCAGCAGCACCTCTGCAAAACCATAAATACTAGCCATCGGTGTGCGAAGTTCATGCGCTGCGGTCGCAAGAAATTCGCTCTTGAGTGCTTCGACCTCGGTCTCATGGGTGATGTCGCGCACATAAAGAATTTGGGAAACGGTGCCTGCCTCGCTCAGGCGCAACTGGACTTGCAGGATGAGATGACCAAAATCCTTGAGCTCAATCGTCTCTTGCGCTGGGGCCAATTTGTCCTGCACCGTGCTGCGTAGCGCCCTTAAGCCGGTGAAGCGGGAAGCCGGCTCGCACAGGCTGGCCAGCCAGGCCGAAAAGTCGTTTTCGTCCATGCCTTCCAGTGTCCCACTGCCCAAGCCAGTCATCTGGCGGAAGGCCGGGTTAACAAATTTGACGCAGTAGTTCTGGTCAAAAGATACAAAGCCATCCGGGCTGATCTCAAACACCGCGTTAAGTTGTTCGGTGCGCTCCTGAATCTGGGCTTGCGCCGCTTTGCGCGCCTGCGCATCCCGGCGCAGCAGGCCCAGATAGCGCGAAATACCAGCAACCAGGGCCAGAATCAGCAGCGACACAAAGCTGGCTTGCAGCAACAAAGCTTGCAAGCCCTTTTCATGGTTCACCATCAGAAAACGTATATCCACCGCAGCCAGAGAAACCATCGAATAATCCGGCAGGGTGCGGAAAAAATACAAGCGCTCGACGCCATCGATCACCGATTGTTGGACATAACTACCCGATGGTTTTTCCTTGACGAGGCGCTCAAAAAGTGTGGAACGGGAGGCATCAGAGCCGAACTCCGCCTGATTGCCAACCCTGCGCGCCCGCGCGATGCCATCCAACCCATAAAGCGCCGTCAGGCCACCCGGGCCCAGGTTCAGCGCGCCATAGAATTCCGTGAAATAGGTCGGATCAATCGACAACACCACCACGCCGCCAAAGCTGCCATCGGGCTTATTGATGCGGCGGGTCAATTGAATTGACCATTTCCCTGTGGCTCGCCCGATAACGGGTTTGGACACAAAGAGTTGCCCGTTGTCCTGGTTGATATGCACCTTGAAGTGCTCGCGGTCCGACAGGTCGAGTCGGCTGGTGATAGGCCGGTTGGCCAGCACGTAAATGCCATTGGCATCAATGATGCCCACCTGGTTGAATATCTCGGCATCAATAACGCCCTGCTGAGTCAATGCCTTCAGGTCAAGCTTGTCACCCAGTTCCTGATAGCGTGATTGGACAAAGCGAATAACCTGATCGGCACTGCGAAAGGTTCGCACCGCATGCTCCTGGGCGGCACGGGTCAGATTGGAGAGGTCACGCTCAGCCGCACTGATTTCGCGTTCACGGCTCTGGCTACCCAGCACATAGACGTGGGCCCAGGTCAGCAATAGAAGCAATAGCCCGACTGCCCAAAGCAGAATCAGCACATTTCGATGCCTGGACTGCATCCGCTTCTCTGCAGTCTGTGTCATGTAATTGCGTAATGAAGGGGAAAGTTTGCTACGCCATGCCACTTGGCAATTGCCAACTGCTGACGACTTCCGCAGCGATCTGTTGCAAGCGGTCAAACGGTACCGGTTTGGCCAGTACCTCAATACCCGGCGGAAGGCCGCCGCGGGCCTCGACCTCGGACCTGTCCATGCCCGTTACCACCACGACACGTGTATTGGCAGCCTCTGGCGCCCTTTGCAAGGCATTTAACATGACAAAACCATCGATACCAGGCATGCGCAGGTCGGTAATCAGCAAGTCCGAGCACGTCCGCCCCATGATCAACAAAGCAGCAAATGCGTTGTGGGCCACTGTGACTTGGGGAGCCATCGGCCAGTTTGCAATGCGTGTCTCATAGAGGCGCAGCAAGTTCACGTCATCTTCAACGACCAGCACCTGAAGGCGCCGATCTGCGCTTTGCTTCGCATTACCCGTCGGCTCAATGGCGGCTTCCCGGATGACCGCGGCTGGCGCTTTGTGCAACAGCCGCTCAACCGACTCGCGGATCACACGGCGGTGTCCGCCTGCAGTCTTCCAGGCTTGCAACAATCCGCTCTCGGACCAGAGTTGCACCGTGCCCACGGAAACACCCAGCATGGTGGCGGCTTCCTTGGTGGTACAGAACGATTTCTCTACACTGGATATAGACATTTTTGTTTGGGATACTAAAAGAATGCTGCCTGATTACATCAGATTACAGTCACATATTGGCAAATATTAAAGCAATTTGATGATTGACGCATAAAATTGTGCCAAATTAATCAGGAAGTTTATTTTGTTTTTTGTCTTTGCGATCAATGCTGCAGTCTCACTAGTTGCGGGATTAGGCCTGCTATTCATCTGGCGGCAAGACAAGACACAAGACTTTGCCAGGAGCATTGCGCTGGCGCAACTTGCCAATTCCATTGCAGGATTTTGTTATTTCGGCTGGAAAAGTAGTGATTTCATAGCGCACCTGCTTGGCGGCATTGGCATTGCCCTTAGCAGCGCCGCCATATTGACCTTCGGCGTCGGCGCAGTGTTGCAAATGGCTGGCGCCAGATCCGGTGCACACCAACGGGTATTTTTATTCGGCGTGGCCAGCGCGCTGTATGGGCTCGTCCTGTCCAGCGAATCGGTGCGGCTTTTCGGACTGGCTAATTCTTGCCTCTATATGGGCGTGGGCCTGTATGCCCTGCGTCTGCTCTGGCTTAAGGGATTACCGGAACGGCTTATCGGGCTGACGATAACCCTCATCGGTGTGAACTTTCTGACCATGGCCTTTTTGGACGAGCCTGGAGTTCCTTACCAACTTAGCGTAGGCACGGTCTTGCGTGTCATTCTGACCATGGCGTTCGGATTTGCCGCCTTGCAGCGTTCGCGCAAACAATCCGAGACTCTGCTGCAACGTTTTGAAAAACTCAGCGCAAATTCTTTTCAAGGCATTTTGGTCGTCGACAACGCGTCTTTGCTTTACTTCAACCCGTCAGCGGAGCGTTTGTTTGGCTGGGGTTTGCAGCAAGGCAACCTCTCTGCGCGCTCGCCAGCGCCCGCTGGCTTTCAGCTTTTGACAGGCGAGGAGATGGATGCGCTGCTGAGTGGCGCCCAACCCTTCTTGGAAGTACAACGCAATGCATTGGGCGCCGATGGCACAAATATTCACCTGCGGTTGTCCAGTTGGCCTATCGAATGGAACGGCAAGCCAGCGGTGCAAGTTCTGATCTGCGATGACACAGCCAAATACCAGGCGCAGCAGCAACTTGAGGCGGCACAAGCGGAATACGAAAGGCAGCGCATCGAATTTGCCGAACGCTCCAAGACCGCCCTGCTCCGGGCCAATACCGAGTTGGAAACACGGGTTGCCGAGCGAACCCGCGCGCTGGAACTTGCCAGTTTGGCCAAGAGCCAGTTTCTGGCCAATATGTCGCATGAAATTCGCACTCCGATGAATGCAATTTTGGGTCTCCTGCAACAATTGCAGGAGACCCCCATGACGACCTTACAACTGGACTATTCGGCCAAGGCAGTGAGTGCAGCCAAGTCCTTGCTGAGTTTGCTCAATGACATCCTGGATCTTTCCAAGATCGACGCAGGCAAACTGGCGCTTGATATCCAGCCTTTTGAACCCGAGCGGTTGATGCGCGACCTGTCGGTCATCCTGTACGCGCACCAGACCGAAAAACCGGTGGAAGTCCTGTTCGACATGGACCCTGAAATTCCGCCCGCACTCATGGGTGATTCCATGCGGCTGCTGCAAGTACTCATCAATTTGAGTTCCAACGCACTCAAATTCACCCAGCATGGCGAAGTGATTGTGCAGTGCTGCGTGCAAAAGCTGACAACGTCGCACGTGAACCTTCGCTTTGCCGTTCACGACACCGGCATTGGCATCGCAGACGAGAACAAGGAGCACATCTTTGAAATGTTCGCCCAAGCCGAGGCATCGACCACGCGCCGATTTGGCGGCAGCGGGCTGGGCCTTTCCATCTGTAAGCGTCTGCTGGCGTTGATGGGTAGCACGTTGCAATTGGAAAGCACACCGGGCCAGGGCAGTCACTTCTATTTCGATCTAAAAATGGAATTGGCCACTCAGAGCGTCGAACCAGCGTCCGGAACAGTTTCCGCAGGCGCTGCCGTTGTGGCCCACGGTCCGCTCTCGGTGCTGATGGTGGATGACAATGCTGACGCTCTGCGCCTGCTGGGAACCATGGCCGCTAGCCTTGGCTGGCAGGTTGACCTTGCGTCCGATGGGCGCCAGGCGATTGCCCAGGTAGTGGCCCGAACACAGTCTGGCAAACCACCCTACGAGGCCATCTTCATCGATTGGAAAATGCCGGATCTGGACGGCTGGCAAACGCTTGAACACATTGAGGCCATCAGCCCAAACGGTGTATTGCCAACCACCGTGATGGTCAGTTCGCAGGGCCGCGAGAGCCTTAACCAGCGCAGCCCCAAGGAGCAGCAGAGCTTAAGCGCCTATCTGGTCAAGCCGGTGACAGCAGGCATGTTGGAAGAAGCCATCAACAACGCACGACATGGACGCATCAACCTGCGTATGTCGATGCGCCCAAAGATCAGCCGCAGCATCCGGCTGGATGGCATGCGCATCCTATTGGTGGAAGACAACCCGCTCAACCAACTCGTTGCGCGGGAACTGCTGCGGGCTGAAGGCGCCCTCGTATCAGTAGCCGACAACGGACAAATTGGAGTATCCGCTGTCGCTTTGACCAGTGAGCCCTTTGATGTGGTGCTGATGGACATGCAAATGCCTGTTATGGACGGCTGCACCGCCACACGCTACATCCGTAGAGACCTGGGCAACACGACTCTGCCAATCATCGCCATGACCGCCAACACCATGCAATCCGACCGGGAAGCCTGTCTGAATGCAGGCATGAACGACCATGTGGGCAAACCCTTTGACAACAACTACCTGGTCGATGTGCTGCTCCGCCACACCGGTCGCCTAAGCGCACAGGAACTGCGGGAAAATCCTGTGGCCAAAATCCTTACCCTGAGTCCCGAGGAAGGCTTGAATACCGAAGCTGCCATCAAAAACTTGGCGGGCGACCGCAACTTGTACGCACAACTACTCAATGTCTATTTGCAGGAACTGCGCCTGCTACCCAGGGAGTTAGCCGCCCATTTGGACTCGGGCAAGCGCGAGGAAGCACTGCGCATGGTGCACACACTCAAAGGCAACTCGGCTACATTGGGAGCCAAGGCATTTTCCTCGCGCGCGCGCTTGCTGGAGCAGGAAATCAAACGCCCCGAGTCCGATCTGCTGGGTTTGGAGCAACTGCCGGAATTTATGGACGAACTGCATCGAACCGAAAGTTCGTTGACCACCGTATATGCAGCCTTAACATCACTGGCCTGAGCCATGCAAACACGAACCCACTACCTGCCAATAGAAAATGCCACCGTGGACATGGTTCTGGCAGAACCCGTCAAAGACGGTTTTCAACGCGTCTTGCTACCCAGCGGCAGTACCCTGACAGCCGAAAACATCCAGCAGTTACAGGCCCATGCGGTGGAGTTCATTTGCGTGTCCTATGAGGACAGGCGCACGCCAGAAGAGATAGCGGTTCACTCGGCAGAAACGGCGCGTAGCGTCATGAACATCTTTGCTTCGGCTGACTTGTCCAATCCGGTAATGGCCGCCCTGTTCAATCAGGTGTTGATGTACAGGAGCGCCTGATGGCAACACACATTACCGAACAACGCGTGCTCGACACGCGCGACTACCTCCCAGCCTTCCCGATGGTCGTGCTGCAGATTCTGCAAACACTGGATGACCCTGAGGGCAGCCTGAGCTTGCTGAGCAGTCAGGTAGAAACCGATGCGGTGATTGCCGCGCGCGTGCTCTCGCTATGCAATCGCGCGGCTGGTTCCCAAGGCAGAGCCACCGTCAACAATGTGTTTACTGCCCTATCTTTGGTGGGAATGGCGCGGGTTCGAGAAGCCGCCATCACCATCAAGATGGCAAGCTTCATGCAGGATTTTTCGCCGGCATCGGCGCAGGAGTACTACTGGACGCACAGCCTGGCCTGTGCCGTGTGTGGCGTAGAAGTGGCGCACTACACGCACGCGGATGTGAGCGTGGACGCGTCTCTGATCGCCTGCCTATTGCACGATGTGGGGCAACTCTGGCTGTTGCGTTTCGAGCCGGAAGGTCTGAAAGCCGCGCTGCAGGCGGCAGAAGATCGCGATGTCGAAATTGATGTAACCGAGCGCGAGCTCTTCGGCGTGGACCACGCCACCATTGGCAGTTGGTTAGCCAGGTCCTGGGGCTTGTCTGCCGATATCTGCAAAGGCATTGCCTTCCACCACGCGCCAGCCCAAGGTTTGCCGGAACCCCTGGTGGCCGTGGTGCATGTCAGTGAAGTCCTCAACCATGCATTGAACCTGGCGCATGCACGGCGCAGCCATGTGCGTACGATTTCGGAAGCGTGCTGCGAACTGCTGGGAATGGACTGGGGCGATGACTCGCACAGCCTGTTTGGTCGAATCGAGGCGCGCAGCCGCCACGCCTTTGCACCCTATCTTTCGGAAGCTTGATCTCGCGCAAGCAACAAGCTTGTCGCAACCTTACAACTAAATCACCCCACGGAAGTTAAGGTACTAGGGTTAACCCTAGGTATTTGGTCAGGGTTTACCCTATACTGCAGTGCAACACGATCACTTTTATTGGAGGATCTTATGTCCAGCTCAGTACTCAAACTCAACACCCTTCCCGCAAGCCAAGCCAGCAGCATTGGCGCCGCCCTGGGCGAAGTCGCCGTGGCCTTCAAGCACCTGGCATCAGCGCTGATTCAGAAGGCGCTGACCCCGGCCTCGGTAGAAGTCAAGAATCTGACGGCTTTTGAAGAAGCCGAGCAATTGCGCACCTACGCCGCAAGCCTTCAAGCGCAAGACCCGGATTTCGCGCAAGACCTGTTTGCTGCAGCTGACCGCCACGAAATTGAAGCGGCCGCTAAGGCAAGCGCCACTGCTTGACCAGGGCGTAAATTGCCGGAATAACGGCCAGGGTCAGCACGGTGGATGACACCATGCCGCCGACCATGGGCGCGGCAATGCGGCTCATCACTTCCGAGCCGGTTCCCGTACCCCACATGATGGGCAACAAGCCTGCCATGATGGCCACTACGGTCATCATTTTGGGCCGCACCCTCTCCACCGCGCCTTCCATGACCGCGCCGTAAAGCTCTTCCATACCGGCTTCCTTGCCCTGCGCGCGGCACTTTTCCTGTACCGCCTCCCAGGCATGGTCCAGGTAAATCAACATCACCACACCGGTCTCTGCCGCCACCCCGGCCAGGGCGATAAAGCCCACAGCCACGGCCACCGACAGGTTGTAACCCAGCGCCCACATCAGCCAGACGCCACCCACTAGCGCAAAGGGCACCGACAGCATGACGATCAGCGTCTCGGTCATGCGGCGGAAGTTCAGATACAGCAGCAAAAAGATGATGAGCAGGGTGACTGGCACCACCACCTTCATCTTTTCGATGGCCCGCTCCATGGACTCAAACTGCCCGCTCCAGGTGGCGTAGTAACCCGGCGGGAATTTCACCTGCGCGTTGACCGCCGCGCGCGCCTCTTTCACGAAACCGCCAATGTCGCGGCCGCGAATGTCGACATAGATGTAGGTCGAGAGCAGTGCGTTTTCCGTGCGGATACTGGGTGCGCCCTTGGCAATTTCCACCTTCGCCACCTGCCCCAGCGGGATCATGGCACCACCCATGGTGGGCACCAGAATTTCGCTGGCGATCTGCTGCGGGTTGGCGCGCAACTCTCTCGGGTAACGCACGGTGACACCAAAGCGCTCGCGCCCTTCCACGGTGGTGGTGACCATCTCGCCACCCAGGGCCGTGCCGATCACATCCTGCAAGTCGCCCACGGCC
>CAIQYP010000336.1 GCA_903876045.1 uncultured beta proteobacterium | reverse complement strand
TGTGTGATGTCCAGCATGGTTCTATTTTAGGTGGGGGGAATCAGGGCTACTGAGGGCTACTGAGGGCTACTCAATCGCCGAATCAAGCCGCAACCCCTTGGGCAGCGGAAACTTGACCGTCTCTTCAATGCCGTCCATCTTGCGCACTGACACGGCGCCCATGGCCTTGATGCGGTCTATCACCGCCTTCACCAGCACTTCAGGGGCTGAGGCTCCGGCGGTCAGGCCAACGCGCTGGCAGCCCTCAAACCAGGCTGCCTGCAACTCATCGGCGCTGTCCACCATATAGCTTTGTGTGCCCAGTTTGCGCGCCACTTCACGCAGGCGGGTGCTGTTGGAACTGGTGGGGCTGCCCACCACGATCACCACGTCCACCTGCGGGCTCATCAGTTTGACGGCGTCCTGGCGGTTTTGCGTGGCGTAACAAATGTCCTGCTGCTTGGGTTCGCGCACCTTCGGAAAGCGCGCCTTCACTGCTGCAGAAATTTCAGCCGCATCGTCCACGCTCAAGGTGGTCTGTGTCACCACCGCCAATTTATCAGTCTGCTTGGGGTTGACGCGTGCCACGTCTGCCACATCTTCCACCAGGTGAATGCCACTGTCGAGTTGTCCCATGGTGCCCTCCACCTCGGGGTGACCTTTGTGGCCGATCATGATGAACTCATAGCCTTCTTTGTGCAGCTTGCTTACCTCGACATGCACCTTGGTCACCAGCGGGCAGGTGGCATCAAAGATCTGGAAGCCGCGTGCCGCCGCCTCCAGGTGCGTTGCTTTGCTGACACCGTGGGCCGAGAAGATCAGCGTGGCACCAGCGGGCACATCATCCAGTTCTTCAATAAAGATCGCACCCTTTTGCTTCAGGTCGTTCACCACATAGGTGTTGTGCACGATTTCGTGGCGCACGTAAATGGGGGCGCCGAACTTGGCCAGGGCTTTTTCGACAATCTCAATGGCCCGGTCGACCCCGGCGCAAAAGCCGCGTGGCTCGGCCAACAAGACTTCAACCCCAAAGCCCTTCTCCAACCCAGCATCCACTATTTCCTGCGTCATAGCACCCCAATCAGTTGCACTTCAAAGGTCACCGGGTGACCGGCCAGCGGGTGGTTGAAGTCAAACAGCACCGAGGCGTCCTTCACCTGTTGCACCACACCGGCGAACTTGCCTTTGCCGTCAGGCGTGGGGAACTCCACCACATCACCCACGTTGTAGGTCTCTTGCGGGTCGCCCATATCGGTCAGCACCTTGTGCGCCAGCCATTGCTGCATGTCGGGGTTACGTGGCCCGAAGGCGGCACCCGCTGGCAAATCAAACGTGGTGCGTGTGCCCTCCTCCAGATCCATCAGGCAGGCCTCCATGGCGGGCGATAACTCGCCGGTGCCCAGACTCAGCGTGGCGGGCTTGCCGGTGAAGGTGTTGATGATGTCTCCCGCAGGGCCGCCAAGGCGGTAATGCAAGGTGAGGAAAGAGCCCGCGTGAACACGGGGAAGCACTGTGGTCATAAAAGTCCCGATAAACTGGCCTCTATTGGTGCGACTCGAAGTCGTCCTACGTCGCCATTCGGCGGCATGTCAACGATAGTCGTTTCCCTCGGGGAGCGGCCAGTTTCTCTTAATGAGAAACGCCTATTTTAAGACAGTCCGATGGAATGCAAATTCCGTTGAACAATCGACCTGCAAAGGTCGATTTCAAGAAAACATGCTCAAAAGGCAGGCATTTCTGTTGTCAAAATAAGACAACTTCTTTGTCTTTACAAAACATTACATGTTTTGTTAGGGTATCAAAATCGACGCCATTCTGTGCGTCTTGTTTTCCACAAACCACGCTTGGAACAGCGTGACCTCGACTGTACGTGCGTCTGGAGTAATTCGGGCGTGCGGAGCTACGGTTAAACAACCTGTACGCAAGTACGTAAGGCCGACGTGAGTCAGCCCCAATCCCATGAACAAGAAATGGGAAGGTTGCCGAGGTAAAGGGTATGGGAAATGTAACGTGAACTCTCGTCTGAACCGTCATTACCAGTAAGCAGCTAACGCTTGTCTTTCCCGCAAGGGAAGAGCTGCGGCCAAAAGGCATGAAGTCGGGATGTGTCGGTCAATGACTTCACATCGTTCCCCAAATGACTTCTGGCGGAAAGAGAGTCCCTAACCCCATTGTCTGGCCCGCCAGCCAGATGGGCGCACGGAGAAACGAGGTAAACCCCACTCATCGCCCATGCCACATGGCTTGGGCAACCAAAGAGTAATCGATGGCCATGGTGGAGGGGGCAGAGGATTGAGCAAAAAGCGAATGGCCATTTGTAATGAATGACATAGGGGCTTTGCCCCACAGTGAAAGCTGGCTGACTTGCTCAGGGTGCGACAGCGTGAAGCCGCCGCGTTTATCAATGAACCCTTGCGGTTGCACCCCGCAAGGGGGCACCCATGGGTTCTCCTTAAGAGGGGAAAGTATGGAAAACATCGGCAACGATGCTGCGCCGCTCGACGAACAACAAAACTGGCATTCCATTGATTGGAAGAAAGTCTACTTGTTTGTTGGAAAGACGCAGATGTGCATCGCGCAGGCGATGACTGAGAAAGATTTCCGACGGGTCGCAAGGCTCACACGAAGTTTGACTCGATCCTGGCAAGCCAAGGCATTGGCCGTCAGGAAAGTAACTGAAACGAACCAAGGAAAGCGAACGAGTGGCATCGATGACGCACTTTGGGACACGCCAACAAAGAAATGGAATGCAATAGGTTGTCTGAACCCCAAAGGGTATCGGGCTCGCCCCCTAAAACGAGTCTATATCCCGAAAAGCAATGGAAAAGAACGCCCTCTGGGCATACCGACCATGCGCGACAGAGCCATGCAAGCGCTGTATTTGCTTGCGCTGGAACCGGCAGTGGAATGTGCGTCTGATCCGAATAGCTACGGCTTTAGGAAAGGGCGATCAACACATGACGCACGGAGTCAGCTATTTGTATCTCTATCCAAAAAGGTCTCGGCCACATGGGTACTAGATGCAGATATCTCTGGGTTCTTTGACAACATCAACCACGAATGGCTGTTGAACCACGTCCACATGGACAAGGGGATGCTCAACAAATGGTTGAAATCTGGAGTGGTTGACGCGGGTCACCTCCAGCGCACGGATGATGGCACGCCTCAAGGCGGCATCATCTCGCCGACGCTTGCGAACATTACCCTCAACGGGTTGGAAACGGGACTCATGCAATTCCTTCGGGAAGAACTGGGAACCAAACTGGCAAAGAAAGGGAAAGTGAACTTGATCCGGTATGCAGATGACTTTGTGGTGACGGGGAACTCGAAAGAGTTGCTGGAAAGCACGGTCCGACCTTGGATTGTCGAATTCCTGCGCAAGCGGGGACTGACTCTATCCGATGAAAAGACGCGCATTGTGCAGATCGATCAAGGGTTTGATTTTCTGGGGTGGAACTTCCGTAAATACGGGGGCAAGCTACTCATCAAACCGAGCCATAAAAACGTCAAAACGTTTTATGACAAGGTGAGGGAGATCATCGCAACGTCGATATCGATTCCAACAGAAATGCTGATAAAGCGCCTGAATCCGGCCCTCAAAGGCTGGGCTCAGTACCACAAAGGGACCGTCGCAAAGCAGACCTTTAGCAAGGTTGATCATCTGATTTATTGGAGATTGACGCGCTGGGGTTTGCGCAGGCACCCCCGCAAGACTGGAAAGTGGGTGTATGCCCATTACTGGAAACAGTGCGGCTCACGCCGTCTGTTCGCGGGGTTGCAAGATGACCCGTTCGGGGGTGACGAAAGAATACCGCTTCCGCTGTATTCCTTGACGGACATGAAAATAGTTCGTCACGTCAAAGTGAAGGGGGATTACAACCCGTTCCACCTCGACTGGGTTACCTATGGGGAGAAACTACGAGTGCAACGAATGGGTGAAACCATTTGGAGCGCTCAAAGGGCCTCTCTGTGGTTCGACCAAGACGGTAGATGCGCTCTCTGTGAGCAAGAAATTGACATAGCTGATGAAAACATGGACGACCACCATATCGTCTATCGACAGCTAGGAGGGAGTGATGCTCTCTCCAATCGGGTGCTGTTACACCCAATCTGTCACCGGCAAGTCCACATCCTAGGTTTGAAGGTTATCAAGCCGGTCTCCAGTACGGGAGACTTTAATCTTGTGAAGCAGTCGAAGGTTATGCAACCTGATGACTCTGTGTAACTTGAGGTCGTGCGTGAGCCGTGTGCGATGAAAATCGCAAGCACGGTTCTTAGGGGGGGATATCATCGAAAGATGGTGTCCCTACCTTCCTAGAAAGCCGCCCGCCATGTCCGTTAAAGACCTTCCTGCAGAAGCCCGCCCGCGCGAAAAGTTGCTTGCGCGTGGCCCCTCTGCCCTCAGCGATGCTGAACTGCTGGCGCTGCTGTTGCGCACCGGCATTGCCGGCAAAGGCGTGCTGCAAATGGCCGACGAATTGCTGCAAATCCAGGGCAACCGCTTGGTGGACGGCCCCAGGTCGGGGTTTGGCGGCATTGCCGGATTGCTGAATGCCACACCCGATGACCTGAAAAAGGTCAAGGGCCTAGGCCCTGCCAAACGCGCTGAAATACTGGCCGTGCTGGAACTGGCCCGGCGCGCCGTAGCCCAGCGCCTGCAAGAGCGCACCGTGCTGGCCGATCCGGCAGCGGTCAAACAATTCCTGCAACTGAACCTGGCGCATCGCAAGCATGAAGTGTTTATGGTTTGTTTTCTGGACGCGCAGAACAAGTTGATTGAAGCGGAAGAACTGTTTCAAGGCACCCTGAGCCAAACCAGCGTCTACCCGCGCGAGGTGGTCTTGAAAGCCCTGCACCACCATGCCGCCGCCGTGGTGCTGGCGCACAACCACCCCAGCGGATCGGTGCAGCCGTCGCCTGCAGATGTGGCGCTCACGCAAACGCTGCGCGCAGCACTTGGCCTGATCGATGTGCGGGTGCTGGACCACATCATCGTGGGGCCAGGTCAGGCGCTGTCTATGGCGGAGCAGGGCCTGCTGTGAAAATTACCTCGCTCGCCGACCTGAAGTCGGTCAAGAAAGAAATCGACGCGCAAGCCCAGCGCGCAGCGGCAGCGGCTGCAAAGCGCGCATTGGAAGCCAAACAACTGGCGGCGCGGCGCAATCTGTTTCAAGCCGCAGTGGGCAAGGTGGCGCGCCTGCCGCAATCCGAGCTGGCCGACCTCAAACCCGCCCCTCCACCCCCCATCCCGAAGCAGCAGAAACTCGACGACGAGGCAGCCTTGCAGGAAGCACTCAGCGACGAGGTCGACATCAGCAGCCTGCTGGAAACGGATGATCACCTGAGCTTTCGGCGCTCTGGCGTAGGGCCGGATGTGACGCAAAAGCTGCGTCGTGGCAAATGGTCGATCCAGCGTCAGGTCGATCTGCATGGCCTGCGCAGTAACGAGGCGCGTGAAGCACTGACGACCTTCATCCGTGAGTCGCACAGCCAGGGCATTCGCTGCGTGCGTGTGGTCACCGGCAAGGGCCTGGGTTCACCCGGCAAGGCCCCGGTGCTCAAAGACAAGGTGCACCGCTGGCTGGTGCAAAAGGCTGAGGTGGTGGCCTTTGTCCAGGCCCCGCCCATGCAAGGTGGCGCGGGGGCACTGGTCGTGCTGCTGCAGCCGGTGCGGGCGCTGCGCGCAGCGCCAGCGGGCTAGTCGCCGGGCGGGCTACTTGCCCGCGTTCGGGAAGAACAGTTGCTGGCCCTCGATCTTGTAGCCCGCAATAACGCCCTGCCCTGCAGGCGAAGTCACCCAGTCAACAAACTTCTGGGCATCCGCCACATTCACATGCGGATGCTTGGCCGGGTTCACCACCATCACGCCGTATTGGTTGAACAAGGCCTTGTCACCTTCCACCAGCACCGTCAGATCAGCGCGGTTCTTGAAGTTCAGCCAGGTAGCGCGGTCTGCCAACACATAGGCACCCGTGCTGGCCGCCATGTTGAGCGCCGGGCCCATGCCACAGCCGCATTCTTTGTAGCCGCTGCCCTTGGCTGCGCCCTCGCCCAACGTCTTCCAGAAACGCAACTCGGCGGCGTGCGTGCCACTCTTGTCGCCACGCGAGATGAAGCCGGCATTGGTGGCGGCCACCTTTTTAAGCGCATCGGCGATGTTGTTGCCCTTCAATTTGGACGGATCAGCCGCCGGGCCAATCAGCACAAAATCGTTGTACATCACCGGGAAGCGTTTGACGGCAAAGCCCTCCGCCACCACTTTTTCTTCAGCCACCTGGTCATGCACAAACAGCACATCGGCGTCTCCCCGGCGGCCCATGTCGATAGCCTGGCCAGTGCCTACCGCCACCACTTTTACATCCACGCCGGTCGCCTTCTTGAACTCAGGCAACAGATAGGGGAACAGGCCCGACTGTTCGGTCGATGTGGTGGACGCCATCACAATACTTTGCGCCTGTGCGCCCGCTACAAAACCGGCACTGCACAGCAGCGCCACAACGGCCATCTTGATCGATTTCATACCAATTCTCCTTTAACAAATAAATGCGCCTGCGGGTGTCGCTGCGCCAAAACGTCTGAACCAAAAAACTCCTGCACCGGCAAATCGGCCAGCACGCGCCCCTGCTCCAGGTAGATGACGCGGGTAGCCAGGCGCTTGACCTGCCCCAGGTTGTGGCTGGCGAAGACCAGGGTCATATCCGGGTCGCGCTCGGCAATCTGGTGAATCAATGCCTCCACCTCGCGCTTGGCATGCGGGTCCAGGCTGGAGGTAGGCTCGTCCAGCAGCAGCACACGCGGCTGCATGGCCCAGGCACGCGCCAGCGCCACGCGCTGCTGCTGCCCGCCCGAGAGCTTGCGTGCCGCACGCAAAGCGTGCTCTGCCAGCCCCACCGAATGCAGCGCCTGCACCGCCAGCCGCTTGGATTCTGCCCAACCCTGGCCACGCAGCCACAAGCCCAGCGCCACATTGTTCTGCACCGAAGTGCGCATCAAAAACGGCCGCTGAAAAACCATGGCATGGCACAGGCTCTGGTCGCGCAAGGTCTGGCCGCTGCTGGGTAGCAGCAAGCCGTGCAGCAAGCGCAGCAAGGTGCTCTTGCCACAGCCATTGGCACCGATAAAGGCGACCCGCTCACCCCGGGCAATCTGCAAATTGACATCGCTGAGCGCATGCAACGCACGTGCGCCGTAACCAAAGCGCACGGCTGCCTGCTTCAGCGCAAAAACAGGGGCCACAACGCGATCAATGGGCGAGTTGCTGCCACTCATACGCTTACCCCAAGCTGAGGCATGGCGCTGGAGGCGCCCTCTTCATGCTCGCGCCAGTAGCGCAAAGCCGCAACCAACACGTTGAGCAGCAGCACCACCAGCAGCAATACCAGGCCCAGACCCAGCGCCAGTGGCAAATCGCCCTTGCTGGTTTCCAGTGCAATCGCCGTGGTCATCACGCGGGTAAAGCCGTCGATGTTGCCACCCACAATCATCACCGCACCCACTTCTGAAACGGCACGCCCAAATGCAGCCAACACCACCGTCAGCAGCGCATAACGCTCATCCCATGCCAGCAGCACGCTACGCAGCAGTGCGCGCGCGCCCAGCGACTGCAGTTGTTCGCCATGCTGGCCTTCCGCATCTTCCACCACCTGCCGGGTCAACGCGGTCACCACCGGCAACACCAAAAAGGTCTGCGCCAGCACCATGGCCTTGAAGGAAAACAGCCAGCCCAAAAAGCCCAGCGGCCCGGTGCGCGACAGCAGCAGGTAAACCACCAGCCCCACCACCACCGAAGGCACGGCCAAAAATGTGTTCAGCACGGCCAGCACGGCATTGCGCCCGGCAAAGCGGGCAACACCCAGCACGGCACCCAACAGCAGGCCCAGCACACAGGCAAACATCGTGGCCCAGGCGCTCACCCACAGCGAGCGGGCCACGATCGCCATCAGGTTGGAGTCCAGGGAAAGAATAAGGTTCAGCGCCGTTGCGGCGCTATCGGTAAAACTCGTCATAACTTCAGGTATCGTAGTCGCAGCTCCAATAACCAACCATATGAAATCCCGTGCATAGGCTCCAGTTCCACTACACCCTTTCGCGTCAAAGCAGCCCGGCACTGGTTCGTAACCCGCTGATCGATTTACTGCAAGCCGTATCGACCCACGGCTCCATATCGGCTGCCGCGCGGGCGCTGGGTCTGAGCTACCGCCACGTCTGGGGCGAACTCAAGCGCTGGGAGCAAGAGTTGGGCAACGAATTACTGATCTGGGAAAAAGGCCAGGCGGCCCGCCTCACCGAGTTCGGCTCCAAACTCATGTGGGCCGAAGGGCAGGCACAAGCGCGCCTGGCCCCGCAGATCGAGGCGCTGCGCAGCGAGTTGGAGCGCGCCTTTGCAGTGGCCTTTGACCCATTGGCCCACGTGGTGATGCTCTACGCCAGCCATGACCATGCACTGGGCGCGCTGCGCGAGTTTGCTTTGGCAAATGACGATTGGTTGGCAGCGCACAGCCACGCGCGCCTGCATCTGGACATACGCTTTAGCGGCAGCGTGGATGCGATTCGCGCACTCAACGAAGGCCGCTGCGTCATGGCCGGCTTTCACACTTTGCAAAACCCGGTGCAAGGCTCGGTGGCTGAGAAAATCTACAAACCCCTGCTCAAGCCCGGCCTGCACAAAATCATCGGCTTTGCCACGCGCACGCAGGGCTTGATGGTGGCCGCTGGCAACCCGCTGGATTTGCGCACGTTGCAGGACGTGCAGAGCCAGTCGGCTCGCTTCATCAACCGCCCACTGGGCACCGGCACGCGCGTGGTACTGGACGAGTTGCTCGGGCAAAACGGGCTGCTGCCCGAGCAGTTTCCGGGCTACGAGCACACCGAGCCATCGCACACCGCCGTGGCCCACGCGATTGCATCAGGCAGTGCCGACGTGGGTCTGGGCATTGAGGTGGCGGCGCGCGCGCATGGGTTGGATTTTGTGCCCCTGCTGCAAGAGAGCTACCACCTGGTTTGCCTGAAGTCGGCCCTTGACGACCCGGCCATCGTGGCCCTGATGCTCCTGCTGAAAAGCCCGGCCTGGCAAGCCCGGTTGTCCGCCTTACCCGGCTACACACCGTGGCAAAGCGGCGTGGTGCAATCCTTGCGCCGGGTGCTCCCCTGGTGGGACTTTCCGCGCAAAGCTAAAATTGACTAGCCCCCACGCTCAGTTCACAAAGCTCAGGGTGATTTGTGGCACGTTACTGAGGTTAAACGCTTTGCCCAGCGCGATCTCACAGGAATCGTGCAACACGCACTCCTGATTATGCAAAGTCAACACCGTTTTACCCGTTGAGAAACGCACAGAGGTGCCGTGTCGGCTGGTGTCTACCAGCACCAACGTTTCACCCTGCTCATAGATCTTGACGTGCATGCGGGAAACGTGCGGATCAAAAATAGAAAAATGGGCGTTTTCGTGACGGCCCACGATGATGGGCAACTCCGAACGGTCAAAGGTGACTTGCTTATCCAAACAAGCCAGACGAATGCCACCCATCGGTTTGCTGTCATCAAAGCCTGCGGAATCCAACTCGCCACGCACCGTCTGAAAGCCTGAATTCGCATCCGACCGCCATTCAATTTGGAACACGTCGATCGGTTGCGACTTTCCCGGCATGAACATGCGGCCCAGGTTTCTAAAGCGCGCAAAACTATTTAAGGAAATTTGGTCAATCGCCAGACCCGTCGCCAATATTTGATCCGGCATACAGCGATCGCACAAGCTGGTAGCCACGTTGATGGCCTCGCCGATCCAGCCCGTCGGGGCCTCAACGATTTGTCCACGTGCCATGCCAACCTTTAACTGGGCCTGCAGGCTTTCGGGTAATGAGGCGTTGTGCTCACCTTGCAGCCTCAGTATTTCAATGGCGCACGCTACGGCCGGGGCGCCCAGATGAAAGGCCATCAGCACTCCGTCACCCAGATAACGGATGACTTGGCCACCGGCCGCCTTGCATGCAGACCCGATCCATTCCGTCACGCCCGAGACCAACTCAGCCCCTTTGGCATTCCCCAGGGACTGATAAATAGCCGTGCTGCCAACTAGGTCAACAAATACAATGGTCGCGTCATCCATGTGGAATCGATCTCCGTGCGCAACTGAAAAAACATATATCAGTGCATGCGGCAATACTAACGCAACTCAATTACGAAAAAATAACTGGCAACGCCTTCGCACCAGTTCAGTGCGCCACAGGCTTCACTGTGGCGACACGAGACTTACCGGAAGACTACTGTGCAGGCTGCAAAGCGCCGCTCTGAATCAACTCGTTATAGGCAGCTTTATCCACCTTTTTGTAGCGACGCGACACAGCAGATGTAGGACCCGCATCGTCAGCCGCCTGCTTAAGCACCAGGTCTTTATAGGCTTCGCGCGGGTCCTTGGGTGGTTGTGCTTGCGCTGCATCCGCCGTAGCGTCTGCCCCGGCAACTCCAGCATCCGCCGCTGCGGGATTTTGATCGGGCGTGTCAGCGGTGTTGCCCAATTCAACCGAATCAACGCCTGCTTCAGCGTCCTGCGCGTATGCCGTGCCAACTGGAATGGACGCGACGCCCAGCGCCAAACCCAAAGCAAGCAGTAAATGTTTCAAGTTTTCCCTGTTTTTCATATATACCTTCCTTTCAACAAAAAAGTCTTGCACGAAGTTGTTGCATGAAAACGCGGCCGCAGTCTTCTGAAAAAATAACTAAGGAACAATAAAGTCAGACTGCGCAACTATTTGAACACCACCTGATCCAGCAAAGCGGACTATGTAACCACCTTTTGATGCAAACCGTTGGTCTGACCCCAAGCTAAGCCTGGGGTAAAGCGTTGTACCACTGCTCTTGACCAGGCTGTCATGTCCAGTAACCGGGGATATTCGCATCGACTCATCCACATTGGGATGACCATGTTTCATCATGATGTCCTCCGGGCGACCCAGCATCACGCGGTCCCGCGCTTCTTGCTCGGTCTTGATGCCTTCACGAATACTCAACATGTTTTCCGCTCTCTCAACCAGATAATCGCGGTACATATTGTCTAGCATCTCAGCCAACGTGTCTGTAAGGAAATTCATGGCAAAGAACACTTCTGTCTGCATCGTTTGATCGACCAAAGCAATCTTGTTTATGCTAAGCCAAATATCGAAATATTCGATATTTCTAACACGTTTTTCTGGCAATTCATGGAGATATATCAGGGACGAATTTACCCTCCACGCCGCAGGCAGCGGCATCTGCTCGGACTTGCCCAACACCGACGAAAAATAGGCTTTGCCCGGCACAGGCTTTAGTTTTTCGAGGGCAACAATGTCATCTTGGCGCAACCAGAACACGGCCACATCTGCAGGGCCAATACCTGCAATTGCTTTGCGCAACGCCTCTTCAGGTGGCAGGCCAGCATCCAGAATGCGGGCCTCCAATTGGATAGGACTACCGGCTAATGCCTGACCAAGTCCCTTTACAGCAGCATCGGTAACAAAGCCATCCCTATAAACCTGAACCACACGCTTCGGCAAAGTCTCGGCACGGCGCAAATGTTGCGCAAGCACATCGGCCTCAAGCTTCACACCACCAGAAAAATAGAGCGAATAGAACGACCGGTTCTTTTCTGGCGATTCAATGCTGGGAAACCAGCATGGCACACCGTTGTGGTCACAGAAATCATGAACCGGCTTCCAGGTGGAGGTCCCCAACCCTGACACCAATGCAAATACCGGCTGAGCCTTGTATTTTTCCTCCAGCTGCGCGGCCCACGTTTCCGAAGGGCCCGTCAATTCCCAAACATCGAGACCCCAATTGCGTTCAGTACCCAAAATCAGCTCTGCCGCGGAGATCATGTGATGGCGCGTCTGATTAAACTTGGAAATCTTGGTGCTGCCATTTTTCTGCCGAAAAATAGTCTGCATCATTTGCATAAACACCTTGCGACGCTCGGGCTCCACATCAGGCGTGATGACTGTTGCAAAGCGAATAGTGTTTGATGTAACACCCGGTGACCACTGCGCTGATATTTGTTTCAAATACGCCGTGACCGCCTTGACCTGCGAGTCATCCAGGTTGTACCGTGGCATGGCCAAACTCATCACTTGACCGCGGTTATTCATTCCCCCACGGATTGCGGCGGAGAGGGTCGTGTCGGTATAGGGGGCATGCGCCTGGTTAAATTGCTTGCTGACATGCGGATCCATAGTCGCAATGCGCTTTTCGTTTTGCTCCGCAAACAAATAGGTGCCGTTGATTGGCGGTATTTGAGCGTTACCCTCAACCTGGCCCATGCCACTGCGGCGATGGCAATTGATACAGGCAGCCTCCGCACCCGAGGTGGTGGAGTTGCCAAAACGGGTGCCCGTTAAGGCAACACCCGGCGAAATCATTCCCTCCGTGTAGATTAGCCGCCCCATCTCCAATGCAGCCGGACTCGCTGGCGATAGGCTTTGAGCAGCCGCCTGTGCGGACAACAAAAAACCGAGCGCCAAACCAAAGAAGCACCTCATGCATAAACCCGAAAATAGCCATTGGGTTTTGCGGTGGTCCGTGAGATCCGCCATTTTTTGATTCATCCCTGGAAATGTATTAAAGCAATCTAGCGCTAGATATTTTGATCCGCCGCCCCGAAAAATCGACGCAGACGGATCATGCCTGCATGCCCAACCGGATTACTTGATCCCCAACAACTCCAAGTCAAATACCAGGGTTTCATTGGGGCCAATGTCAGTGCCAACGCCGCGTTCACCGTAAGCCAGCACCGCCGGAATGACAAGGTGCCACTTGGAGCCAATGGGCATCGTGGTTAACGCCTGTTTCCAACCGGGAATAAGTGCGGCCACTTTAAGGCCAGCGGGGTGGCCGGGCTCGGTGGCATCAAACTCGGTGCCGTTGATCAACGTGCCACGGTAGTTGACTTCAACAATGTCTGACTCGGCCGGTATTCTGCCCGTACCAGCTTTGATAACCTGGTAGAGGATGCCGCTGGGTGCGCTAACCACACCGGGCTGCTTTTTGAAGTCAGCTACAAACGCATCGCCTAGTTTTTTGTTGTCCTGAACCGCTTGCTGCCGTTTCGCTGCCATCTTCTGGCGCAACTGCGTCTGGTAGTCGTTCATGATCTGATGCATGTCTTTTTCCGGCACCAGCAATTTGTCACCGGTCAGGGAATTCTTTAGACCTTCCATCAGCACATTCACATCGACTTCAGTGCCTTCATTTTTAAAATTCTTGCCTATGGAGGCACCGATGCTATAGCTCAGTTTGTCTTTATCTGACTTGATCGCAACGCTGTCTGCCGCAAAGGCCGACACCGTAACTAGTGCCACGCCGCAAGCAGAAATAAAACTCTTTTTCAACATATCTGTTCTTCCCTAGTAAACCAAAACTAAAAAAATCAAGCACTCAAAAAAAATCGCCGGTGCCAGCGTTGGCTGACACCGGCGATTATTACGCTACTTCGTTTAAGGCGTATTCACTGTCGGCGTAGTCGCCACCGCCGTTGTACCGGCCACGCTCGTGGCTTGGATACGGAAGCGGTAGAAGCCAGCAGCCGGAGCCAGGTTGCTGAACGAGTAGACGTTACCCACCTTCGTCGGAGTCACCGCAATAGTCGTCCAGGTCACCGCTCCACCCGCCGTAGCAGAGACGCCACGTTGGATAGTGAAGCCGGTGATGTTGGTCGACGTATTGTTGAAGCCCACGTTAAAGGTCCGTGCCGTTGCGGAGAGCACATTGGTCAGAGCCGTTGACTGAGCAGGCCAGGTGTTAACCGTGACCGCAGCTGACATCGGACCCTCGACTGCCACACCCTGTGCATTGGTGAATATCGCTGCAACCGAGACGGTGTAGCTGTTACCGGCGGGAACAATCGTCAGCGCACCACCGGACGTTGCCGGGGTTTGACGACGGGTTGTACCAGCACCGCCTACCAATACGCTCTGCACCACGTAAGAGACCGTGCTGCCTGCTGGCGGCGTTACCGCAGCCCAGGTAGCAGTCACTGCGCCTGTCGTTGCGTTGGTAACCGCAGCGAATGTCGCTGGTGCTGCTGGAGCAGCCGGAGCAGCCCCTAGCGTCACCGTATTGGACGGCACGCTCACGCTTGTACCAAAGAGCGTTTGACCGGCTACGCGGATCGCCGTCTGCCTTGACTCAACCGTGAAGCTAACGCCAGCAGCAATCTGCGCCGCCGTCAGGTTGTAGTTGAAGGTAACGGTGGTTGCTGCGGCGTTGAATGGTTGCGCAACTACCCCAATTTGCACACCACCGGCAAACACCAGATAGCTCATCGTCGTGCCAGCCACCGGAGTGATCTTGTTCCAGGTCAGACGCACACGGTCAGTCAGCGTGGCAGTGTTGAAGGTCACCACAGGAGGCGAGACCAGAACCGGTGCCACAGGTACCGGTGGCAGATTCAGACTAGCCTGACCTGTCAGGTACGGATGCGAATCGCTGGTGATACCGGGGAGCATATCCCGCGCACTAATCCGGAAGTTGTACACGTAACCAGCCGTCGTCGGCACGTTGCCTCGGTTGTAGTTCACCAGGTTACCAGGACCGAACGCTGCGGTCTGCGCCGCGCTACGACCGATCCGCGGCAATGCCGTCCAGCCATTGAGCGTACCCGTGTTTGCAACGCTGCGGAACGTCAAACCACCGTCCGTCGAGACTTGTTCTTCAACCAGGAAGTCGGTCTCGTTGTTCGACATATCGGTCCATTGCAGGCCAATCGAGGAACCAGCGCGGTTAGGCGTGATCACCAGACCTGTTGGTGGGTTGACAACAACACCAGGCAACTTGGTCAGCGCAGTGGATGCCGACATCTTCGTCAGGCCCGTCACGCCGATCGCCTGAACCGACCAAGTGTGCGATGTGCCATCGACCAGGCCCGTATCCACGTAGCTCAGCACCGGGCTGGACTTCCAGCCAGCGGTTCCCGTGCCCATCGGATTGTTGAGGGCGCTACCGGCTTGCACGGCTCCAATTGCGACACCATCACGATAGACCTGGTAACCGGTTTCGGTGTAGGCGTTGTCGCTCCAGGTCAGCGTTGCCGTATCCACGAACGTGCCGTTGGCATCCAGCGCCGTCGAGGGCGTAATGACAACGTTGCTCGGGATCGTCGGTTCTACGACCGGCTCGGTCACAGCCAACGAGGCAGTGGCGGAGCCAGAAGCATTGACTGCCGCCACGGTATACGTGTAAGCGACACCTTCAGCAGCCGTCGTATCCTGATAGGACACGCTGTTGGCGGGCAAAGTCACCTGCGGGAAGGCTACATTGCCGCCCGTACGGGTCACGATGTAGTTGGCTTCGTTGATGGCGTTGTCTGTCCAGGTCAGATTGACAAAATCTGGCCGGCATTGCGATGGCACTGCCACCTTGGTCACGGCGTCAACCGGGCAAGGACTGACGATGGTAAATCCAGCAGCGAGGTTGGTCGGAGCCAGCGGCATGTAGTTTGGCGCTTGCACCGTGCCGGACAACACCTTCGAATCACCGAACGCGTTGCGGGCTACCACATCGTATTCGTAATAGCTGCCTTCAACCAGGAGACTTGGGTCAACAAAAGTTGTCGTGGTCGATCCCGCAGCAAGGTTAGCTGGCAGCGTAGTGGTCACCACAGCTCCGGTCACCTTGCCAGCGACGGGCGCTGCGATGCTCGGGCCGGTTCGGGTCACGATGTAGTTGGTCTCGTTGACTGCGTTGTCTTGCCAAGTCGCTGTGAGCTGAACGTCCGTTGCGGTGGGCGTAACTTGTGGTGCCCATACAGGCGTCAACACCAGAGCGGTCGGATTATCCGGCGGTGCTTCGATCGCAATATTGGAGATCGAAGAACCAGCGGCGTTCCATCCTGACACCTCGTATGCGAAGTAGGCGGCAGCGTTTGGCTTCACATTGGCTGCGGGCTCAATGTATTGCGTCACGTTGGCAGGCTTGGCGAGGTATGGCGCAAATGCGCCATTCACGCGGTAGCCGCCAGCCCCATTCACTCCGGCGATATAGGCCGTCGGCGCTTGCAGCAGGTTGAAGCCGATTTCATTTTGCGGGTTGGCCAGCGTTGTCAGCGGGGTCGATGCCGGTGTCGGATCGGTCCAGTTCAAAGTGCCGGTTCCAAGCGGATCGGACAGTGTGCTGGGTGCCGGTGTGACAACATTCGGGTTGAACACCATCGGGCGGGTGAAGTCGTTCTCAGCATGGCCGAGGATCGCTGAACCCCAGGTGAATTCGTTGTCGAAGTTGCCTGTCGGGCTGCCTGGCAGGACTGCCGTATTGGCTGTCGCTGTAAGGAACTGCGTACCCACAGCAATCGGTCCCACTGGCACTTGAGCATTCAGACCCGCTTGTGTGACCACGTTCGGATCGGCGGTGAAGCCTAGGCCGGAAGCGTAGCGCACGCCAGGCGTGAGCGCTGCCGGCGCGGCCGGTGGGCTGATGGTTCCAACTATCGAGGTCGGATCCTGCAGACGCGTGCTTCTGGGCTGACCAAACGGAACTTTGGGCGTCTTGGCCTTGATTGCAACGATGGCGTCTTCCAGCGGGTTCAGTCGAACCGTGTCTTTCCAGCCCACTTCGTTGCTTGCTGGTGGCTTGACGGTGCCATCCCAACCCACGCGGTTGACCAACTGCACATCGGCCATGCTGAAATGAATGGAATTGGACCAGAAACCGTTGTCCACCAATTTCCAGATCTGCACTTCGTTTTCGCCGATGACTTCGGTCGGTGCATCGATGTAGTTCAAAGGAATCGTCGTCTGAATACCAACCAGCGTGTAGGGCAGCTCAACACCACCTGTCGAGTTATAGCGACCATAGTCGTCATACAGTTCCTGCTCGGCCTTGGTCACCACAGGAATCGAGGCAGCCGTACTTGCTACCACGGTAGCCTGTGCACCCGTGCCAGAAGCGAGGATGTTTGCCGTCAACAATGCGCCGGTACCGGCACTTGGTAGGCCAGCAAGGTTATTGCCAATGCTAAGAGCCGGCGCCGAGGTGTAGCCCGAGCCATGGCTGGTGAAGGTTACACCGGTGATTGTGCCGCTAGAAACAGCCAACGGACCGAAGCTTGCCTTGGCGCTGGTATTGGCCAGGTTCACGGGATCCGTGATCGTGATCGTCGGTGGCGTGGTGTAGCCCGTACCGGCATTGCTCATAGTCAGGGTAGCCAGCGTACCGGTATTGCCAGGCAATGTACCAACCGGGTTAACCAGCCCAGGATTCACGACTGCACCGGTGCCGGTGGTAAACGTGATGGTCGGTGGCAGGGTGTAACCTGTGCCAGGTGTGACGGCAATGCTGCCAATGGAGCCAGTGGCTGCAAGCGTCGTTGTTACGGTGGCCAAGTTGGCGCCTTGAACCGGCAGGCCGGTTGCAGGATCAATCTGATTGGCACCAGCGTCAGTGACGGTAATGGTGGGCGCGGACGTATAGCCGGAACCCGCCGTCAGCATGGTGATGCCCGAGATAGACCCGTCAGCCGGGTTGAGGGTCGCGGTCGCAGTCGGCGGCACACCGCCCTGGATTTGTGGCGCAGAGAAGTTGACGACTGTCGTATTGTTTATCAGGTCATAGCCAGAGCCACCCGCACCTGCGGCGATGGTGAACACGCCGGATATGGGGAAGGCAACCGTTGGCGTGACAACCGCTTGCGTGCCAGCCGTTTGTGGCGGGCTCACGATGGCGGTCGTAGCAGAGGTATAGCCGGAGCCGCTCAACGGGGTCACCGTGGCGGAAATACCGGAGGTGACGATCGTCGCCACAGCCGTGGCGCCGCTGCCACTACCGCCCGTGATGGAAACACTGGGGTTTGTGGTGTAGCCGGAACCGATGTTGTTCACAATCGGGGCTGTCAAAATGGGTGATCCAGTGGACGCGATCACCGTCGCAGCAGCACCCGTGCCACCGCCACCACTAAAGACCACTTGGTCGCCAGTCACGTAACCTGTTCCGCCATCAGCCACGACGGCACCTGCCACAGTAGCGGTCGATACGAAGGTGACGTTCGGCAGAGCCGTGTAGCCCGTACCTGCGCTGGTGAGTGTGACGCCGGTTACTTGACCCGTGGTGGCATTGATCGTTGCAGTCGCCGCTGCGCCACTACCGAGACCATTGGTTGGGGTGATGACAACATTGGGTACGGAGAAATAACCCGTGCCCGAACCCGTATTGGGTCCGCCAGAAGTGACCAGGTTCATCGGTCCGGGAATCAATGCGAGCGTATTTGAACTTCTGGCAAAGGTCAGGTTTGGTTGCGCTGCGGAACCGGAAGCGACACGGCCATAGTTATCTGCATCGGCAGTACCGAAGGAGGCGTTATAGGCCACCTCTGGCACCAGCGGTGCGGGTTGCGACGCGCCGTAGGCTGCGGGCAATGCCGCTGCCAGTGCGGCGGCATTGAGCGGGCCGCCACCGTTGGTGATAGCACCCTTAGCGCCGACCACGACCTGCATCATGGTGCGGGTGTTCGGGCCATAGCCTGGCAAAGTGGAGTAAGCACCACCCTGGCCGCTCTGGTCCGGATCGCCGGTGTAGTAGTCGTTACGTGGATCGTTGAACGGTGTGGGCGCTGGTGCGTCGTTGTACAAGATCAGTGTCTTGTCAGCGTAGTTGGTGAAGTCGACGATCGTATCGGCACGCTCTGATGGGCCAAGCAGCAGGCCGTAGCCATAGATGTTGGTAACCGTAATGGAACGACGATTCTGTTCATAGGTGACGGGCTGGGGAGGAATATCCACGCCTTGTGGCAGCAAACCACCGTCATTACCGATCACCACAAAGTCGGGGCCGGACATTGTCGGGTCAGGCGAGCCACCGGCACGGCCATCAACAGGCCAGGCGCGGGTCGGGCCCGAGGGCTCGGCATTGATATTCCAGGGGAATGTCGTGCCAAATTGTGGCAGCGGCAACTGAACGTTGTTGACCACATCCCATCCGGGTGGGTTGCCGGCAGCATTGATCGGCGCTGCAGGCACCATCTTGACTTCGGTGTTGCCCTGTCCCAATGCATCGGTGAAGAACTGTTGCACGCCCGCAGCATTGACGATCGGGTTGCCATTCTGGTCAAGCTGAGGTGCCTTGTTAGCCGTGTCAGCCAGGTACAAGCCCAGATTGACGTAGCGGTCGTTAGAGGCATTGAGAATGCGGAAACGATAGGCCTTGGCTTCTACGTTAACCGTAGGGTAGGCGGTGCCATTGATAACTGGCGTGTCCATGTAGGCTTCAGGAACGAAGCTCAACGCGGGCAATGCGTTCTTGCTGGAGGAAACGGGGAAGATCGGCCAGAACCAGGGGCCATAGTCCCAACGACCCACCGTGTTCACGCCGCCTTGAAGAGTCTGGCTCTGGTTTGTCTCGTACACGTGCGGGAACCACAGGTCGCCAGGAGCGCCCCATTTGACGGCATCCCAGTTGGCATCTTGCTGCGCAACGTTGGCCGGCACGAAGGTCTTGTCTTCAATGATCAGCGGGATAGTGGCAAAGGAGTTCGGGATTGTTCCCGCAGCAACCGTCACGGCTGCCGGCAGTGCGCCACCGGACAACGTGCCACCGTTAATCAGGGCAAGCTCGACTGGGTCGGTCACAACATAGCCGGCTTCCAGACCGGCATAGGCGTTCAGGCGCGTCATGCCAGAGGTGCGGTCTTGAATAAATGTGAAGCGCGCCGACATGTCGTTCGGGAAATACAGATAGGTCGAACCAGCACCTGGATCGGTCATGTCAGGCAAGGTCTGGGCGCTAGCACCCTTGCCCATACCGTATTGGCCAAGACCATTTGCATTCACGCTCGTGGTATAGGCTGCATCACCTGCAGGTGCTATCCACTGATGCGGGGAACCAGCGCTAACCCACGGTGCCTGGCCACCGACCAGATGCATACCGGCGCGGTTCTCACCATAAGTAGTGGTGTTATCCGGGCCTAAACCAGCGCCGGGAATGGTGGGATCAACTGGCAAAAATAACTTGCCGCCGATTGGCAGATAGTTGGTGAATTTGACCCGTACCGCCGTGCCTGAGGACGCGGTGATAACCGGGCCGAGGTGGTGCGGATTATCGTAAGCGTAAACCTGGCCGGTTGGATTGGCAGCCGTAACTCTAGCCGTATCCGTGATGGCAGTGCCATTGGGATAAGTCAACGCAATGTGCTTGCTGGTCGCAGCGTTGCCAGCAGTTTCGAGCTGCACATAACCGCGCAATTTCGTGGCCTTCGGCAGGTCGCTGTGCATTTTTTCACTGAACTCGACAGCGGCGATTTCGTAGTAGTCATCCGTTGTGGCAACGCCCATCGGATTGACCCACTTCTCCGCAACGGCGAGTGGTATGTATTGACCGAGAAGGTTGGCATTTGCCGCACCGAAGCCTGGCAACTTATCAACAAACTTGCGCATCAATGTGCCGGAGGTGGCAACGTTTTTCAGGCCGCTACCGTCCGCCCTAACTGTTCCCGTAGGCGCTGCTGTAGTCAGCACGGGAATAGGACCCGATGGGCTATTCGCGTAATAAGTTTGCGGTTGTGCAGCCACACCGCCAAGGGTCGCCGCAGAGCCGAAACCGGCTCCTGCAACTGCGACGTTGGCAGCGAACTGCGATGTCAGCACTACTGCGACAGCAATCGCAACTGGGCTGAACTTGAATGAATTGTGTTGGGGTTTCTTCACGATGTCTGACTCCCTAAAAAGGTGGACCAATTTTCCAAACTTGTTTGCTAGTTACGCTGTCAAATGTTAGCGAAGACCAGCAATCTTAAAAACTATTTACTCCATTTGCCGTTGCCAGTTTCCTGGCAACGGCAGTTTGGCTTACGGCGCGGCGATCGGGCCCGCAGTAACCGTAGTCGAGTTGAACGCAGCCAAATTGCTCACCGCTTGCAAGGTGAAGGTGTATGGAGTTCCGCTGGTCAGTCCCATAATGGTGGCACCCGTTGTGGTTGGCGCAAATTTCGCTGTACCACCCGCTCCACCCGTCCATGTCAACAACAAGCTGGCCACATTGTTCTTGTTCAGAGCATTGTTGGCCCAGTTCATCGTGATGTACCCTGCCGCTGCGTCTGGAGTACCGCTAAATGCAACCGGTGGCAATGTCTGCGAGTTGGTCAAACCGGATGTCGCCGCCACCGTGGTGCCGCTCAACGTAGTTGCCGTGACTGCAAAGGCGTAGGTCGAGTTCGCATTCAAAACACCCGTAGTGAAGGTCGGCGCTATGCCCGAAGCGGTCAGTGCTTGAGCAGCTAGACCAGGCGTTGTGCTTTGCGCATTCAGCGTGAAGCTGTTGGCAACGGTGTCGATCGTGGCAATGGTGGTGCCGACCGGGAAGCCGCCACCCGATACTGTCTCACCCACGAACAGACCAGTAACCAAGCCGGTGGTCACCAGCGCAGTCTTGCCCGTCGCATCGATCGTTGCGGTCAGCGGGGTTGTCGTCACGGCAGTGACAGGAGTAACGACCGGCGCTAACGATGCTGCACCACTGGGAGTCTCAGTAACGCTCACCGAGTAGCTCGTCGCACCAGGAACAGCCGTCCATGACAGGACCACCGTGCCAGTCGAAGTCATCGTCTGCGTCAGACCTCCAGGCGCTGCAGATGCAGTCGGTGTTGGCAATGCTGCCGCTGCGGCCAAGCTGATCGTCAGGCTAGCGGCAGTTGCACCAGGGCCAGTCGTACCAGCCACAGCACCCACCACGGCCACTGCTGGCGCGGAGGTAGTGAACCCGGTTGTACCTACAAGCGCGCTGATAACGGTGCCAAGCGGGAAGCCGCCACCGGTAACAGAGGCGCCCACTACGAACGGAGTGGCAGGTGCCACGGCAAACGTGACCCCAGTTCCCAGTGCGTTAATAGATGCCGTGCCTGCCTGTGTGCCAGGTGCGCTTGCCGGTGGCGTTACTGCCACGTTTGCACCTTGTGTGAAGGTGGTGGCATTCGTACCCGCTTTCGAATTACCCGCTGCGTTGTAGGCAACGACCACCGTGTTGGCAGTGGTTGCATTAGCAGGTGCAGCAACGCTCGTCTCGTTGGCACGTGTCACCGCATCAGGAACCGCTGCAGCTGATACATATCCGTTGGCATCGAGAACCGCGTTGACGTAAATCTTGTAGCCGATTTCGTTCTTCGGGCTGCTCGTTTTCACCGGGTAAGCGGCATTGGCGCCTGCGGTCGGGATGCCTTGAGCGTCCACACCACCGACGGGTGTCGTGTCAAGCCAAGTGACCTTGCCGCCGGCAACAGTCACAGTAGCCGGTGCATCAGGTACCACCACGTTCGGGTGGAAGATAAACGGACGCATGAAGTCCTGCTCTTCGTGACCGAGGATGTGGCAATGCCAGACGTATTCGTTGTCGAAGTCCGTCATCTGGTTGGAATACTGACCTGTATTGATCACGGTATTGACACCGTTCTGCAGCACAGTCTGTGTAGTCGGTGCGTTACCCGTCGTCGGATCAATATTGGTGAAGTACATGGTCGAACCGACGGCTTGCGAAGGATCGAGCAGACGGTGGCTGGCGGGCACACCGAATGGCAACACGGGGCGGTTGGCCTTGACTGCGACGTACACGTCTTCCAACGGGTTCATGCGCAGCGTTTCTTTCCAGCCCACTTCGTTGGCTGCTGGTGGTCGGATGGTGCCATCCCAGCCCACGCGGTTGATCACCTGTACGTTGACCAGGTGGAAGTGCACCGGGTGCGAGTCAACACCGTTGTGGGTGATCTTCCAGATCTGGGTTTCGTCGTCATGGATACCGTCCAGGTATTCGATCGGCGTATCGATATAAGCCAATGGAACCGTGGTGGCGATGGTCGCGGTGGAGAACGGCAGTTCAGCGGCCAGGGTCGCATTCATGCGGCCAAAGACCGGATCAAACAATTCCTGAATGGCCTTGTTGATAACCTTGGAGCCATTGGCCGAAATCATCGCGGTAGCACGCGTACCGTCTGCGCCAAAACCCGAGAAGGTCACGTTCGGAACCGTGGTGTAACCAGCACCGGGATTGAATGCGCCGGCCGCAAAGGAGAGGCGACCACCAGCGCCGATCGTCGGGGTGACGGTGGCCTGGGCGCAGGTTGCTGTGCCAAGCGGAGTGCACAGCGGCGGGTCGATGGTAGCCGTCGTACCGGCGGGATACAACGAACCAGGCGTGGTCATGTTGATACCCGTCAGCGTAAACGCGCCGCCGCCAAACACCCAATAAGGTGCAGCGCCGGAACCGGTACCGATAGGTGCGTAGGTATCAGTTTGGTTAGTTCCAAAGGCCTGGTTGTAGACCGATTCCGGAACCAGATTCTTGGGCTGTGTCGCGGCATAGGCGACCGGCAGCGCAGTGCTCAATGCAGCGACATCCAATGGTCCACCAGTAGCGCCCTTGGTCGCAGCCACTTTGAACTGCATCACGGTACGGGTATTCGGACCATAGCCAGGCATCACATCGTAGGCACCACCGGCGGCGGTGTTGTCACCCATGCCAGTGTAATAGTCGCTACGGGGGTCGTTACCTGGGAACGGCGCGGGTGCGTCGTTATACATAATCAGTGTTTGCCCGGCGTACTTGGTGAAGTCGACCAAGATGTCTGCGCGCTCACCACCCATCAGTGTCAGGTCATGGTCCAGCACGTTGAAGACGGTGATGCTGCGGACGTTTTGTTCGTAGTTAACCGGTTGCGATTTCCAGATTGCTGGAGCAGGCAGCAAGCCACCTTCGTTACCGATCTGAACGATATCCGGACCAGCGGTTGCGGGATCAGGCACGCCACCCGCGCGACCATCGGTAGGCCATGTTGCGGGGAAACCAGCGGTAGGTTGTGCCGGAACCAAGCGGACTTCGGTACAAGAAACTGGTGCGCCAATACCGCCCGCAGTGATAGGCGCGGCAGGCGCAGTTGCGGCGGGGTTAGATGCGTCGCAAATCTTGCCATTGACGTCCGTCGCCTGGTAGAAGCCGAGATTGAACGTGCGGTCGTTACCGATGCTCAAAATACGGAAGCGATAGGTCTTGGGCTCCACTTCCATGAACGGATAGGGCTGGCCATTGACCGTCGGGGTGTCGAGGAAGGCTTCTGGTGTAGCGGTGACATCACCATAGTTACCTGTTGGCAGCGAATACTGCGCGGGGAACACTGGCCAGAACCAGGGGCCCCAGTCCCAGCGACCCACCGGATTGGTACCGTCGATGGAGTTTGGATCCTGGTTGGTTTCATAGACGTGAGGGAAATAGAAGTCGCCCGGTTGACCCCAGTGGGTCAAGTCCCACTTGGCATCCTGGGATGCGGGTGTCACGCCGTCAGAGGCCACTGCATTGGGGCCGATGTTCTTGGGCACGAAAACCTTGTCTTGGATGACGAGGGGGATACCGACCGTGTCAAGGAGAGGGATGGCCGACGGAAGCGTGCCGGTGGGCATATTGAGTCCATTGGCTCCGACAAGACCTGTGTTCAAAGCTTGGGCAACCATGCCCAACTCTGTCATGTCGTAAACGATCAGGCCCGACGCTTCACCAGCATAGGCGTTGATTTTGGTCAGACCGGAGACGTGGTCGTGGTACATCATCAGACGACCACTCAGGTTCATCGGGTAATACAGAGTCTGCGAACCCTGGCCCGGATCGGCCATGTCGGGCACGTTCTGGTAAGAATCGCCAACGCCAATGCCATTAGGATGGTCTGCATCCGTCATGGAGTAAGAGACATCCCCAGCCGGTGTAAACCATTCGTGAGGTGTACCGTCGTTGGTCCAAGGGGAATCACCGCCGTGCCAGTGGATGGCCACACGGTTCTGGGAGAACTTGACGGGCTTACCTTTGTTTGGGCCAGACGTACTGAGCACCGGACCAGAAATTGGGTTGCCTGCCGCATCAAGCTGAGGAGTGCCGTTCGGATTGAACAATTGCATCGTGACCGGGCCGCCGCCAGCAATCGTTTCATCAATCGGGAGGTAATACTCACCACCGGCTGGGGAGCCATGGGTTACGCCAGCCTTATCCGTGTAGGGCAGATAGTTGGTGAACTTGATACGCGTCGGCGTGCCACTTTGTGCGACGATTGACGGGCCAAGGTAGTGCGGCTTGTGCACAAAATATACTTGCTGAGTTACATCGGGAACCATATCGCCTGCTGCATTCTTCACCATCTTGTAGATGGGGGTACCGTCAGGATAGAACGCTGGAATGTGCTCGCTGGGAACAGCTCCGGTAATGTCAAAAAGAGGTTTTCCAGCCAATGCGGCGGCATACATACTTGCAGTTTCGATCTGCACATAGCCGCGCAGGCGGGTCGGCTTGGCCAAGTCGCTATGCAGTTGTTGGGTATATTCGACGACCGCGATTTCATAGTAGTCATCCGTGGTTTGCACGCCGGCGAGATTCACCCATTTTTCGGGCAATGCAACAGGAATACCGCCAGACAGGTCGGTCGGTGTCAGAGGGTTGTAGGTTTCCAGCCCGTTATAGACGCCGCCGAGTTTGTCCACGAACTTGCGCAGCGGGGTACCGGTATCGACCGTCAGGCCGGTGGTGCTCAAGGCATGCGTGACCGGATCGAAGGCAGGACGAATACCTTGCGGGCTGGCCGCGTAGTACGTCGGCACATTGACCGTTGCGCCGTTTAGATCGGTGACGGTACCGAAGCCAGCGTTGGCGTACGCCAGGTTGGCAGGGACCTGGGCAGCCAGCACCAACAGCAAAGCTGATGTGACCGGACTGAGCTTAAATGAACCGCGGTGGGTCTTTTTCATGGTGTTTAGCTTCATATTGATAACTCCCCGAACAAAAATTGAGGTGTGCATAGCGACTAATTTGCATCTGTGCCAATCTGGACATCACTTCAGCAGAGATGGCTTGATCGACTTCCCGAAAATTCGATCAACGCACATATTTTGCAAATAATTACAAATATGAGGAGGGGTGCAAATGTGACTAAATCGGTAAAAGTGCCAACTATTCACGCTTTTTCGGACTTTATTGACCCCTGCGTTGTAAGTTAGTTGCAAGCTTCAGTGTCGGACGGGGGTGCTGCGAACACTCATTCAAACAAGTGGGCAATTTCCAGAATTTGGCCTATTTGCGGGGCACGCAATAGGCGCAATAGCTAATGCGCTGCATTTGAATTGTGGAAGCGTTAACTAGCCGGTTTTTTGAGCTTTATGAGGGTTGAGAATGGAGTCGTCGTCTGATTCGCGTACCATTGCGCACTGCGGAATATCGAAAATTAATAGTGGGAAGAACATGAAATTTGCAACATTGTTACAACGTGCCGTTTGTCTGACTGCACCTTCATTGCTGGCACTGGGAATGGGCTTTTCATTGGGCGCGCTGGCGCAAGACGAGCATGCCGGGCATGACATGTCGAAGATGGATATGTCGGGCGATGACCCCCATGCCCACCATGCCCACCCCGACATGAACGCAGCTGTCAGACGCACTATGGTGGATGTGGCCCTGGCCGCCACACCCATGGTCAAGCAGGATGGCAGCAAGACCACTCTGGCTAAAGAGCTGGATGGCAAAAAACCCACCATCCTGGCTTTTATATATACCTCTTGCACTACGGTGTGCCCGGTCACGAGCCAAATTTTGTCGCGCACGCAGGATGTGCTGGGGGCCGACCTGGCGAATGTGCGAATTCTGTCGGTGTCCATTGACCCCGAATACGACACTCCGGAGCGCTTGCTGGCCTATAGCAAAAAATTTGACGCTAAGGCGCAGTGGCAGCACTACACCGGCACGCTGGCCAATAGCGTGGCGATTCAAAAGGCCTTTGGTGCTTACCGTGGCGACAAGATGAACCATGTGCCGCTGATGTTCGTCAACGGTGGTGGCAAAAAGAGCTGGGTGCAGCTAGAGGGCTTCCCCAGCGCAGAGCAGGTGGTGAAGGAATATCGCGACCAGGTAAAGGGCTGATGTCATGAAAACCATCAATCAAAAAAGTCGCGGCTTTACGCTGCTGGAATTGCTGGTGGTGATGGTCATCATCGGCCTGCTGGTGGGCTATGTAGCGCCCATGTATTTCAAGCAGGTGGGCAAGTCTGAAGTGAAGGTGGCGCGCGCGCAGATTGAATCTTTTGGCAAGGCGCTGGACCAGTACCGCCTGGACACCGGCCACTACCCCACGACAGAGCAAGGTTTGGCAGCACTGAATGCCAAGCCGGCGGATGAAACGCGCTGGGATGGTCCCTACCTGAAAAAGGGCATTCCCACGGATCCCTGGGGCACCGCCTACACCTACAAGCGTCCGGGCACGCATGGCGAATACGACATTATTTCTTTCGGGAAAGACACGGTGCCAGGCGGCACGGGTGAAGACGCAGACATCGGCAACTGGGAATAAGCGCGGGTCTAAACCTCAAAGGCCACACCGCAACTTATGCAGTTCACCATCCGTTCGATTGACCGGTCAGCCGCTGTCAGCACGATTACGCTAGACGCGGCCAGCAAGGAGTTGGCGCTGCAGACTGCTGCAGAGCGGGGGCTGCGCGTGCTGTCCATCACGGGTGGCGCAGCGATGGGCATGCCTTCGTTGCGCAAGAGCAAGGGCGATTTTCCGGTGGGGCAGTTCAGCCAGGAGTTGTTGACCTTGTTGAACGCTGGTTTGGCGCTGGTGGAGTCGATTGAGACGCTGAACGAAAAAGAAACCCGAACCGAGCGCAAAGACATTTTGAGCAAGCTGGTGGCAGACCTGTTTCGCGGCAACTCGTTGTCGAACGCGCTGGCACAGTTCCCTGATACTTTTCCGCCCCTCTTCGTCGCCACGGTGCGCGCGAGCGAGCGCACCGGCGGCCTGCCCGAGGCGCTGGAAAAATATGTGACCTATCAAAACCAGCTGGACACGGTCAAAAAGAAAATTGTCAGCGCCAGCATCTACCCGGTGCTGCTGATGGTGGCGGGCACCTTGGTAATTGCGTTTTTGCTGGGCTATGTGGTGCCGAAGTTTGCCAAGATTTTTGAGGACCTTGGGGGCGAGGTGCCGTGGATGTCGAGGCTGCTCATTCAGTGGGGCCACTTTGCGCATGACTACGGCCTGATGCTTTTGATTGCCATTGGTGTGGCGATTGTGCTGCTGGGCTTCTGGATCTCCAGACCCGAGACACCGGTCCGCATTGTGCAGGCCTTGCAAAAAATTCCGGCACTGGGGGAGCGCATTCGCATCTATCAACTGGCGCGTTTCTACCGGTCGTTGGGCATGCTGTTGCGCGGTGGTATGCCCGCCGTGGCTTCGCTGGAGTTGGTGTCCGATTTGCTGCCCGGCGCACTCAGCACGCAACTCGGTATTGCGACCCAATCGATCCGGGAAGGCACCCCCATTTCGCAAGCCATGGAGAAGACCGGCCTGACCACTGCAGTGTCCGCACGTATGCTACGTGTAGGGGAACGCACCGGACAAATGGGCGAAATGATGGAGCGTATCGCGATGTTTTATGACAACGAAATCAGTCAGTGGATTGACTGGTTCGTGAAGTTGTTTGAGCCGTTGCTGATGGCTTTCATTGGCTTGGTCATTGGCTTCATTGTGGTCGTTATGTATTTCCCGATCTTTGAACTGGCAGGAAGTATCCGATGAACGAAAAAGTCAGCGCATCCCCGTCCGAGTTCATGGGCCTGATGCGTCAGGCCCAGGATAAAGCGACTGTGGAAAACCTGCCGATGGTGGAGCCACTGCAGCAAATTCTGGCGCTCGACAATGCCCAGTTTTTGCATGCGCTGGGGCTGCGCGTGGGCTTGCCGGTGGTCACCATGGCTGCCATCAACAACATGACGGCGGCACTGGACATCATGCAGTTCCGCGACATGCTGCGCCACGAGTGCCTGCTGCTGCGCGAAGAAGGTGGCGAGTTGCTGCTGGTGGTGTCCGACCCATTCGACCAAAAGCTGCGGCAGTGGGTCGATGCCAATCTGGACTTTGAATACATCAAGTGCCTGGCCCACCGGAGCGATATTTCTGCCTTCCTGACACGCCAGGAAAAAGGCCTGCGTGCCATGGAGTCGCTGGAGTCGCAAGAGGCGCGCGACAGCGGCAGCACCACGGCCGACGGGTCTGTCGAGGAGCTGAGTTTTCGGGCTATCAGCGAAGATGCCAGCCCGGTTATCAAGTTCGTCAACTCCACTGTTTTTGATGCACTACGCGCAGGCGCCAGCGATATTCATCTGGAGTCCGAAGGCTCCGGCATGGTCATCAAATACCGGGTGGACGGGGTGCTGAGCACGGTGGGCTCGGTATCCACTTCGGACTTGGCCGAGCAAACGATTTCGCGTATCAAGGTGATGTCGGAGTTGGACATTTCCGAGCGTCGGGTGCCGCAGGACGGGCGCTTCCGCGTGAGCCTGCAGGGGCGGCTGATTGACTTGCGCGTGTCCATCATCCCCAGCATCCACGGTGAAGACGCGGTGTTGCGGATTCTGGACAAGCAGTCGCTCTCCGACCAGATGAAGGGCTTGCAGCTCACCACCCTGGGCTTTGATGAAGAAGTGGCGGTGGTGCTTCGCCGCCTGGCCTCCGAGCCCTACGGCATGATGCTGGTCACGGGCCCCACCGGTAGCGGCAAGACCACCACGTTGTATGCAGCGATCTCGGAGATCAACACCGGCTCTGAAAAAATTGTGACGATTGAAGACCCGGTGGAATACCAGTTGCCCGGTGTGCTGCAAATTCCAGTGAATGAGAAAAAGGGCTTGACCTTTGCGCGGGGCCTGCGCTCGATCTTGCGGCACGACCCGGACAAGATCATGGTGGGTGAAATTCGCGACTCGGAGACGGCCCAGATCGCCATCCAGTCGGCGTTGACGGGGCACTTGGTGTTTACCACGGTGCACGCCAACAATGTGTTCGACGTGATCGGGCGTTTCATGCACATGGGCGTTGACATGTACAGCCTGGTGTCGGCGCTGAATGGTGTGCTGGCGCAGCGCCTGTTGCGTGTGAACTGCAAGCACTGCGAGGCGGAGGACCATCCTTCGCCCGAGTTGCTGCATGCGTCCGGCCTTACCGAAGAGGTTGTCAAGGGCTGGACTTTCCGCTCCGGCAAGGGCTGCGGCCACTGCCGTGGCAGCGGCTTCAAGGGCCGTAAGGCGATTGCCGAGATTCTCAACCTGAACGATGAAATCCGGGAATTGATTATTGCGCGCGCGCCGATACGGCAATTGAAACAAGCGGCGCAAGCCAATGGAACCATGTTGTTGCGTGCATCAGCCCTGGCGCTGGTACGCAAAGGTGAAACTACTTTAAGCGAGATCAATCGTGTCACTTTTATCGCCTGACACACTGTCGCTGTACATCGCACCGGACCGGATCCAGGCCGTCAAGGCGACGGGCCTGGGCCGACGCGCGGTCGAAGTGCGCCAGCGCGAGGCCACGGTGCAGGCTGCAGACAACTGGCAGGGCCTGACCCGCGTGGTAAACGAGTTGGTGACACAAACCAAAGCGCAACAGTTGCATGTGGTGCTGTCGGACAAGCTGGCCCGGTACGCCTGCTTTCCCTGGAGTGCGGCGTTGCGCAATGCGGACGAAGACATGTCCATGGCGATGCTTAATTTTGATGATGTGTATGGTGCCAACACGAGCGCGGATTGGCACTTTGCCTTGAGCGAGGGCCGGCCTGGGCAGTCGCGAATTTCCATTGCCATTCCCAAAACACTGTTTGCTGTATTGCAGAGTAATTTTGAGCAGAAGCGTCCCAAGGTGAAGTCCATACAGACCGCTTTTTCTGCCGTGCTGCAAACCCATCGCAAGAAGTTGGGTAGTACGGGCTGGATGATCAATTTGGAAGACGGGCGCCTGACCTTGGCGAGTTGGGCCAATGACTCCTGGAAGTGGATTTATTCGGTGCACGCGAACTTGAACAGCCCGGAAGAGTTGCTTGCCCGCATTCGCCAGGAAATTCAGTTGTCGTCCACCAGCCTGAAGGCCGAGAAACCGGTGCCCATTTTTCTGCATGCACCGGCTTTTGAACATCTGCCGTTTGGTAATCTGATGGGCGTGGAATTTGTGCCTTTGAGAACAAGGGACAACGCGGCTGGCGCCAAGTATGCGTTTGCGCTCTTGGGAGTGCGCCCATGAAAAGCTTTTACTTCAACCTGGTTGCCAGGCCCGGCTATCTGTTCTGGCTACGCGGCTTCATGTTGCTGCTGGGCGCCGCTGCGCTGGCGGCTGTAGCCGCCTACGGGCAATGGGTGCTGTACCCCAAATTAAGCGCCCAGCGCGAACTCATGCAGGTCGAGGTGACCAAGCTCGGTGCACCGGCTCCGACCTCCACGCTGAAGCCCGCCGAACTGGCTAAAGCCTGGCAGCAGGCGCGCGGTGTCTCGGTGCAGTTGAGCCTGCCCTGGCAGCGCTTTTTTGTGGCGCTGGGTGAAGCGAGCAAGAACGGCAACGTGGCTTTTATTTCGATAGAGCCCGATCCGCTGAAGGGCCATGTGGTGCTGGTTGCGGAGGCCAGAAGCATGGAGTTCATGCTGAAATTTGTTTCGGATCTGCAAAGCAGCCCCGACTTCTCCGAAGTGGCGCTGCAGTCGCACACCATCAACAAGGCGGTGCCTGAAAAACCAGTACGGTTTCGGGTGGCAGCAATCTGGAGGACCACCGAATGAACGCTGTGGCTCTTCAACGCCAATTGCAATACCGGCTGGCGCAACTCGGTGGCGTGGGCACCCTGGGTCTGGTGATGGCGCTGGTCGCCGTGCTGGGCTGGTTCACCCTGATTCGGGCCGGCGAGAAGGAATTGGTTACTTCTCATAAAAAGCTGGGCTCGCTGCAGCAGCAAGTGCAATCCAAGAGCAGTTTGCCCATCAGTTCGGCGCTGAATCACGAAGAACAACTGACGGTGTTTTACAAGAGCTTTCCGGCCGGCGATAGGGTGCCGGATGCGCTCAAACGCATTTACCGCGCGGCCGACAAGCAGGAGTTGATGCTGGAGACGGGTGAATACGCCTGGCTGCAAACCGGCTCGGAGCGCCTGGCGCGTTACCGCATTACGCTTCCGGTGAAGGGCACTTTCAAGCAGGTGCTCACCTTCATGGACATGGTGTTGAAGGACAACACGACTCTGGCTTTGGAGAACGCAGCTTTCAAGCGCGACAAGGTTGACGATGCCGCGGTTGAGGCTAAATTGGTGTTCGTAGTTTTTGTGGATACACAACCATGACGCCGGGACAAACCAAACTTTTGATCGTGGCCGGTGCTTTGGTGACGGGCGGGTTATTCTGGTTCGCGCCCCAGGAGAGCGATGTTCCGGTGTCTGAGCCAAGCAAGGCTGGCAAGGCCCCAAAGGTGCGGGACACCACGCCGACGACACTGAGCGCAGCAGCCCAAAGTCTGGACCAAAAGCTCAACGCCGTGGATGAACGTGGCCGTCTGACCAAAAAGGGAACGGGCGCATTGTTTGCGAGGAGCACGTGGGTGATACCGCCGCCGCCACCTCCGCCGCCTCCACCGCCCCCACCTCCTCCACCACCGCCGCCGCCCTCCGCACCGCCGTTGCCCTACGTATTTATGGGTCGCTTTGAGCAGGGCGACACCAATCTGGTGATCCTCACGCGAGGCAACCGTGTCATAACGGCGGCCCAGGGTGACGTTCTTGAAAACACGTATCGCATTGATCGCATTGAGGCCAGCAAAGTGACTTTTATTTATCTGCCCTTGGGCACGTCGCAATCTTTACCCACCGGGAGCGCCCAGTGAAAAAAAACTATTTTCCGCAACGTAACACGCTGGCAATCCTGCTGGCTTTAGCCTTGGCGGGTTGTGCGGCCGACCGCATGCACAAAGAAGGTTATTCGCTCATTGAAGAGGGCAAGTTGGAAGAAGGCATCGCCAAGTTGGAAGAGGCCAAACTGGCTGACCCCGGCAATGCAGCCTTCAAGAAGGATTGGCTGCTACAACGCGACCGGTTGACCTCCGCCCTCATGCAGGACGCCACCAAAGAGAAGAGCGAACAACACTGGGATGCCGCCCTGCAGCGCTATAGCCGTGTGCTGAAGCTGGATCGTGGCCATGTGGCAGCGCGCCAGGCAATCAACGAGATAAACATCGAGCGCCGCCAGGAAGCACGCGTGGATGAGGCCGCATTAATGTATGGCAAGGGCGACCTGGAGCAGGCCAGCACCGCGATTGGCCGCGTGCTGGTGGAGAACCCGACGCATCCTCGGGCTGTGGCATTGCGCAGTCAAATCATGGAAGCCACATCGCAAAACAGTACGCTCAATGGCATCAGTCTGAACCTGAAGGGCAAGAAGCCGGTGACGCTGCAGTTCCGCGATGCGAACTTGCGCATGGTGATGGAGGCCATTGCCAAGACCACGGGCTTGAACGTGCTGTTTGACAAAGACGTAAAGGCCGACTTGAAGGTCACGATCTTTGTGCGCGACACGCCGGTGGAAGAAGCCATCGACCTGATCCTGATGCAAACCCAGACGGCCAAGCGCATCATGGGTGAGAACTCGATCCTGATTTACGCGGACACGGAAACCAAGTCGCGCGAATATGCGGAGCTGAAGATTCGCCGCTTTGCCATCACCAACGCAGATCCCAAGAACGTCATGGCCATGGTTAAAACCATGACCAAGACCAAGGACATGTTTGTTGATGAAAAAACCAACTCGCTGGTGGTGCGCGACACACCGCAAGTGATCCGCATGATCGAGAAACTGATCGTTGCCATGGACCAGCCGGAGCCGGAAGTGATGCTGGAAGTGGACGTGATGGAAATCTCGCGCGACCGCGCACTGGCGCTGGGCATTGACTTGCCCACCAGCTTCGGCACCAGCATTACCAGTATGACCGTGGATCAGTTGACGGCCTTGGGGCGCAACGATTTTCTGTCCGCCTCGGGCGTGACGATCACGGCCAAGAAAACAGACTCTGACGTCAATACGCTGGCAACACCGCGCATTCGGGTGCGCAGCAAGGAAAAGGCCAAGTTCCTGGTGGGTGACCGCCTGCCGGTGATCTCATCGGCGGCCACACCGTCCGTTACCGGTGGCACTTCGGTCTATAACACCAGCGTGCAATACGTGGAAGTGGGTATCAAAATCGAAGCCGAGCCCACCGTGTATGCCGACGGTGAAGTGGCCATTCGCTTGACCCTGGAAGTGAGTTCGGCCAGCGCCCCCAACTCTGACGCTGCCAAGACCGGCACGATTGCCTACACCATCGGCACCCGTAGCGTGAACACGGTGCTGCGTCTGAAGGACGGCCAGACCGAGGTCATCGGTGGCCTGATCCAGGATGCCGACACCAGCGATGCTACGCGCGTGCCCGGCCTGGGCGACATTCCGATTCTGGGTCGCCTGTTTGGCAAGCAGACTGACGTGAAGAACAAAAAAGAAATCATCATGTCGATCACGCCGCACATCGTGCGCAACAACCGGCAGGTGGACAGCGACTTGCTGGAGATGTGGTCCGGCACTGAAAACAACATGCGCTTTGGCACCCGCCAGTTGGGCAATGCCAAGTTACAACCGACGAATGCCGGCACACCGGCAAGCAGTGCGGGCAGTGTGTCGACAGCACCATCTGCTAGTTCGTCTGCGCCTGCGGCAGCTTCAGCAGCAGCTGTATCGGCACCCACCCCGGCAGCGGCCGCTGCCGGCAAACTCGCCCCGCGCGGAGCGGCTCAAGCAGCGCCTGCCGCCCCGACAGCAGCTCGGCCAGCCATTGCGGCGGCACCACTGCGTCCCATGACACTGGCGGCACCGGCCAGTGCCAAGGTCGGTGAGAAGATTTCGGTGTCCCTTGCTTTCCCGCCGGTGACCGCCGCTTCGATGCTGCAGACCAGCTTGAGCTATGACAGCAGCCGACTGAAACTGATTGCCGTCAATGAGGCCGACAGTGCCCGCAACAATGCGGCCGGGGCGCGCTTTACAGGGGATGGCGACAGCCCCGGCTCGGTGCGCCTGGAGTTGGCCGCAGGCCGTGGTGAGGCTTTACCCGCTGCGGGTGGTGCTTTGGCGCAGTTGCAGTTTGAAGTGTTGGCAGGGGACGGGACAACCCAAATCAGCCTGAGCTCGGTCAATGTGCAAAACACCGACAGCAGCAGCGTGTCATTGCCGGATACGCCTGCCGTTGAACTGGACGTCAAAGCTGCACCATGATTGCTGCGCGCTTCTCTGTGCGCCCGCGCGGGTTCACGCTGATAGAAATGCTGGTGACGGTGACCATCGTGGCACTGATGTCGACCATTGCATTTCCGATGCTGGAACTTGCCGAGCGCCGCAGCAACGAGCGTGAACTGCGTGAAGCGCTGCGTCAGATCCGCACGGCGCTGGACAATTACAAACAGGCTGTGGACGAAGGGCGCATCGTGGAAGAAACCAAGGGCACGGGTTATCCGCCTACCCTGGATATTTTGGTGGAGGGTGTGGTCGACGCCAAAAGCCCGAACAAAGACAAGAAGCTTTACTTTCTTCGCAAAGTCCCCCGCGACCCGCTTAACCAGGCGCTGGAAGGCGGTGCTCCAATCTGGGGGCTGAGAAGCTACGCCAGCCCGGCCACGGCCCCGCAACCCGGTGCAGATGTCTTTGATGTCTATTCGCTTTCGCCGGGCATCGGGCTCAATGGCTCCCCCTACAAGGATTGGTGATGCGGCGCAAAAACCTGGGCTTCACCCTGATTGAACTGATTGTGGTTATGACCATCATCAGCCTGTTGCTGACGTTGGCTGCTCCGCGTTACTTCCGATCAATCGACAAGAGCAAAGAGACGGTGCTCAAAGCCAATCTGGTTGGCACGCGTGATGCACTGGACAAGTTTCATGCCGACACCGGTAAGTACCCGCAGCAGCTGAGCGAGCTGGTAGAAAAGCATTACCTTCGCACCCTGCCATGGGACCCGATCGCCGAGAGTTCCGACAGATGGGTCCTGGTACCTCCTGCGGACGGGCAAGAGGGCGGCGTCTACAACATCACCAGCGGTGCGGAAGGCGCAGGCTCGGACGGTGTCCCCTATGCGGAGTGGTGAGCGCGCCCGGCGTGAGCAAGGCTTTATCTATATCGCCCTGCTGATTGGCCTCTCCATCATCGGCATCGGGCTAGGTGCCACATCCGAGGTCTGGACCCAGACCCGCCAGCGCCAGAAGGAAGAGGAACTGCTATTTGTGGGCAACCAGTTCCGCCTGGCCATCAGCCGCTACTACATACAGTCACCGCCTGCGGCCCGCCGTTTTCCCATGACGCTGGACGAACTGGTCAACGATGAGCGAGCCCCGGACAAACCGGCCCACCACCTGCGCAAGCTCTATGCAGACCCGATGACAGGCAATACCGCATGGGGCGAGGTGCGACTGGACAATGGCCAGTTGGTGGGCGTATACAGCCTGTCCACGGATACACCGTTCAAGGTCTATGGCTTCGCATTACGCGACAAGGATTTCGTGGACAAGGAGCACTATGCGGACTGGATCTTCCGCTCTCCCCTACCGGCTGCCAACCCACTGCTAGCAGCAGGCGCGGGTTACACGGGGCCCGGTGGAGCACCTGGCGCAAACCCCGGAGCATCGCCTGGCGGGTCCCCTGGCACTACACCTGGAAGGACACCGGCGCCACAAACGGGTCCAGGATTTCCCCGCCAAGCGCCAGGTTTTGGACAGCCTGCGCCGCTTAAGCGTTAAGACGAGCCTGGCGAAATTCCCGCAATCAGGTCAGACGCTTGTTCTTGTTGTAGATGGACATCACCCGGGGCACGTACCTTTCGGTCTCCGAGAATTTAGGGATTTTGCGGCCGGCCTGCATCACAGCACCCTCGCCCGCGTTGTAGGCGGCAATGGTTAGTTCCAGGTCATCGCCAAAGTAGTCGAGCAACCAACGTAAGTACTTGCTACCGGTAAGTATGTTCTGCCTTGGGTCCCAACTGTTGCTATTGCCAAACCGCTTGGCGGTTGCTGGCATCAATTGCATCAGGCCCTGAGCACCCTTGGGTGAGTAGGCGCGCGGGTTGTAGTTGGACTCCACCAGAATAACCGCGTGTATTAATGCCGATGGAATTTGATAGGTGGCGCTAGCCTCTTGAATGAAGGGCAGGAAACCTGCGGGAACTTCGCTAAGAAATTTGGGCTCTTCGGGCAAGACCGTGGGCGGGACAACGGCAACTTTTTCGGCTTCAATCAGCAAAGTATTCGCGGTGTCGTCTTCATTGCTGGACAGCACAACCGAGCCCTCGGCGCTGATGCCGGTATAAACCTGCGCATTCGCCTGATGCGCGAACAAGCCGCACAGTAAACAGGCCAACAATGCGGGTTTCATAGACGGGCTTTGGTTCGCCGCTCGGTTATTTCCAAAGTGCCATCGTCGAGCTTGCGGATAAAGCCCTGGGCTTCAAATTCCTTCAGGGCCTTGCTGACCATTTCGCGCGAGGCCCCCACTTCACGGGCGATCGCGGCGTGGGAAATCTTCTTCTTCACGATCAATCGGTCGGCCTCATCGTCCTCCACCATGTCGAGCAAATAGCGCGCAACGCGGCCGAACACGCTTAGAAGCGCCAGGGAAGCAATTTTTTGATTTGCCTTGCGCAGGCGCATCACCAGGCCGCGCATGACCGAGACGGCCATGTGGGCGTTGCTCAGGATGCAACTGTTAAAGCCTTCGCGGCTCAAGGCCAAGGCATCGATCTGACTATCAGCCACTACGCTTGCTGAATGGGGCTGGTTGTCCAGCAGGCTCATTTCACCAATGCAATCGCCTACTCCCAGCGTGGCCAGCACCAGTTCTTTCCCGCTGGGATTGGTCACAATCACGCTGGCCTTGCCTGACAAAATTACGAACAACATATTCGACTTTGCACCGGCAATCACCAGAGGCTCTGAACGTTTGAAGCGCCTCTTCTCCAGCGCTCCCATCAGTGAAATGGCCTGGGTATCCGACAGGTGCTCAAATAACGGCACCCGTCGCAATAGTTCTGGCGTGGAGAGTGTTGCCACTTTTACAATACCTCCAGATTTATATTAAAAATTCTTTCCCAGATGAATGGCAATCCACTCGATCCTGCGGGTATTCTCATGCCTTGTACCCGCCTCCGTCTACTAGCTTAACGCAAAAAACGCACCTGGCATTGCAAACGCTCAACGCACAAAACAGTATGAATATTCAAGAAAAACGGTTACTACCACGAATACCTTTGGGTGAGGTTCCCCGAGGCTCAATTTCATTGGTAGTTCAGGGTCACCGGATAGTAATAGAAAGCTTGCGTGACATATCCAACTCGGGTATTAGTTTCTCGATAAACCAACAGGTTGCAACCTCCGAACGGGTCTCGATTGAGTATTCCGACCCCCACGTCAAACTTGAAGTTTTTGGCCGTGTCGCCTGGTGCAGTCTGACTGATCTGCGCACTCCAGGCGCAACCGAGCATCCCGGCAAGTTTCTGATGGGTGTGGAGTTAATGAGCCCGATGATGCTCTTTGCCGTGCTGCCCAAGCGCTAGCCTCCGCCACGCTGCATATACAAATCGAATCGCTTCATAAAGTCATAACGCGCGGCCTCGTCCACGCCAGCGAATCGAAAATTCACCGTAAGGCGGGGCATCTGCACCTGCGCAATGATGCGCGGTTCAGCCACCTGCCACTTCAAGCCCAACGCTCCATCGCCAATGCGCACACCGACTGTGCACTCCTGACGCTTCCAGTGGTGTTCGCCTATGGCGTCGGGTAACCAGCGCAGCCAGTCGGCCTCGGTGCAGCCCATATCGCGCTCAAAGCGCTCTTCGTAAACAGATTGCATTGAAAGAGGTGCACGGTTGATTTAGTAATGACGCTAGCCACCGGCGATGGGTGGCCAGATCGCCAACACATCATCGGGTTGCAAAGCCAGGGTGGCACGGTCTTCAGGCGCGATATAACGCCCGTTGATCAGCACCAGATGCACCATCTTTTCAGGCAAGCCAAAAGGTTCTATGACCTGCAGAATGGTGGCGCCCGGCACCACCTCCAGGCTGACCTGGTTGGCGGTGCGATGCTGCTGCGGAAGAAAGTCGGTCAGTGACGCGAATAGCTTGAAGGTGATATTCATCTGCTGAATGCTAACGCCGGCGCGCATCATTGGCGCCCGACCATTCCTGTTGCCCTTGCGCCGCTCCCAGGTAAGCCTCAACCAGTTGGGTTGGGTCCTTCATGAGCACTTCCTTCCAGGCACCAAGTTTGACTTGGCCTTCAACCAGGCCACGCATCACGCCCACATGCTCGGTCCAGCCTACCGAGTTGCAACCCACCAGCACATCACCCTTGAATTGCAGACTGAGGTGGCGGCCATTTGCTGTGTCGGTCAGTTCCACATGGTCGCCACCAGGGGCGCCCTGCCAGTCACCAAAGCTGGTGGAGATGAGGCCCAGGGTGTCGAGCACATTGATTTGCGTGACGCCCTTGAGCTCAGCGCGCGCAACCTGGCCGCGTGCATGACTGACCATATTGGCGCCGGCAATGCGCGCCTGTTCAGCGGCATTGGGCTGAATGGCACTGACGATCATCTTGCCACTGACCTTGTCCAAGGCTTCGGCGCAATCGCCCGCAGCATAAATGCCGGGCACGTTGGTTTGCAGATGCTCATCGGTCAGCACGCCCAGCAAGCAAGTCACACCAGATTTCTCCAGGTAGCCAATCGCGGGGCGCACACCGGCCGCGCTGATGACCAAATCAGCCTCTACCGTTTTACCGTTGGAGAGTTTTACATGCAGCGGTTTGTCGGCTTTTCCTGAGACGCCCAACGCGCCCAGTATGCGGCCCCCAATGCCCGGCTCCGGGCGTGAAATCGACTCGACCTTGGTGCCCGTAAATACTTGCACACCTTTGGCCTCGCACCAGTCGCGGATCATGCCGCCAGCGGTCGGACCCATCATGCGCGGCACCATGCGGTCGCCCATTTCCACTACGCTCAATTGCACACCGCGGGCGGCTAGCGATTCCATGATGATGCAACCGATAAAACCGGCACCCAGTTGCAGCACGCGAGCGCCCTTGGTGGCCAGGGCCGCAATTTTGCGTGCGTCTTCCAGCGTCCAGCAGGTGTGCACACCTTCGGAATCGATGCCTGGAATGGGCGGGCGAATCGGGTGCGAGCCGGTGGCGATCAGCAAGGTGTCAAACGTCAGGTTTTGGCCATCGTCCAGTGACACGGTTTTGGCCGCCGCATTGACTGCAGTGACCTTGGCCTGCACCAACTGAATATTCAGATCAGAAAAATGTGTGGGGCTCTTGCGCAAATAGGTACCGCGCTCATCCACATTGCCGATCAGCAGATACGGAATCGCCATGCGCGAGTAAGACGGCTCGGGCTCGTCACCCACAATGGTGATACGGTCCTGCGGAGCCATTTTGCGAATGGTTTCCGCAGCAATCACGCCGGCCGGGCCGGCGCCAAGAATCAGGTGGTGGGTCATGTTGTGTACTCCAGAAAAAAAGAAAGGCGGCCCATCAATGACCGCCTTCCATAGACCGATACATGCGGCCGCTTTTAAGGGCAGCCCCTGTGCTTACAGTCCGAGACGTGCGTGCGTTTCGGCAGTCGGGCGACCTTCAGCATCCCAGCCGCGAGCAGCATAGTACTTGGGCAGCATTTCGGCCAGCATATTGACCTTGCCCTTGGCCGGGCCGCTGTTCACAGCTTCGGTCAACAGGCGCTTGGGCAGGCTGTCGTCCTTGGCAGTGAATCCGGCACGGTTGTTGAACTCGCGTTCCATGTTCCAGATGCGCTCGCCGATGTGTGCCAGGGCTTCGGTGTCGAACTCGTCACCGCAGGCACCTTGCAACTGCGGCGCCAGATCGGCCAGACCCCAGGCAAAGGTCGTGAAGATGCACAGACCCGAGGAGTCGAATGCAGCCGTCGCGTCCTGGAATGCCTTGACCAGCTCGGGCTTGCCTTCATGCTCCAGCGGATCGGTCTTGACCGGAATGCCCAGCACTTCAGAGGCGATGGTGTAGCCGCGCAAATGGCAGCCACCACGGTTGGATGTGGCGTAAGCCAAACCGATACCTTGAATAGCGCGACCATCGTAGGCCGGGAATTCCTGGCCCTTGCTGCTCATCGACAGATCCGGGTGGCCATACTTGGCGGTCAGGCGCTTGGAGCCCTGGCCGATTTCCTTGCCGAAGCCACGGCCGTTCACGGTTTCATCCACCAGGAAAGCCAGTGCCTCGGCCGAACCGAACTTGGCATCGATGCCAATCTGTTCCTTGGTCAGCACGCCCATTTCATACAGTTCCATCACGGCACCAATGGTGGCGCCGAAGCTGATGGGGTCAATGCCTTCTTCGTTGCAGATCAGGTTGGCGTATTGCAGCGCTTCCAGATCCTTCACGCCATTGGCAGCACCCAGTGCCCAGGCCGCTTCGTATTCCAGACCGCCGTTGGCGCCCCAGTATTGCGGCTTGGTGGCCACGGTGAAGTGGCCCTGATCCATCTTGCTGATGCGTCCGCAAGCGATGGTGCAACCAAAGCAGGCCTGATTGGTCACCAGGTGCTTCTTGCCGTCGGTAGCGCGTGGTGTCGCCATGGCTTCGGCAGAAATGTCCTTGGCACCTTCAAACTGGCTGTCGCGGTGGTTACGGGTGGGCAGCGCGCCCACTTCATTGATCACGTTCATCAGCACCTGGGTACCGTAGGCGGGCAGGCCCTGACCGGTAACGCCGTTCTCTGCCAGGATTTTTTTCTTGTCCTTGACGGCCGCCATGAAGGCTGCGGGGTTCTTGATGTTGCCCACGCCCTTGGTGCCGCGCACTGCAATGGCTTTCAGGTTTTTGCTACCCATGACGGTGCCCACACCCGAGCGGCCAGCCGCACGGTGCAAGTCGTTCACCACAGCGGCAAACAGCACGCCATTTTCGCCAGCCTTGCCGATGCTCGACACGCGGGTCTGCGGATCTTGCAGGCTCTTCTTGAGCATGCCTTCAGTTTCCCAAACGCTCTTGCCCCAGAGGTGGGACGCATCGCGCAACTCGGCCACGTCGTCGTTTACATACAGGTAAACGGGCTTGGCGCTTGCGCCTTCAAAAATCACCATATCCCAGCCAGCCATCTTGAACTCGGCGCCCCAGTAGCCGCCCGAATTGGAGCAGGCAATGGCGCCGGTCAACGGGCTCTTGGTGATGACGGTGTAACGGCCACCGGTGGAGGCCATGGTGCCAGTCAAAGGGCCGGTAGCCCAGATGATTTTGTTGGCGGGTGATAGGGGGTCAACGGTGGCATCCACCTCTTCGCAGAGGTATTTGGTGCCCAGGCCGCGCGAGCCGATGTAGGCGCGGGCCCATTCCATATTGAGGGGTTCGGACTTGACGGTACCTGCGGTCAAATCAACGCGAAGAATTTTTCCTGCCCAAGACATGTTTGGTACTCCTTAAGTAGCTGAAGGCTGGTTGCCGAGCTTGTTGGCCCATTGCTCCATCTTGCCCAGGCCGGTCCAGTTGGCGTCGATAAAGGTAATGGCGGAAGTGGGGCAGGCATCAGCGCAAGCCGGATCGCCGCCGCAAAGGTCGCACTTCTGAACCTTGCCGGTTTCTTCCACATAGTTGATGGTGCCGAAGGGGCAGGCAATGGTGCAAACCTTGCAGCCAACACAAGTGGCTTCGTTCACCACCTTGGCGCCGGTGGCCTTGTCGACCGTGATGGCTTCCACCGGGCAGGCATGCAGGCACCAGGCCTCATCGCACTGTGTGCAGGTGTAGGGAACCTTCTTGCCGGTTTCATGGAAATTGAAAACCTTGATACGGGATTTGGCAGTAGCGAATGTGCCGTAGTTCTCGTAAGAACAGGCCATTTCGCACTGCAGACATCCGGTGCACTTGTCTGCGTTGATATGCAATAGCTTTTGCATGCGTTTCTCCTGTGTATTTGCTAAAGACTCGGCTGC
>CAIQYP010000335.1 GCA_903876045.1 uncultured beta proteobacterium | reverse complement strand
TCAATTTCCTGATGGACGCCACCATCGGTTTCATCAACATCAACCAGAACCGGCGCATTAACAAGCTCACCGTATTTGGTGTGGTCTTCATGCCCATCAATATCCTTGCCGGGATGGGCGGCATGTCCGAGTTTTCCATGATGACCCAGGGCATTCCCTGGCCGCTCGCTTACGGCGCCTTTTTGGCCGCATCATGCCTTATGGGTGGCGCGACCTTTTTTGGTTTGCGCTATTTCGAGAAGCGGGAACTCAGGGGCAACAAGAACGTGTCAATCGGCTCGCGCTAATCTGAGGAGATTGCCTGGGCCGGTCATGGTCCTGGCAACGCTGTCAGCACGCGCAATTCCGGCGTAGCCGGCTGAATCAGCCCAAGGCCGGCGCCACCGCCACCTCGCCCAACGGCCTGCATCACCTGTGCATTTGCGTTGATCGGACAAACACCTGTCTGCCGATAGCTCAATGCCCCACTTAGCATGCCCTCGGCTGTATCCCCGCGCGCATGGTTGAAATCGTCCGCTACGGCACAGTTCGGCGCGAAGCCGTCAACATAATCGCCAATGCCCTTGTTGTTCACGCCCTTGAACTGAATCGCGAAATAGGTGTAACCGCAATTGTCCTGGGGATAAAAACCATAGGGCTTGCCACGTGTGTTGGCACCAATCAGATCCACGGTCACGTCCACACCACGCAGACTGTTGATAACGGATTCGCTCGCGGAGGCAGTGCCATGGGTCACCAATAGCGTCACGTGCGCCAAATCAAGATGAGGCAGACTGCTGATCGGGGTTGTTCCATAGAACGCAAACTTATATGCTGCGTTGTAAGCGCTTTGCTTGTCGTTGAAAATCGTTTGCTCAAAGACTTTGCCGGCGGTCCGGTCTGGGCCTGCAATCATGTAGGCCAACTCGCTGGCGATGTACAGCAAACCACCGCCGTTGTATCGCATGTCAATCACAAGGTCGTTCACATTTGCGGCCTTGAGTTGGGCTATTGCAGCTATCAGTTCTCCCTCTGACTGAGCGATTTGGCTGTCAAAGGTAAAGTAGCCAACCGTTCCGTTGCTCGTCGCGAAGGTCTGTACGCTTTGAACCGTGGTGACCGTGTACGGCGCCGGGGTCAAGCTCAACTCAGGGATGCCATAAAAGACGAAACGGTGAACCCCTGCAACGCCCGGAGACAATCCTGCGTTCAAAATATCCACTTCTGCTTGCGTATTGGCATTCACAAAATCGACACCATCAACAGAGGTGACCTTGTACCCACGCTTGATACCCGCCTGCGCCGCCGGCGAGTTGGGCGCCACATCCGCCACCAGCCAATTGCGCGGTGGAGAGCTAGCCAACGCAGCCCACCGAATGCCATAGTCCGCTGCCTGCCCGGACTGGGCCGCATTCCAGGACGCGGTTGTCTGCGACCAGTGAAACTGATCTACTGCAACGCCTGACGCTGTTCTCGCACTGGTTTTCAGGACATCAAAATACAAAGGCGCTGTCGCATAGTTCGCCGCAACCAAGTTGCTTGGAACGTCCCGATACCAGAGGTAGGTCTCGTCGATGAATGAACGAAGGTAAGCCTTTTCCTGAACTACTGTTCCCTGCACGACCGAAGTATTCGGGCTCGGACTAGCGCACAAATTGGCCAAACTCGCGGAAGGCGCAAAGCTACGTCCTGCATCGCTCGTCGCAGTGCCACCACCGCCGCCGCCTCCTCCGCCACATCCCACCAAAAATAATGAAATGCCGAAACAAAGTGCCAGCAGAAAAAACGCCATGGGCCGGAAGACTCCGGAAATTGAAAGTTGTGTATTCATGATTGCCTGTCCCGATCCGCCCCAAGAAATGTAGCTGCCGTAGGACCGACCCATTTGGCACGATCTTCTACACAGATGGGATAGTTTCACGCACTTCGGACACAAAGTTCTGTGTGAGATTACTGAAACCGGCTAAGTAATCACACATACGTTGCATTGGGAATTTAACCACTTCGCAAAGTAATGGTGGGGTTCACACTAAAGCCGGATTCGCTGCCATGTTGAAAACCGGGCAGCTCTTGGTGGATAGACAACTACGAACATTTTTAGGAACGACAATGAACCCTTTCAAAATCTGCGAAATCTCTCTAGCTTACTGTTTGCTCACTTCAGTAGCCATGGCGCAGGTACCGTCTGACGCAATCAAGCAGGGAACGGTATTGGACGCTCTAGGTATTCAACTTTCGTTTTTCGGCAATCCGATGCCACTGCCGCCCGGCAAGTGGGAAGTCATCCGCCGTGCCGATTCAGAAGTCAAGCTGACCGGTGAAGGTCGCAGCGCTGCACCCAAAGTAAGTCTAACCCTCCGCAATACGGATGTGACTGCAACGCTTGCAGCGATGGTGATTGGCTATACACCTGAAGTCATCCAGATCCGCTGGAATGGCAATGTCAAATGCGAAGATTCAAAAGCCAATTTGGTAGAAGACTTCGGCACCACCACGGGCAGTTTGACCTACGCCTGTTCAATCTCCTATGCCAACAAAGAGGGTTTCAAGACATTTGTAGCCAATGCGCCTGCGCATGCCAACGCTTGGGTGAAGGAAAACCTGTCTCCTCTTGTGCCTTATCTAGCCGACATCCCGGACAGGAATATCTGGTCATCACTTCACGTCAATCGGGATCGCGGGCGGAGCCTCGATATTGCTTTTATCGCCCGATCAAATACTGCAATCTCGACCGGCAAACCTTTGGACGGTGCAACCGGCACCTGGATCAAATCCACGGGCAAGGCCTACATCGATTTTCTGGAGGGCAACGAAAGCATTGTTCAATCCATTCCAGTATCGGCTGTAGCTGCCGCACAGTGAAGAAATACAGTCAGCAACACGTTCAGCATGCGGGCTCTATTTACGAATTTTCTTGCAGTAATTGATAGAGAACGCGATGAGCGAATTTGTTGAGGTCAAATCAAACTTTCGTCTGATTTTTCCCTTGAATATTTCAACTGTGCGATCCGCAATCGGCCTCGACGGCTGGCGTTTTGTAAGTTCAATTGCAATTTGCTTCGCCGTCATGCCTATGGCGATGAGCGGTACTACCTGGCTTTCACGCTCCGTCAGTCGGGGCTCTTTGCTGCGCTTTTCAAGCACCTCACGCAGCCGCGCGGGGAAGTGAGTGAAGCCACTGGCCACAGCATCAATGGCTTTGGCAATCTCTGCAGCGCTAGAGTGCTTGCTTAGAAATGCGTTTACGCCGACCTCATGGGCCAGCAGCAAATATTCATCGTCCAGTTCTGCTGTGAGCATTACGACCGGCACTAGCGGATGCCGCTCACGTAGCCTGCGCACCAGGTCAATTCCATCCGTCAGATCATTCGGCGCGAAGTGCAGGTCCGTTATCACCACATCCGGTTTGATGTTCACGAATTTCAGCAGGGCTTCTTCGCCGTTGGCAGCCTCGGCTACGACTTCAAATTGATCACCGAACGCCTCCAGCATCGAAATGAGTCCATGGCGAGAAAGAGGGTGATCTTCAACCACCAGCAATTTGATCGGAGCGGTCATAACCATATTCCTTCAATGTTTTCTATTCAAACCAGGTGACAAATAGATCTCGTTACGCATGACCCGATCGATGGCCTGCAATACCTGTGCCGCAGGTTCCTGCTTGAGCACATAGGCGTGGGCTCCTGCATCCATAGCCGAGCGGACGTATTCCGGGTCATCAAAAAGCGTTAGAAATATGACCTTGGTATTCGGTTTTATCTTAAGGATCTGCTTTGCCGCCTCCGGTCCCGTAGCACCTTGCACACGCATGCTGATCAAGACGACGTCAGGCTGCAATACCGCAACCATATTCATGGCCTCCAGGTAATCACTGGTTTCCCCCAACACATGCAGCGTCGAAAAGGATTCCAGCAATAGTCTCGAACTGGTGCGCGATATGGCGTGGATATCTACCAGTAGTAGTCGAGTGGGCTCATGGTATTGCGCAAGTTCTGGTTCAGGTGTAGTCATGAAGTCAATCTGTTCTTAAAGATTCCAAAGGCAGGTAGGCCTTCAAAATAGTCATCCCGGGCCGAGATTGGATCTCAAACTCGCCACCCAACATTTCAATTCGCTCGCGCATGCTGGTCAGTCCCAGTCCACTTCTGCGGTGCATGCAATCCAGCACACTGAATCCAATGCCATCGTCGCCGACGTGCAAGTGAATTCCGTGCGAAAAATTCAAAGTGACTCTTACGGTGCCTGCGTGTGCATGGCTCTCTATGTTTGCCAACGCCTGTTGCACGAAGCGGTAAAGCGCCCACGCCACTTCGCGCTTGAGCAGCGGCACGGGTGCAACTTCAGCCAGCACCGGAACGTGGGTGCGTGCGCTGAACTCACGGCCCAACTGCTCAATGGCTACGCCAAGCCCCCCATCGTCCAGAATGGTGGGGTAGAGGTCATGTGAAATTCGACGCACATCAATCATGGCGGCGATCAACTGCGCGATAGATGACTTCAAAGATGCGGATGCGGGTTCGGTCTTGCCACGGTCGAGATATATGTCCGCCGATTCCATGGTGAATTTCACCGAGGCAAGGGATTGGCTGACGCCGTCGTGGAGTTCCCGGGCGACCCGGGTTCGTTCAAGCTCCTGCGAGCGAACCACTTCCTGCGCCAGAAAACGGACCTTGCTATTGGCCTTGCGATGCTCATACAGGTTGAGCGTAAACACGCCCACAAACACCATCAGGATGGCAGCCAGTGAGACCAGCAAAATCTGCTGGCGGGTGGCACGGTTGGCATTGATGATTGACTCCCGCAAACGGCTCTCGGTTTCCTGTTGCGCATCGAGGTAGAGGCCACTGCCAACCATCCAGTTCCACTCCGGAATGATGACGGCGTAGCCAATCTTTTTCTCATTCAAGCCAGTGGAGGGGCGATGCCAGAGGAACTCTACAAAGCCGCCGCCGGCTTCTCCCTCCTTGATCAAGCGCTGAATGATCATGACCCCGTCCGGGTCCTTGAGGTCCCAGTAATTATGGGTCTCCATGGCTGGCAGCCTGGGGTGCATGACACCGTTGCCCCGCGTGTCATAGACGAAGAAGTAGTTGTCGGCACCGAAGTCCATGCTACGCAGCATTTCGCGCGCCTCGTGCTGCGTCCGGGGGGTGTTGCCATTGCGTTTGATCAGGTCCACCACGGCCTTGCGTCCAGTCTGCACGAAGTCCCTGATCTCATCTTTTCTGGCCTGCAGCAAGATCGGCTCCACCGAAGTCAGCTGGACGCGAGACAAATTGTCAAATTGAAATTGAACGATGAAAGCCACGGAAACAATGGCGAAAATCAGGGGCAATGCCGCCAGAAGGAGAACGGTCAAACGTCCTTTCAACTGAGGTAAAAATCGGGACTTGGTTTGTTCCACGGCATATGCTCCCCTGCAGAAGCCCATAGCTCCGTGCGTTTAGTTTTATGTTCAATCTCTCTATGCCCTATTCAACCACGGGTTCGCACGGGGTCTATAGGTGCCAGCACATACTCGTAAACCCTGGACTCTCGAATGCAAACCCCAACTATTCAACGCGCGCTGACTTTTGTCTTATCGGCTATTGCCGGTGCAAAACGAGCGACTCCCAAGGTATTGAATGGATCCTTGACGTCCTTCCATGCGGCCTGGTAACGCCCCTCTTTCAGTTCTTCCAAATGACGGATCAGGCAGCTTTGCAGTGTGGTCACTTTTTTGCCCATGTCACCGCTGGCCTTGAACGGGCGAGTCACCAGAATATTGGGGGAACCCAGGTATTTGTTATTGAACGAATCCAGGTTCTGGTAGGTGCGTTGCACAATGGTAAAGCGCGGCGGCGCAGGGAGATCGAACTCCACCAGCGAGAGGCCGCTGGTAGGCAACCGTCCAGCTATGGATGGCAACGGCCAACCGCCGTCCGTAAAGACGGCCTGCACCTGGTTGCTTTGCAACATTTTGATTGCGATGTCGTCGGACTCGGCCAGCAATAGCTCCATCGCATATCCGGTTTGCTTGTTCAGGGTTTGACCCAGCAATTGGGTCGAGCCCACGACGGCAATCTTCATTCCCCTGAGGTCCGAGAACTTGCGTATGACTTGGATCTGACCGGAAAATGGCATGGGTGTGACGCCCACCCTGGAGCCGTCACGCAACGACAGAATATGCAGCAAGTTGGTATGCAAAGGCATAACGGCCTGCAGCGCGGCAATATTCTCATCCCCTCCGCTCGCCATGACTTGCAGCGTATCGAGTTGTGCGATACCCAACTCCGTCTGATTGGAGGACAGCATCATCAGGTTAGGCAAACCGCCAATGCTGGGGACGGCGCAAATAGAAACTTCTGCACCACAAACGGCCTGCATATCCTTGATCATCAATTCATAGACCTTGCCTTTTGGACCACCCCCAATACGAATCGAACAGTCGGCCTGCGTCTCCTGAGCATGACCAAAAGGACTAACAGAAAGGGCGCAAAGGCCCGCTATTGAGGCGATGAAGAGGTGGCGCATTTTGGATAGATTCATAGTTTTCTCCTTGGGTTTTTAGTGGACGATAAGGGGGGCGGGACGCGGGATTTCTTGTGCACCGCTGGTTGAGAAGTCAAAACGCGAGTGCGCAAGCACAAGGCTCAAGAGAATCAACACCACAAATATTGCGGCTGAGACCCAGCGAAGTAATTTCCAGAAGTTCATTTGGATTTCCTCTTTCCTGCCAACTCAGGAAGCGTCAGCGCTTCCATTTTTTCCATGTCGTTGCGCTCCAGAAAATCATTGGTTGGCGAACTCATGGATCGCATCTCGATATCGAGTTCTGCAAATACGCTGTTGAAGCGGCTCTGAACTTCACGCAGGGCTTCGTCGGTCAACAGGTCCTGCATGAGGTCTTCCAGTTCACGGGGGTTAAGAGCGGCCATCACCACCTTGCCCGCTTGTGCGAACTCCCACTCAAACATCTTTTGCTTGACCTGATGCCGGAACGCCTCCAGTGCAATTTGTGCCTCTTCAAGACGACGGATGTTCGCGTTATAAAAGTGCTTCATGCGTGTTAGCGCCCGGTCCTGGCGGTCCAGAACATGTTCCGGATCGCTATGGCGTCTTTCCTCCACCATCTGGCCCATGGACTCAATTTGCCCGCCAATGGTCACCAGCGCACGCCGGAAGGATTGCAGGCGCTCCTCCCGCTTGAAACAATCATTCTGCAATTGCTCGATGGGGTTTTGACGGGCCTCTGCTTTTCTCAAGGCCAGGATTTTATTTTCCAGCTTTTGCAGCGCCCATGGAACCAACTGCAAGCAGGCAAACCCTGCGGTGGCCATGCCTGCGAGCGCAATGATTCCAGCGCCTGCGGATACTGCCGCCCAAAGCAGTGGCGCGGAAATTGCCAATAGAGCCACTACGGCAAGCACGGCCACACTGCGGACGAGCCACACCTGGATGGGCTGCATTCTGCCGTTGGAGTAAGCCACTGTGTCCATCACCGAATCCTTTCACTTCACTTGCCTTTCAAGCAGTGTCGTTTCAAGGAGGTGTGTGATCCGCAGCTTGGCTACGTGGCCCGACTATGTGTGTCTACGTAGTGGTTTACTCGGGCCATGGATGAATCTGCGCTGGCGCGCGAAGTCAAAAACGCAAAGTCAATCGGGTTTCTTTTTGGTGAAAGAAATATCCAGCATGTCCGGCCAATCTTGGCTGTGGTCTTCTGGCTCACGTTGTTTTGCAGACTGCTTCGTTTCCGGATCCAGCCCCATAGGCACAGTTTGACCAAACGCCACATCAAACCGGTCGACAAAGGTGGGGTCGGTAAACAAATTGTCGATGAAGTTGGTGTTGATCTCGGGGATGTCGACGTCCGAGGCGGGTGGACTATCCACTGACGGCGCGGCTGCCGTGGCAGGTTTTTCGGTGCCCGATTCAGCTAAAGGCCCGTTGGCCGTGGACGGCTGAAATTTACGTACCAAAGTATTCTTCATTTTCGAATCCGATCAGTCAATATCATCGAAATTTTCCCTGAAGGAATCTTAGCCTGCATTGCCGCAAATTGCATCGAAATAGTTCGCCGGTACATGTGGTTACCGATTTTCTTGCGCGCGCTGAACGCTCAAAACCTGGCATCAAAGAGCCATTTTCGCTGCCAGGACAGGATTAGCGTGCGCGCCGCACTTTCGGCTTTTTGCCGCCCCTGCTTTCAGCCTCAATCTTGGGTATGGCGAGCTTCGACTTATCGCTTTGCTCCAGATGAACCAACGTATCAACATATGAGACAAAGCAACTGAGGTAATCGGGCGAGATTTCCCGCATCAGCGCCAGTGAGCGCAAAACCAGCATGTGGGAATTGATGGGTCCGGCATTTTTGGGAGCCTGATCCAGTGCGGCGTTGAGCTGCTTATCGACGCTGAGCTTGGACCAGGTGCTTCTGAACAGGCGAACCGACTTCAGTTCAGGCCCCATAGCAACGGTTGCGTGTTGGTTCAGATTCCCTGCATCCGGCTCCGCCTGGGCCATTGACCGGACCAATTCGCCCAACGATTCGCCGCGCAAGGCCGTGACGTCCTGCGGGGCCATGCGATCTACCCTCGCGCTTTGACTCTGCTGTTGCACTTGCGCCAAATGCAATCTGAAATCTGCCACAACCAGCACGAGCTTATTTTCCAGGATGCTTTTGACCCGGCCTTGCTGCGCCTCTGCACGCGCGCACAGCGCCTCAAGGTAGTGGAAGCGCACAGGATCCAACAGACAGGCCCCGGATTCACGCAAAGCGGCAATCTGCCACGCACAGTCAAAGGGCTCTGGCAACAAGTCCGTTGCAACTTCGCCATGGCCGGGCTCACTCATGGAGCGACATTCTTCTCACTGCGGGCCTTGGGCACGGGTGCCATTTCCACACGCCGGTTTTGTGCGCGGGCAGCCTCGTTCACATTGGGCGTGATGGGTTGCTCGGCACCAAATGCCGCCGCAAACACCATGGAGGACGGCATGCCTTCCTCAATCAGGGCGCGGGTAACGGTCAAGGCCCGCTGGGCCGACAGCTCCCAGTTGTCCGCAAACTGGCTATTGCTGGCGCGAACGGAGTGGTCATCGGTAAAGCCGCTGATCATCAACAGTTCATCGCGCGCGCCCAGGTAGGCCCGCAGTGGCGGGACCAGGCTGTTGAGCAGCTTGCGTCCCTCGGGCTGCAACTGGTCTGAGTTCAGCGAGAACAACAAGCGCCCGCTGATGCCAATGCGCCCGTTGTTCAGGGTAATGCGCCCGGTGGCCAGGGGAATCGCCAAGGCTTTTTCGAGGCTGATGCGGCGTTGCTCTTCGACCTGGCGTTTTTTCACCTCGTCTTCGAGGTTGGCGGTCAACTGCAGTTGCACCACCAGCACACCCAACAGCAACAGTACAAAGGCCCCGAGCAAGCCCGACATCAGGTCGCCAAAAACGGCCCAGACCGGCGCGGTTTGTTCCAGGCCGGAGTCAACGTCCTCCATCACGCGGCCTCCGGCGCCAGCATGGCTTGCCTGTCCGCCAATTGACGCAACTCTTCGACAATTTCTTTCTGCGACATGGTGCTCAGGTCAATCACTTCACGCGCCTGGGCCACGTAGTACGCCAACTGGTCATCGCTGCGGGCCAAGGATTTATCCATCGCACCCTCAATGCGCTGCAGATTGGCGATCAACTTTTCGTTGCCTTCATTGAAAGAGCGTACGGCAAAGTTGAACGTCTCGCCCAGGCTGGCAACTTCCACCGAACTGCTGGTGACGTGCGCCGCAATGTCGGCGAGCTTGATGGCTTCCGCGTCCACCTTCTCGGCAAACTGCTCACCCGCACGCTCCAGCGAAACCGCAGACGACGCAACCAGCGAGTCGATCACAGCGCGCTGCTCCAGGGAGGCGTGGTTGATGCCCGCCAAGAGCGTGTTCAAGGTTTCCATGATGCGGCTGCGCTCTTCCAGCAAAGCGTTGTCGCGTGCCATGCCGTGGGAGATTTCCTGTCGCAACTGGCCAATGACTTCGGCTGCCGCGCGCGGTGCCTCGGACGCTGTTTGTATAAGCCGGGTGATCGGGTCTTCCAGTGCGGTGCCTAGCGTTGTCAGGTGGCTGGTGAGCGCAGTTTGCAGTTCGGCCAGGCGGTCCACCGCCGCGTTGCCGCGCACGGCTTCTTCGGTCCGCAGTGCACTGAATTCGTCGCGCAGCATAGCGCCATGTTGCCCTACGCTGAGAACCATGCGTTCGTGCATCAGACGGGCTTCGCCAGCCATACCGGTCATGGCGGCCTCGACCACAGGTTTGATGCTTTCGCCCGCGATCTGCATGCTTTGCGACAGGCTGTTGCGCAACGATAGATCGACGGAGCGTGCCAGGTCGGTATAGACGCAATCGACGTTGCGGTGAAAGCTCTCTTGATTGCTGAGCAGGCGTTCATTCATCTGCTGGCCCACGCGCTCCATCTGCAGCATCATGGCCTGCATTTTGTCGGCGATCAGCGGCAAGGCCTGGGATTGCAGCTGCAAGGCCTTGAAGGTTTCCTGGCGCTGGTGGCTGTGTGAAAAACTACGCAGCTGCGTGGCAATTTTGCTGTCCAGCAATTGCGCGGCTTGCATTCTGTCGCGCCGGCTAAGGGCCGACAACAGACCCAGCACTGCGGAGGAGGCCACGCCTGCGACCGAGGTTCCAAAGGCCAGGCCCAAGCCTTTGATGGGTGTGGCAAAGGCACTGCGAATAGCAGCCAGATCAGAAGTGCCTTCCAGCGCGAAGACTGCACCTTTGAGCGTGACGACCATACCCAGGAACGTGCCCAGCATGCCCAGCATCACCAGCAGGCCCACCAAATACGGGGTGAGTGCCGGGCCGGGCAAACCAACGCGCTCACCTTCCACGCGCAAACGCACCGGGTTCTGCAACGAGGCAGGCACGCTGGCCAACCAGTCATTGAGATCGCGCAGTCCTTCGGGAATTGCGGCGAGCGCGGCTGTCAAACCGGACGTGGACTGCCTGAAGCGGTGCAACTCGAATGCGCCAAAACCATACACGGCTGATATCAGCAGCGTGACCATCAGCGCCAGAAGGTTGGTGCCAAAAAATCCGGCGGCAACCCACACCAAAGCCATTGAGCCAAGAGCAAACGTGGCGGTGAAAAAATGTCTATTCATAACTGTTTGGTTTTCTCGTGTTGCAGGGCATCAAGCAGCCCCACTGCGGGTTGCAAGCGGAGATCCAACTCTGCGAGCAACACGGTTTGTAGTTCGTTACAGAAGCGCGCCAACCAGGCACCCGGTTGCATCCACTGCTCGGGCCGGTCCACCTGCTGCGTATCCACCAACGATTGCTGATGCAACTGACGCAAGTGCGCAAAGCGCTTCTTCAGGATTTGCGGCAACTTGGCCAACAACATGGCTTCGCGCTCGTTCAGGATGTTCTCAAAAGTCCCGTCCAGGGCAGCCAGTTGCTGGAGCGCGGGTGATAGCGTGGCCAGCTTTTCGCGCACTCGGGAGCGCAGGGGCGGCACACTCAAGTCCATGTCGCGTTGGTGTGCCAGATAGTAGCGGCGGTAGGGCTCGTAGGCGCCGTTAAGGTCGGCCGGCATGTTGGCTTGCGGCATAGGCAACTCGACGCCACTTTGCCCCCGTTTGGGTGCAGCCGTGCGGGCAATCTGCTGCTCCAGACTGGCCCGTATGCGCGCGAAATCATCGGCAATATCCACCTGCTCAGCTTCATGCGATTCACCCGCCTCAAAAGTGCTCGCGCAGTGCACAGCATACAAAGCAATGGCATCGGTGTAATCCACCCACAAGCCCAGTTTTTCTGCAAACGCCACTCCTGGCGCAGGCACCCCCACATCAGACAAGTCTGTGAGGATGCGAAGCAGTCGGGAGCTATGGAAGTGGGTACGCGTTAGAACTCGCGTCATATCAGATAACTGAAAAAACTCACCTGGGTGAGCCTTTTGATGCTGCGGTTTACCGCATGCTTATTCGTTGTAGGAGGGGTGGATGATACCTTATGAAAAAACAGCTATCCACCTGCAACGCTCCCGGAAAAATGAGTCGACTCAAGCCTTTGCCATAGCCTCAGCCTGAATGGCTGTCAGGGCGATGGTGAACACAATGTCATCCACCAGCGCACCACGAGACAAGTCGTTCACCGGCTTGCGCAATCCCTGCAGCATGGGCCCCACTGACACCACATTGGCCGAGCGTTGCACCGCCTTGTAAGTGGTATTGCCGGTGTTGAGGTCAGGGAACACAAAGACAGTTGCCTGCCCAGCCACGGCGCTCCCGGGGGCCTTTTGTTCAGCCACTTCACGCACCGTGGCGGCGTCATATTGCATGGGGCCATCGATCACCAGACCGGGCCACTTGGCGCGGGCCAGATCGGTCGCCGCACGTACTTTCTCAACGTCGTCACCTGAGCCCGAAACGCCGGTGCTGTAGCTGATCATGGCAACCTTCGGCGTGATACCGAAAGCCAGGGCGCTGTCGGCACTTTGCTTGGCGATCTCGGCCAGTTCCGGGGCCGTCGGGTCGGGGTTGATGGCGCAATCGGCATACACCAACACCTGCTCTGGCATGAGCATGAAAAAGCAGGAAGAAACAATCGACGAACCCGGCGCCGTCTTAATCAGTTGCAGAGCCGGACGCACCGTGCTGGCCGTCGTGTGAACAGCGCCGCTAACCAGGCCATCCACGTCTCCCACCGCCAGCATCATGGTGCCTAGCGTGACAGTGTCCTCTAGTGCAACGTGGGCTTGCCCCAACGTCAGTCCCTTGTTTTTGCGCAGTTCCACCATGGGCGCGACATAGCGGTCGAGTATCTTTTCCGGCTCCAGGATTTCCAGCCCTGCCGGCAACTCAATACCCAGCGATTCGCATGACGACTGAACCACTTTGCGCCGGCCCAATAGCACGCAGCGCGCAATGCCTTTTTGTGTGCAGATAACGGCCGCACGAATCGTGCGTGACTCTTCGCCTTCGGGCAGCACGATGCGCTTGTTGGCGGCGCGCGCCTTTTGTATCAGTTGGTAGCGGAAGGCTGGGGGTGACATGTGGGTTGATACGGCCAGGTCCAATCCGGCACAAATCGCGTCAACATCCAGTTGCTCGGCCATGTTGTCGATTACCGCATCCATCCGGCTCAAGTCGTCCCGTGGCACTGCCAGGGGTAAGCGACTGATGCGGGCCGCTGTGCCATAGCTGTCGCCGTTGGTGCGCATAACCGGCAGGCCACTATTGAATGCACGCGAACCAAAGCGCTCAATGCGCGGGCTTATAAAGCTGTTGTGGGTGAGCAAAAGGCCTGCAAGCTCAATGCCATTGCTTTCTGCCAAGGCGGTAGCCAGGATAACGTCATCGCGGTCGCCTGCGCTGATCACCAATGCGCCGGGCGTCAGACGCGCAATGACTTCAGTCACCGAGCGCGCGGCCAGCACGGTATCGCGCACGCGGCGGGTGGCAATCTGGCCTTCGATCATGATCTCCGCACCCAGATGGCGGGCCACGTCGATAGTGCGCGGCGTCGACAAGGTGGGGTTGTTTTCGATAGCACCCCAAACCGGCACACCACCCAGTTGAGCCGTCACTGCAGCTTTGTCAAAATCATGCGCTGCACGATTGAAGATGACACCCACCACGTGGCGACCTGCACGGCCAACCTGGGCGATCATGTGTTGAGTCTGCGCAATGCCTTCCGCATCGGCACCGCTGGCAACCAGCACCACTTCAGCCTGCAAACTGCGGGCGATGTCGCCTGACAGGCGCGGAATAAAGGCCCGGCTCGGGTCGGCATGCATGCCCTCAACCACCAGTACATCGCATCCCTTGGAAGCGGACATGACCATGCTGACAATGTCCTGCAGCAGTTCATCGGTTTTATCATCGTTGACGTACTGCGTCACCTGACTCATGGGCAACGGATCAGGCGCGTTGGCAACTTTGCAGATGTCGCGTGCAAATAGAACGGAAGGTTCGCTATCGGCCGTGAGTTTAGTGATGGGTTTGACAAATGCAACCTTCAGCCCGCGCCTTTGCAACGCGCGCAAAAGACCAAGTGAAACTGAAGTAAGGCCCACGTTGGGCTGCGTCGCCGCAACGAAATAGGTACGCATGAAAAGCCTCCGCTGATGGAGCCCCTGCTACGGCTTGCTGTGCCAGGGGCTGATCATTGGATGATAACGCCAATCAGGGTTAACCCTAGGCCGCAGAACCAATTGGGTTGGGCTTCAAGCCACTGCGGGCGTGCGAATCAGGTGGTCAAAAGCGCTCAGCGCAGCGGTTGCGCCAGCCCCTGCCGCGATAACAATCTGTTTGTAGGGCACCGTGGTGCAATCGCCGGCGGCGAACACACCGGGAATGTTGGTGTGGCCTTTGGCATCGATCACAATTTCGCCAAACTTGCTCAAGTCGACGGTGCCCGCGAGCCATTCAGTGTTGGGCACCAATCCGATTTGCACAAACACGCCGGCCAACTCCACCGCCTGCTCGATGCCGGTGGCGCGGTCTTTAAAACGCAGGCCGTTCACTTTGCCATCGGCACCCGTAATTTCGGTGGTCTGGGCATTGGTGTGCACGGTCACATTGGGCAAGCTGTTGAGCTTGTTGATCAACACCGCGTCGGCCTTGAGTTGTTCGGCAAATTCCACCACCGTGACATGCGCCACGATACCCGCCAGATCAATCGCCGCTTCAATGCCGGAGTTGCCACCACCAATCACGGCCGTGCGTTTGCCCTTGAACAGCGGGCCGTCGCAATGGGGGCAATAGGCCACGCCCTTGTTCTTGTACTCGGCTTCTCCGGGCACGTTCACGTTGCGCCAGCGCGCTCCGGTAGAAAGAATCACCGTCCTGGATTTAAGTGAGCCGCCGTTGGCCAGCTTCACCTCGATCAAACCACCCGCCTGTGCCGCCGGAACAATGCCTTGGACGCGTTGAAAATTCACGATGTCTACACCATAAGACCGGGCCTGCGCTTCCATAGCGGCGGCGAATTTGGGTCCATCGGTTTCCAGTACCGAGATGTAGTTTTCAATGCCCAAGGTGTCGTTTACCTGGCCACCAAAGCGCTCCGCCACCACACCGGTGCGAATGCCCTTGCGCGCGGCATATACCGCAGCAGCGGCACCGGCCGGACCACCGCCGACGATCAACACGTCATAGGCCTCTTTCGCGGACAGCTTGGCCGCGTCCTTGTCAGCGGAGTGGGTGTCGAGCTTGGCGACGATTTCTTCCACCAGCATGCGACCATTACCGAACAGCTGGCCATTCAGATAAATGCTGGGCACGGCCATGATTTCGCGTGCCTCGACTTCGCCCTGGAAGGCACCACCTTCGATGACCGTGGTTTTAATCTTAGGATTAAAAATTGCCATCAGGCTCAGCGCCTGCACCACGTCCGGGCAGTTGTGGCAAGTCAGGCTCATGTAGACCTCAAAATTGAAGTCGCCGTCCAGCGCTTTGATCTGCTCGATCACATCCGCCTCGACCTTGGGCGGGTGACCGCCGCTCCACAGCAGCGCCAACACCAGCGAGGTGAATTCGTGGCCCAGGGGCAGCCCGGCAAAGCGCAATTGGTTGGAACTGCCGCTGCGCTGCAGCGTGAACGAGGGCTTGCGCGCATCCTGGCCGTCCAGGCGCAGGCTGATCTTGTCGCTGCGCAAACTCTGGATGGTTTGCAGCAAGTCGCGCATCTCGGAAGAGTTGTCGTCATCGCCCAGCGACGCCACCATTTCGATCGGCAGCGTTACGCGTTCCAGGTAGGCGGCGAGCTGGGATTTGAGGGTGTCGTCAAGCATGATGGTTCTTTCTACGCTTCAATTTGGGTCAAAAAAAAGCCGGACGGCAAGGTGCTGGGCACCCTGGCGCAGTCCGGCGGGGAGCGCTAGATGCGCTCCCGGGATCCATACCGGTGATTTAGATCTTGCCGACCAGGTCGATGGAAGGAGCAATGGTCTTGGAACCTTCGTTCCACTTGGCCGGGCACACTTCGCCGGGGTGAGCGGCAGTGTACTGGGCAGCCTTCAGCTTGCGCAGGGTTTCCTTGACGTCACGGGCGATTTCATTGGAGTGGATTTCCAGAGTCTTGATTACGCCATCGGGATTGATGATGAAAGTGCCGCGATACGCCAGGCCATCCGCATCGATATGCACGTCAAAGCCGCGTGTCAGGGTGTGGGTGGGGTCGCCAATCAGCGGGAACTTGGCTTTGCCTACCGCCGGAGATGTTTCGTGCCACACCTTGTGGGAGAAATGGGTATCGGTTGTCACGATGTAGACCTCTGCACCGGCCTTTTGGAACTCGGCATAGTTCTCAGCGGCATCTTCCACTTCGGTGGGGCAGTTGAAGGTGAAAGCGGCGGGCATGAAAATGAACACGCTCCACTTGCCCTTCAGGGTTTCGTTGGTCACGGTGACGAACTTGCCATTGTGAAAAGCCTGATTCTTGAACGGCACAATTTGGGTGTTGATGAGAGACATGAAAATTCCTTTTAAGTGAAGACTGGCGGCATATCGTGCTCTGAGCACAGGTCAAATTATAGATTTCGGCTATGGATTCGGTGTTTTGTTGTAACTAATCTATCGATTTAAGAAATCAATCGCTGCAGCGTCATTGCAGGTGATCCCAGGTCAAAGGCGAATAGCCGCAATTGAAGTAAGCTTTTTATTTCATATCGAACTATTTGCAATCCGGAGAATTTATGTCGGAAATCATTCTGCTAGGCGACGAGGCGGTGGCACGCGGGGCCATTGACGCAGGGATAAGCGCTGCATTTGCCTACCCTGGCACACCCTCCACCGAGATTTATCAGGCCATCGAGGACTATGTCAAAAAGCACCACTTGAAAGTGCGCGGCATGTGGTCCACGAATGAAAAAGTGGCCCTGGAAGAAGGGGTTGGCGTGTCTTACGCCGGTCGTCGCTGTGTCGTCTCGATGAAGCATGTGGGCTTGAACGTGGCGGCCGATCCCTTTATGAACTCGGCGGTTTCAGGCACCCACGGTGGCCTGGTGGTGGTGGTGGCGGATGACCCCGGCATGCACAGCTCGCAAAACGAGCAGGACTCGCGCTACTTTGCCGACTTTGCCATGGCACCCTGTTTAGAGCCGTCCGATCAGCAACAGTGCTACGACTTCACACGCGAGGCCTTTGAGTTATCGGAGCAATTTCAGGTGCCGGTGTTGCTGCGTCTGGTCACGCGGTTGGCGCACAGCCGTTCGAGCGTGAAGTTGGCCACTCCGCGAGCCCAGAATGAAGCCAACTATGTGAAGGACCCGAGTCGCTTCATTTTGCTGCCAGGTAACGCACGGCGCGCTTATGCAAGTTTGGTGGAAAAGCAAAAAGCGCTGCTCGCCTATTCTGAAGCCCACCCCGTCAATGCGCTGACGCTGCGCGCGGGCGAAGGCGCAAATCGCCCTGGCATTCTGGTCAGCGGTCTGGCCTGGAATTACCTGCAAGAGGCGCTGGGCGATGCACTGCAGCACTACAACATCCTGCGCATCGGCTGTTATCCGCTGCCGGTGAAAAAGATCCGCCAACTGATGGATGCGTCGAGCGAAATTTTTGTAGTTGAAGAGGGCTACCCGTTTATAGAACGCTATATCAGTGCGCAGGGCCTGATGACCGAGCGCACCATCCGTGGCAAGCTCACCGGCGACCTGCCACGCATGGGTGAGCTCTCACAGGATGCCATCAAACGCTGCTTCGGTCTGCCGCTCAGCGTGTCTCTGCAGATTGCCGGACTGGCGGATGTGCTGGTGAACCGACCGCCGGTGTTGTGCGACAAGTGCCCGCACACCGACTCCTATTTGGCCATCAACGAGGTGATCGCCGAATTCAACCCCGATGCCCGCGTCATGGGCGATATTGGCTGCTACACCTTGGGGGCAACGGGGCCACTGCAAGGCATGCATTCGTGCCTGTGCATGGGCTCCTCGATTGGCATGGCCATTGGCGTCGTGCATGCCGGCATGGGGCAGGCGTTGTGCGTGATTGGTGACGGCACCTTCACCCATTCCGGATTGGCTCCACTGCTGGATGCAGCCCGCGACAACACCAATATCAAGGTGTTTATTCTGGACAACAGCATCATCGCCATGACCGGTGGGCAGCCCACTGCGGCCACCGACGAAGACGTGGTCAATCTGGTGGCGGGTCTGGGCGTGCCGCGTGAACACATTCGCATCGTGGTGCCCTCACCGCACAAAAAGCACCACACCATGGACACCATTCGCGAAGAGTTGGCCTACACCGGCTTGTCGGTGATCATTGCCCGGCGCGCTTGTGTCACCTATGCCAAAGAGATCAAGGACTTGAAAGAAGTCCGCGAAAGCAAGCGCCATATTCCGGTGGTGAGTGCATGAGTTACGACTTGGTAGTGTGCGGCGTGGGTGGCCAGGGTGTGCTGACCATGGCGGGTGTGATTGACCACGCCATTCACGACGCCGGGCTGCAGCTCAAGCAGTCCGAAGTGCATGGCATGGCCCAGCGCGGTGGGGCCGTGTCGGCCTTTGTGCGCATCTCTGATCAGCCGGTGGCCAGCGATTTGATTGCCGACGGTACGGCCAGCATGGTGCTCTCGGTGGAGCCGATGGAGGCGCTGCGCTACGTCCCTCTTTTGCGCCCGGACGGCTGGATCGTGACCGACATTACGCCGATGGTGAATGTCGATAACTACCCGGCCTTGCCGGCACTGTACGACGTGCTGTTTTCAGCCCCCCGCCTGGTGGCGCTGGATGCTGTGCTGCTGGCCAAAAAGGCCGGCAGCATCAAGGTGCAAAACACCGTGGTGCTGGGCGCCGCGGCGTCGCATCTGCCATTTCCTGCGGAGCTGATCGAGCACCAGCTGCACGCCCTGTTTCGCCGCAAAGGCGAACGCATCGTCAACGCCAATATCAACGCCTTTCGCATGGGCGATGCCGCAAGCCGCTTTGCCGCCGCGCTGTTGGCCGCTGGTGTAGCGTCGCCGGTGCTGGCACGCGTGCTACCCCGCATTGCCTTTGAGCCCCATGCGGTGTCAGAGCCATCCGCCGCGGCCTGGAGCCGGCGCTTGTTGCGTGAAGATGCTGCGGAACTAGCCCAACGCCTCTTTGACGCGAATGAGGCCCTGGCCCCGGACGCAGTGCCCACTTAAGTCTGCGAGGGCGCGGGCGGCACCGGCTTCGTTTTCAAAACGACTAACCCCGCTTGGTGGCAATCAACGGTTTGACCTGTGGCGCCTGAACAGTGGGTCGATTGGTTTCCACCTGAGCCAGCGGTTGCACTTCGGTCAGGGTAGCCAGACAGCGTCGCGTCAAGTCTTGGTAGGTCTCGGTGCCCGTGCGCTTCCATGCCACTTCTTCGTCTTTCAACAAACGAATCACCTTGGCGGGCACACCCGCCACCAGTGTCTGTTCAGCAATGCGCATACCCGCCGGCACAAAGGCGCAAGCGGCGACGATGGCGCGCTCGCCCACTACGGCCTCGTCCATCACCACGGCGTTCATGCCCACCAGCGCATCGCGGCGCACGGTGCAACTGTGCAGCACCGCACCATGGCCGATGTGGCCGTTTTCCTCGACCAGCGTGTCCTGTTGCGGAAAGCCATGCATGACGCAGTTGTCCTGCACATTCGCGCCAGCAAGCAACACGATGCGACCAAAGTCACCACGCAGACTGGCGTTGGGGCCGACGTAGCAATTAGGGCCGATATGCACATCTCCGATCAGCACGGCGGTGGGGTGCACATAGGCAGTGGGGTGCACCACGGGGATGACCCCTTCGATCGAATAGCTCGGCATAGTTTTCCTGTTTGATACGTTGTTAATTTGTGTACGCCGCTGCTCGTGCTGTTGCGTGTTTGGGTACGCCAATGACAGCGGGGTAGATGGTTCTGTTCGTGTCCCCCGCCCGCTTAAGCGGGCTCCTCCTTTACCTCACTGCACCATCCACCCCACTGTCATCGGCAACCTGCACTGTTGGCGTGACATGACTGAACAACCTGTGCGCACCAACCATGCTTGCAGACTCAGGACGGCGTGGCGCTCAGCGACGGGAGGTAAAGGAGGAGCCCGCTTAAGCGGGCGGGGGACACGTACGTCGCTGAGTGCCACGTCGGCCTGAGTCCCGAAGTGTCTTCACCCACCGCACATGAACCCCAACGCTCTATCCGTTACGAACTGATCACTAAGTACGCTTAGCCACCAAAGTCAGGATGTCATAGCTGGCCACCAACTCGCCATCCTGGTTCGTCACTTCCACATCCCAGGCAACTACGCCCTGCCCGACACCTTTGACGTCAACCTTGTTGCGATCAATCTTGCGCTTGGCCGTCAGGCGCGCCTGAATGGTGTCGCCGATTCCTACCGGTTTGACAAAGCGCAGCGTGTCCAGACCGTAGTTGGCCAGCACCGGGCCGGGTGCGGGCGAAACGAACAAACCAGCGGCCGCCGACAGCACAAAATAGCCGTGTGCAATGCGCTTGCCAAACGGTGAATCCTTGGCTGCCACTTCATCAAAGTGCATGTAAAAGTAGTCACCCGAAATGCCGCCGAAAGCCACGATATCGGCCTCACCCACGGTGCGCCGGTGCGTCAGCAGCGAGTCGCCAATCTGCAGGTCTTCAAAGTAACTGCGGAAGGGGTGCACCACGGTGTTGTTGACCTTGGCACCACGCACATGCTCACCGGTGACGGCTGCCAACATGGTGGGTGAGCCCTGCACTGCCGCGCGTTGCAAGTAGTGCTTCACTGCGCGCAGACCGCCCAACTCCTCGCCACCACCGGCGCGGCCGGGGCCGCCGTGTTTGAGTGTCGGCAGGGGCGAGCCGTGGCCGGTGGATTCCACGGCCGATTCACGGTCCAGTATGTGCAGTCGACCATGCCAGGCGGCCATGGCCGGAATGGCTTTGGCCGCCACGGCGGTGTCGTGGGTTACCAACGTGGCGACCAGGCTGCCCTGACCGCGCGCGGCCAAAGCCAACGCTTCATCAAAATCTTCGTAGGCCATCACGGTGCTGACCGGGCCGAAGGCTTCGATGGTGTGTACCGAGTCGACATCCATGGGCTTGCGGCAGGCCAGCAGCGTGGGCGCGCAGAAAGCGCCTTGCGCCGTGCCTTCGCCAATCCATTCTGCTTTGCCGCTGTACACCAGCTCAGCATCCTGACGCAGCAGCGCAATGCGCTCCGCCACGTCGGCCTGTTGTGCATGCGAGGCCAGCGGACCCATGCGCACACCTTCGACGGAAGGATCGCCCACGCTGGTTTTTGCCAGGCGCGCAGCGAGCTTTTCACACACCGCATCCAGATGTTTGGCGGGCACGATGGCTCGGCGAATGGCGGTGCACTTCTGTCCGGCCTTGACCGTCATCTCGCGCGCCACTTCTTTCACAAACAGTTCAAACTCTTCGTCGTCCGGGTTGACGTCCGGCCCGAGGATGGCGCAGTTGAGCGAATCGGCTTCCGCATTGAAGGGCACCGAGTTGGCAATCAGATTGGGGTGCACGCGCAGGCGCGATGCCGTGTCGGCCGAGCCGGTGAAGGTCACCACATCGGCACCGTTCAAGCGGTCCAGCAAATCACCCGTGCCACCAATGACCAACTGCAAGCTGCCCTCGGGCAGGATGCCCGATTGCACGATCAGGCGCATGGCCGCTTCGGTCAGGTAGCTGGTGGCGCTGGCCGGCTTGCCGATGCAAGGCATGCCTGCCAGAAAACTGGGCGCAAACTTTTCCAACAGACCCCAAATAGGAAAGTTGAAGGCATTGATGTGCACGGCCAAACCACCGCGCGGAACCAGCACATGGGTGCCGGAGAAACCACCTTTTTTACCGATCGCAAACGCCGGGCCTTCATGCACCAGATTGCCGGACGGCAACTCGTTGCTGCCGATGCTGGCGTAGGCAAACAGAGTACCGGCGCCGCCGTCAATATCAATCCAGCTGTCCACCTTGGTGGCACCGGTGTGGGCGGAAACTGCGTAGAGCTGTTCCTTGTGCTCCATCAGGTACTTGGCCAGGGCCTTGAGGCGCAGGGCACGTTCCTGAAAGTCCATCGCCATCAGAGCGGGCAACCCTTTGCGACGGGCGTGCTCCACAGCCTCGCCAAAGTCGAGTGCTTCGGCATGGGTGTGGGCGATGGTGGTGCCGTTGACGGCACTGCGCAGCGCGCTGGCGGCTTGCACGCCCTGCCAGCGTCCGCCGATATAACTTTGAATCGTTTGGGTCATGGTGAACTTGAGAAGTCGGAGTAAACAGAATGGAAGGCGGTACGGGAAACCGCGCTGGAAGCTGCGTGGGTAGACGCCTGGCTTTTAGCGTTCGTCAAAACTCACGGTCACCGCTTCGCTGGTGGGGCGCGACTGGCAACTCAGCACAAAGCCCTTGTCGGTTTCCCAGGTCTCCAGGCCAAAGTTTTTGTCCATAGACACGCTGCCACTCATCACCTTGCAGCGGCAGGTGGCACAGACGCCACCCTTGCAGGAAAACGGCAGATCCAGGCCGGCCGCCATGGCCACATCCAGCAAGTGCTCGCCTGGATTCATCTGCAATGCGTGGGATTTGCCGTCCAGCACCACCGTCAGTGCCACCTGGCCACCCGCGGGCAGTTTCAGGTTGGCCACTGCAGCCTGACGCGCCTCGGGCGTGAGGGCCTCCAGCAAGGGCGAGGTAAAGCGTTCGGTGTGGATCTGCTTCTGCGGCACACCGGCTGCCAGCAAGGCCTTTTGTGTGGCCTCGATCATCACTTCCGGGCCGCAGATAAAAACTTCGTCCATGCTGGCCACGGGCAACAGCGTGTCAATGATGTTTTGCACCTTGGCGGCATCGATACGGCCTTGCAGCAGGTCCACCTCTTGCGCCTGGCGCGAGAGGATGTGAATCAGCGTGAGGCGGTCGGCGAAGCGGTCCTTCAGGTCTTGCAGCGCCTCGTTGAACATCACCGAGTTCATGCTGCGGTTGCCATAGACCAGCGTGAACTTGGACTCCGGCTGGTCTTCCAGCGTGCTGGCCATGATGGACAGAATCGGCGTGATGCCGGAGCCCGCCGCAAAGGCCACGCGGTGCAGGGCACGCGGGCGCTTGGACACAAAGCGTCCCTCGGGCGGCATCACCGACAGGGTGTCACCGGCCTTCAGGATGTTGGCGGCCCAATTGGAAAACACACCGTTCTCCATCGGACGGATGCCCACCACCAACTCGCGTTTACGGCGCAGGTGGCTGTGCGTGGAGCAGATGGAGTAGCTGCGGCGCACATCAGCGCCGTCAATTTTGCTGCGCAGAGTCAGGTACTGGCCGGGCTGAAAATCAAAACGTTCCAGCAAGTCGTCTGGCACGCTGAAGGCTATGGCGACCGAGCCAGCCGCCTCGGGGCTGATCCGCGCGATGCGCAGATCGTGAAAACGGGAAGTTGCAGTCATGGTGGAACGTGTGTGGATGGGGGGTTAATAGGGTTTGAAGTAATCAAACGGTTCCATGCAGCTCAGGCATCGATACAGCGCCTTGCAAGCGGTAGAACCAAAATGTGAAATCTCGGTGGTGTTGTCAGAGCCACATTGCGGGCAGGCTACGGTGTCCCGCACGGCCAGCCCCTGGCGTGGCGCGAAGGCCATCACCTGGGCGCCGGCAGCTGCGGCGCACGCACTTTTCGCAGGGGGCGCTATGCCGTAAGCGCGCAATTTCTCGCGTCCTTCAGGCGTCATCCAATCGGTGGACCAGGCCGGTGCCAGTTGCGTGATGACGTTGGCAGAGACGCCTGCGCTGGATAGCGCATTCGCCACATCGTCTGCCATCTGGCTCATAGCCGGGCAACCGCTGTAGGTGGGGGTGATGACCACTTCCAGGCCATTCGGGCCCTGCCGCACGGCACGCAGAATGCCCATCTCGCGCAGGTTCACCACCGGGATTTCGGGGTCGGTCACCGACTCCAGCAATTCCCAGATGGCGTGGTGCGCCTGTGCCTGCTGGCTCTGCGCCAGCGGGCCTTCGGGCAAAGCGCCAGAAGACACCAGCGCAGCGCTGGAGGTGGCATTCACAGACATGGCAATTACCAGACGGCTTCGGGATGCGCGCGTGCCAGGCTTTGCATTTCAGCCATCACAAAGCCCAGGTGCTCGGAGTGCACACCGTGCTTGCCGGTGGTGACAAAGCCGGTGCTGGCAGAAACCTTCAGCGTGGCGGCCTGCAGGGTGTCGCTGACCATGGCTTCCCACTCGGCCTTGAACGCGGTCACATCGACACCGGCACCGGTTTTGATGGCGGCAGTTTCCATGGCGCTGGCAGTCCAGAACTCTTGCGTGAAAGGCATCAGGTAATCGAAGGCCGCTTGCATGCGGCGGTGCGATTCGTCCGTGCCATCACCCAAGCGCAGCACCCAGTCATGCGCGTGGCGCAGGTGGTACTGCACTTCTTTCAGCGACTTGGAGGCTATTGCCGCAAGCTGCGCATCGGTCGACGCAGCCAGCGCGGCCCAGACCTGCACCATCAGTGCGCTGTACAAAAAGTTGCGCGCCATGGTGACGGCATAGTCGCGGTCGCCGCTTGAGGTGGGCAAGATCGCGGTGCGATGTGGCAACTCCAACAGCGTGTAGTTCTTGAAGTCCGGTACGTCGCGAAAGTAAGCCAGCAGGTCTTCGCTGCTCTTGCCGTCCTTGCGCACGGTGGCCACATGCTGGTACAGCAAACGGGCCTGGCCGATCAGGTCCAGGCTGTTGTTGGCCAGTGCCAGGTCTTCTTCCAGCACCGGTCCATGGCCACACCACTCCGCATTGCGTTGGCCCAGGATCACCGCGTTATCCGCGAGGTGCAGCAGATAGTCTTGGTAGCCCGCCATTACATGTGCCCCACTTCTTCAGGGATGTCATAGAAGGTGGGGTGGCGATAGATCTTGTCCGCTGCGGGTTCGAACATCGCGTCCTTGTCTTCCGGTGCGCTGGCGGTGATCGACTTCGAGGGCACCACCCAGATGCTCACACCTTCCTGGCGGCGGGTGTAGACATCACGGGCCATTTGCAGGGCGTGCTGTGCGTCGGACGCGTGCAGGCTGCCGCAGTGCTTGTGCTCCAGGCCCTGCTTGCTGCGAACAAATACTTCCCAGAGGGGCCAGTCCTTCAATGCGGTGGTGCTCATGCTGCTTCCTTGTGTGTGTTGGGTTGGTGTTTTTGGGCGTAGGCCAGGGCCGCGTCGCGCACCCACTGGCCGTCGTCATGCGCCTTGACGCGGGTGGCCAGGCGCTCTTTGTTGCAGGGGCCATTGCCGTTGACGGTGTTCCAGAATTCGTCCCAGTCGATCTGGCCGTAGTCGTAGTGCTGGCGCTCTTCGTTCCACTTCAAGTCAGGGTCGGGCAGGGTCACGCCCAGCACGCGGGCTTGCGGCACGGTGGCGTCGATAAATTTCTGGCGCAGGTCGTCGTTGCTGATGCGCTTGATGCCCCAGCGCATGGCTTGCTCGCTGTGCGGGCTGTTGGCATCCGGTGGCCCGAACATGGCCAGGCACTTCCACCAGAAACGGTTCACCGAGTCCTGCACCATGGCACGCTGTTCGGCCGTGCCTTGCATCATCACCAGCAGCGCTTCGTAGCCCTGGCGCTGGTGAAAAGACTCTTCCTTGCAGACGCGAATCATGGCGCGCGCATAGGGGCCATACGAGCAACGGCACAGCGGGATCTGGTTCATGATGGCCGCGCCATCCACCAGCCAACCGATGGTTCCCACATCAGCCCAATTGAGCGTGGGGTAGTTGAAGATGGAGCTGTACTTGGCTTTGCCGCTGTGCAGGTCGGCCAGCATCTGGTCACGGCCCTGGCCCAGCGTTTCCGCCGCGCTGTAAAGGTAGAGGCCGTGGCCGCCTTCGTCCTGCACTTTGGCAATCAAAATGGCCTTGCGCTTGAGGCTGGGTGCGCGGCTGATCCAGTTGCCCTCGGGCAGCATGCCGACGATTTCGCTGTGCGCGTGCTGGCTGATCTGGCGCACCAGGGTCTTGCGATAGGCCTCGGGCATCCAGTCCTGCGGCTCGATCTTGCCGTCGTCATCAATGCGCGCGTCAAAGCGCTTTTGCGACTCGGCGTTTTCCAGCGATACCGGCTTGGCTGCGGGCTTTTGCCCCGGCTTGTCCTGTACGTTAAATGATTGGGTATACATCTGCGCTCACTCCTTGGGGTTCATAGTTAGGTTAGGTGCTCATCCAGGCGGGAGGCCGCTTGTCGAGGAATGCGGAGACGCCATCGCGACCCTCGTCGGTACGGCGCTGTCGTGCAATGCGTTGTGCTGTTTCTTCCAACGTGCGCTCGTCCAGTGGTTGGCCCTGCACGGCGGCGATCAATTCCTTGGCGGCCTTTTGTGCCAGCGGCCCACCGGCAAGCAAGGGCTTCACCAGTGCCGCCACCGCCGCATCGAGTTGGTCTAGTGGCGCCACTTCATGCACCAGACCGATGGCCATTGCACGCTCGGCGCTGATGCGCTCGGCCGACTGAAAGTAACGCAGCGCCTGGCGCGGCCCGATGGCCCGCAGCACATAGGGGCTGATGACGGCGGGGATGATGCCGAACTTCACTTCCGAGGTGCTGAACACCGCATCCGCACTGGCCACCGCCATATCGCAGGCAGCAGCCAACCCGGTACCACCGCCCAGTGCCGCACCCTGCACGCGGGCAATGGTGGGCTTGGACAAAGTGGAAAGCATGCGCAGCATGCGGGCGAAGCGGCGCGCGTCTTCCAGGTTCTCCTGCTCGCTGGCGGTGGCAGCGCGGCGCATCCAGTTCAGGTCGGCACCGGCGGAGAAATGCGTGCCGCGACCGCCCAGCACCACCACGCGCACCGATGCGTCTTTGTCGAGCAGTTCACATGCGCGGGTGAGCTCATCTATGAGTTGCTCGTTAAAGGCGTTGAACACCTCGGGCCGGTTCATCCAGATTGTGGCAACCGGGCCTGCTTGTTCGATGGTGAGCGTTTCAAACATGGTGATGAAGGGTTGTTGCGTTGCGCTGCTTACTTGGTCAGAACCCAGTCGCCGTTCTTGATTTCAAACATGCGGAAGGCCGACAGATCCAGGCCCATGTGGTCGGTGGCCGACATGTTGAAAACGCCACCGGTGCCGACAAAGCCCTTGGTGGCTTCGATGGCATCACGTACCTTGGCCTTGTCGGTGGAACCGGCACGCTTGATAGCGTCAACTGCCAGACCCAGGCCGTCATAGGCATAGCCACCGAAGGCGGATACGTCGGTCTTGTACTTGGCCATGAAGGCCTTGGTGTAGCCGTCAGCCACCGGGCGCTGTGGGTCGTTGGCGGCCAGCTTGTCCGGGGCCAGCAGGGCCGAGGTGGGCAGGCGAACGCCTTCGGCTGCAGGGCCTGCGAGCTTGATGAAATCGTCAGAGGCCACGCCATGTGCGTGGTACAGCGGCAGGGTGATACCCAATTGCTTGTAGCCCTTGGTAGCCAGCGCCGGGCCTTGACCCAGACCGAAGATGAAGACAGCTTCCACGCCGGGGGTGTTGCGAATCTTGGTGAGCTGCGGACCCATGTCGGTGTCCTTGGGGCCGTAGGTTTCGTTAGCCACCAGGGTGATGCCGTATTTACCCGCCACGCCTTCGGTTTCCTTGCGGCCGCTTTGTCCAAAGCCACTGGTCTCTGACAACAACGCGACCTTGGTGATGCCGCGCTTCTTCATGTCCTCAAACACTTTTTCGGCAGCCATGCGGTCGGTGTGCGGGGTCTTGAAGACAAACTTCTTGACCGGCTCAACAATCACCACGGCACCCGCCAGCGAGATGAAAGGAATGCCGGCCTTTTCCACCAGCGGTGCCATGGACATGGTGGATCCGGTGGTGGTGCCACCGACCAGGATGTCGACCTTGTCGTCATCTATCAAGCGTTTGCCAAAGCCATTGGCCTTGCTGGCATCGCTGCCATCGTCGTAATGCACCAGTTCCAGCGGACGGCCCAGCACGCCACCCTTTTTGTTGATGTCTTCAATCATCATCTGCAGGGTCTTGAGCTCGGGGTCGCCCAGGTAACCGGCAGGCCCGGTCACGGACAGCACGGAACCGATCTTGATCGGGTCTGCGGCAAATACCGTGCAGGCCGTGAGGACCAGGGCGCTTGCGAGTGCCAATTTTTTAAAGCGTGAAATCATGGGGTGTCTCCTTTTGGTGGTTGGAATCAAACTTTTTCAATAACGAGCGCAATGCCCTGCCCCACACCGATGCACATGGTGCACAGCGCGTAGCGGCCATTGCGGCGTATCAGTTCATATAGGGCGGTGGTGACCAGACGTGCGCCACTCATGCCCAGCGGGTGGCCCATGGCGATGGCGCCGCCGTTCGGGTTGACGCGGCTGTCGTCATCGGCCAGGCCCAGGTCGCGCATGACGGCAAGGCCCTGCGCGGCGAAGGCTTCGTTGAGCTCAATCACATCCATCTGCGCCAGGGTCAAACCGGTTTGCTGCAACACTTTGCGTACCGCAGGCGCCGGGCCAAAACCCATGATGCGCGGTGCCAGGCCTGCCGTGGCCATACCGAGCACCCGGGCCTTGGGGGTCAGGCCAAAGCGCGTAGCGGCGGCGCTGGATGCCAGCAGCAAAGCGCAGGCACCATCGTTCACACCCGAGGCGTTGCCGGCCGTGACCGACAGGTCCGGGCCGTTAATGCCCTTGAGCTTGGCCAGCATTTCCAGCGTGGTGTCGGGGCGCGGGTGTTCGTCGGTATCAAAGACCAACGGGTCGCCCTTTTTGCGCGGCATCACCACCGGCACCAATTCATCGGCAAAGCGGCCTGCGGCATGGGCTGCAGCCCAGCGCTTTTGCGAGTTGACGGCGAAGGCGTCCTGATCGGCACGCGACACCTTGAAGTCCGCCGCCACGTTGTCGGCGGTTTGCGGCATGGAGTCGATGCCGTGCAGGGACTTCATCAACGGGTTGACGAAGCGCCAGCCGATGGTGGTGTCAAAAATGGCGGCACTGCGCGAGAACGCGCTCTCGGCCTTGCCCATCACAAAGGGCGCGCGCGACATGCTCTCGACGCCACCGGCAATCATCAATTGCGTTTCGCCCGACTTGATGGAGCGAGCCGCCAGGCCCACGGCATCCATGCCCGAACCGCACAGGCGATTCAGGGTGGTGCCGGGCACTTGCACCGGCAAGCCCGCCAGCAGGCCCGACATGCGCGCCACATTGCGGTTGTCTTCGCCGGCCTGGTTGGCGCAGCCATAGAGGATGTCGTCCACCGCAGCCCAGTCGACACCCGGGTTGCGTTGCATCAGCGCCTTGAGCGGCACAGCGCCCAGGTCGTCAGGGCGCAGGGTCGCCAGCGCGCCGCCATAGCGGCCAATGGGGGTGCGAACGGCGTCGCAAATCAAAGCGTCAATCATGGTGTTTCTTTCAAACTAATTTGGGGCGCTCGTCGATTACGCGGCGGGCCTTGCCCACCAGCGTGCGGGGGATGCCTTCAAAGTGCAAGACCGTGACGCGGGTGGACACACCGACATTGGTCTTGATGTGGTGTTGCAGTTCTTTGGCGATTTCGTTGCGCAGGCTGTCACTCATGCCGGCCGAGAGTTCGCGCTGGATCTCACAACGCACCTCCAGGTTGTCCAGGTGGCCATCGCGGGTGAGCACCACCTGGTAATTGCCGGAGAGGCGCTTGTCGCGCAGGATTTGCTCTTCGATTTGCGTCGGGAACACATTGACGCCGCGCACGATCAGCATGTCGTCCGAGCGGCCGGTGATCTTGCCCATGCGACGGAAGGCACGCGAGGTGGGTGGCAGCAGGCGCGTGAGGTCGCGCGTGCGGTAGCGAATCACCGGGAAAGCCTGCTTGGTGAGTGAGGTGAACACCAGTTCGCCATCCTCACCATCGGCCACCACTTCGCCGGTGTCGGGGTTGATGACTTCGGGATAGAAGTGGTCTTCCCAGACCACCGGGCCGTCCTTGGACTCAATGCATTCGCAGGCCACGCCTGGCCCCATCACTTCGGTCAGACCATAAATGTCGATGGCGTCAATGCCGAGCTTGCGTTCTATCTCGGCACGCATGCCCTCGCCCCAAGGCTCGGCCCCGAAGATGCCAACCTTGAGTGAGATGTCTTCCGGCTTGACACCGAGGCGCTCGAACTCTTCGGCAATCACCAGCGAGTACGAAGGCGTAACCATGATGATTTGCGGCTGGAAATCCAGAATCTGAGCTACCTGCTTTTCGGTCTGGCCGCCTGACATGGGCACCACCGTGCAGCCCAGGCGCTCGGCACCATAGTGCGCACCCAGACCGCCGGTGAACATGCCGTAGCCATAGGCGTTGTGCAGCATGTCGCCCTTGCGGCCACCAGCTGCCCGGATGGAGCGCGCCACCAGGTTGGCCCAGTTATCAATGTCCTGCGCGGTATAGCCCACCACAATCGATTTGCCGGTGGTGCCGCTGGAGGCATGCAGGCGCAACACCTGATCACGTGGCACAGCAAACAGCCCGAAGGGGTAGTTGTCGCGCAGCGCGGTCTTGGTCATGAAGGGGAACTTGGACAGATCGGCCAGGCTCTTCAAATCGTCCGGATGCACGCCCTTGTCATCAAAGGCCTTTTTGTGAAAAGGCACGTTGTCATAGGCATGGCGCAGCGACCACTTCATGCGCTCCAGTTGCAGCGCCGAAATCTCGTCGCGGCTGGCGGTTTCAATGGCTTCGAGGTCACCGGGCTGGGGGGTTTTGACGGTCATGAATGTCTCCTGCTGGGATGTGTTGTTATGACTGTGATGGATATGGCGAATCGGCTCTCAGGCCTGCGCAAAACTGGCAATCACTTCGCCCTTGATGCGCGCCGACTTGCCGCGAAACAGGGCCACGGTCTTGCCCGCAGTGGTGCTGACGGTCACGTCATAGACACCGGTGCGGCCGCTTTGCGAACGCTCCTCCGCAACGGCGACCAGGCTGTCACCCAGATGGGCGGGGGCCAAAAAGTCGATGTTGCAGGCGGAGGCCACCGTGTTGAGGTTGTAGCTATTGCAGGCGTAGGCAAAAGCGGTATCAGCCAATGCGAACAGCATGCCGCCGTGGCAAATGGCGTGGCCATTGACCATGTCCTGGCGTACCGGCATGGTCAGGCATGACGTGCCTGGCTTCACTTCAACGATCGCCATGCCAAGCGCTTGTGCCGCGTGGTCGCGCGACCACATGGCATCGGCGGCGTCCTGCGCCAATTGCAGCGCCTCGGCAGGCGAAAGTTCGGGTGCGCGTGCTGGTGCGTGATCAGCCATGAATGTTCTTTCCTTGAAATACTTGACGCTGAATCAGCGGAGAAATGCGGTAACGGTCTTCGCCATAGCTGGCGTTTAAGTGGGTCAGCACGGCGTGGATGCTGGCCAGCCCCACCTGGTCAGCCCAAGCCAGCGGGCCTGCGGGGTAGTTCACACCCAGGCGCATGGCGTCGTCAGCGGCGCGTGCGGTGCACACGCCTTGATAGACCGCGTCAGCTGCCTCGTTGGCCAGCATGGCCACGGTGCGCATCACGGCCAGCCCCGGCACATCGGCCAGGCGCGAGACCTGCAGGCCAGCGGCCTGGAGAACGGCACAGGCAGACGCAAAAGCGCTCTCGCTGCACTGACCGGCGTGGGCCAAAGCAACGCGGGTCGCCTTGTTGTAGTCCAACGCCAAATCGATCAGCACGGTGTTGGCAATGCCGCCCTCTGCTGCGCGCTGGGTGGCGCTGCGGCCATCGGTCACGAACAGCACGGCATCGTCCGCTTCGGCAATGCGGCCATCAATAGACACTGCCAAATCAAACGACACGTTGGTCGCCTGCAAACGCGCGGCCAAGGCCTGCGCTGCGGGTGCATCACCACACACCACGATGCGCACTGGTGCGGTATGGCGCGGCTCGGTTTGTGGCTGGGGCTTGGCTGCACCCTCACGGTAATCGTAGTAGCCGCGGCCACTCTTTCGGCCCAGATACCCCGCATCCACCAGGTCTTGCTGGATCAGGGAAGGCAGGTAGCGCGGGTCGTTGAAATAGGCGTTCCAGACCGAGCGGGTTACGGCAAAGTTGACGTCCAGCCCGATCATGTCCATCAACTCGAACGGGCCCATGCGGAAGCCGCCGGACTCGCGCATCACGGCATCCAGCGTGGCGCAATCGGCTGCGCCTTCGGTGCGCAGGCGCAGGGCTTCGGCGTAATACGGACGGGCCACGCGGTTGACGATAAAGCCGGGCGTGGACCTGGCATGCACTGCCGTCTTGCCCCAGGCGGTGGCGGTGGCAAACAAGGTCTCGGCCACCTGCGCGTCGGTCGCCAGCCCGCTGACAATTTCCACCAGCGCCATGACGGGCGCGGGATTAAAGAAGTGCAGACCAGCCAACCGTTGCGGTTGCTTGAGCGCCGAGCCGATGGCGGTGATGGAGATGGAGGAAGTGTTGCTGCCAAAAATGCATTCGTCAGTCACCAGCGCTTCCAGATCAGCAAACAGCGTTTGCTTGGCAACGAGGTTTTCCACAATGGCTTCGACCACCAGCGCGGCATCCGCCAGGTCGCTGAGTTGCGTGGCGGCTTGCATGCGCTGGCCGGCGGCCTGTGCCGCCTCAAGCGTCATCTTGCCCTTGGCGGCCAGCTTGTCGAGTTGGGCGCGCAAGCCTTCAATCGCTTGTTCGGCAGCTTGCGGGCGGTTGTCCAGCAGCAGCACGCGGTGACCCGCCACGGCGGCCACCTGTGCAATACCGGCACCCATGGCACCGGCACCGACCACGGCGACGAGGGCGTCTTTGGAAAGCGTTGCGGAAAGAACAGTTGTCATCGCATCAGTTCCCGGTGAAGCGCGGTGCACGCTTTTCCATGAAAGCAGCAACGCCTTCGGCAAAGTCGGCGCTCCAGCCCAGCTCGCGCATGAAGCCGCCTTCCATGCTGAGTTGCTGCTCCAGCGTGTGCGTGGGTGCGGCGTGCATCGCCTGGCGCGTGCGCACCAACGCCTTGGTGGGCATGCCTGCCAGTTGGGTGGCTAGTTCGTCGACTGTGGACGCCAAATCGGCGTCCTCCACCACTTGCCAGATCAGGCCCCACTCGGCGGCTTTTTCAGCGGGCAGTTTGTCGGCCAGCAGGGCGAGGCCCATGGCACGGGCCATGCCCACGCGTTGCGGCAGGAACCAGGTGCCACCGGTATCCGGAATAAGACCGATCTTGCTGAAAGCCTGCAGGAAGGAAGCCGACTTGCCGGCAATCACCAAATCACAGGCCAGGGCCAGGCTGGCACCTGCACCTGCCGCCACACCGTTGACCATGGCCACCGTGGGCACGCGCAGGTTTTGCAAACGCAGGATGAGTGGCTTGTAGTTTTGCTCGACCACATTGCCGACGTCCGGCATGGTGGCCCCTACGGCCATGTCCGGGTCGGCCAGGTCCTGGCCCGCACAAAAGGCACGGCCTGCGCCAGTGATGACCAGCACGCGAATGCTCTTGTCAGTTTGAATGGTGTCGAGCGCGTCGCGCAATTCGACATGCATGGCACCGGTGAAGCTGTTGAGCTTGTCCGGGCGATTCAGCGTCAGACGGGCCACGCCCGCGGCAACTTCAAAGCGAATATTCTGGTAGTCCATGGTCTGTTTCTGTTTTGCGTTTGTGGAAGGGTTGCGCCGTCTGCTTCACATGCCCAGATAGGCGGCGCGCACTTGCTCGTTATTAATAAGTTCCTGACCGGTGCCGGTGAGCGTCACGCTGCCGGTCTCCAGCACATAGCCACGGTCGGCAATGGCCAGCGCGGCAAAGGCGTTTTGCTCCACCAGCAGAATAGTCATGCCCTGGGCTTTGAGCGTCTTGATGACGTTGAAAACTTCTTCCACCAGCAGCGGCGCCAGCCCCATGGAGGGCTCGTCCAGCAGCAACAAGCTGGGGCGGCCCATCAGCGCGCGGCCGATGGCCAGCATCTGCTGCTGCCCACCCGACAAGGTGCCCGCAGGCAGGGCGCGCTTTTCTTTCAAAACCGGAAACATGGCAAAGATCTTTTCCATGTCACCGGCTACCTGGTGCTTGGGTTGCGTGTAAGCACCCAGGCGCAGGTTGTCTTCAATCGTTAGCGGGCCGAAGACCTGGCGGCCTTCCGGGCTTTGGCAGATGCCGCGACGCATGCGTTTGTCCGAGCGTAGTTTGCTGATGTCTTCGCCGTCGAAGTGAATGCTGCCCGCACTAATGGGTTGCACGCCCGAGACGGCACGCAGGAAGGTGGTTTTGCCTGCGCCATTGGCGCCCACCAGGGCCACGGTTTCGCCACGCCGTACTTCGAGGTTGATGCCTTTGAGCGCCTTGATGCGGCCGTAACAACTCTCCAGCCCCTGCACCTGCAACAGCACCGGCTGCTGGGCGACGACCGAAGCGACTGGCAGGCCGTCCACGCTGGCGCCCATGCCGATCGAATCTGGGGCCAGACTGACGATGCGGTGAAACAGTTCACGGAACTCGGCCTTGGCCTGATCGCCAAACACCGGGTCACTGTGGTTGAGAAAGGCCTGGTCAATCTCGGCCCAGTCTTGCGGCAACAGCGCCTTGCGCGCCAGCGGCAGCACGTGCTTTTCTTCGGTTTTGATATGGCCCTTGAGCACATCGGTGTAGCGATTGATGGCAACGGCCAACTCTGCGATGGGCAGTTGCCCCTGCGCTGCGGCGTTTAATTTGGCACGCAACTGGGTCAGGTTGTGCGGGCCCTGCCGGTGATCTGCCTCCAGCGCATCCAGCACCTCAGCCGCTTCTGCACTGCGCAGGCGCAGCAGGCGAAACAGGAAGTCGTCCTCCTTGGGGTGGTGCATGTGGTCCACAAACTGGGAGATGTAGTCCAGAGCGGCCTCAAAAAAGGCCGGCTCCAGCGGGGCACCGGCTTGCATGTCGGAGGCCACTTGATCGAGGGCGGTGGCCAGGCGCCACATATTGCTGTGCTCCTGGCTGATGATGGTGAGTGCGTCCATGGGTGTGTTCCAGTCAGGTGTGAGCGCCCAGATAGGCGGCAATCACATCGGGGTTGCGCCGCACTTCAGCAGCAGTGCCTTCGGCCAGCTTGCGCCCGTAGTCCAGCACCAGAATGCGGTCAGACAGATTCATCACCATCTTCATGTCGTGCTCTACCAGCACCACCGTCACGCCGGTATCTGCAACCTTGCGGATGAGGGCATCCACCTCAATGGTTTCCTTGGGATTCAGACCAGCCGCTGGCTCGTCCAGAAACAGCAGGCGCGGTTTCATGGCCAGGGCACGGGCAATTTCCAGACGCTTCAAGGCGCCATAAGACATGCTGTCAGCGCGTGCAGCGGTGTAGGCGTCCAGGCCAACAAAGCGCATGAGTTCCACCGCTTCGGTGTGCAAATCGCGGTCACGCGCCTTGAGGGACGGCCAGCGCAAAGCGGCCTTGAACAGATTGCGATCCAGCCGCAAATGGGCGCCCACCATCACGTTCTCGATGGCGCTCATGTTCATGCAGATTTGCAGGTTCTGAAAGGTGCGCGCCACGCCGCGCTGCGCCAGCACGTCAGGCGATTTGCCTTGAATGGGCTGGCCATCCAGCGTGATGCTGCCGGCGGTGGGCGTGTAGATGCCGGTGATGAGGTTGAACAGCGTGGTCTTGCCTGCGCCGTTGGGCCCGATGACGGCATAGACGATGCCGGCATCGATGCTGAAGGACACGTTTTGCACGGCCTTGACACCACCGAAATGGATCGAGAGGTCATGAACTTCAAGCAGTGCCATGTTCATTCCCCCCGGCCAAAACGGGCGGCCAGTGTGGGCACCAGGCCACGGGGCATGAAGATCATGCTGAGCATCAGGATGGCACCAAACACCACGGTCTCCCAGCCCTCGAAAGTGGCCAGGGCTTGCGGCAAGGCGGTGAGCAAAACCGCGCCCAGCACCGAGCCGTAGATGGAGCCCATGCCACCAATCACGACCATGGTGACGAGTTCAATCGAGTGAAAGAAGTCCGCCAGATTGGGTGAAACAAAACCCACATACAGCGCCGTAACGCTGCCCATGATGCTGGCAAACATGGCGGACATGACAAACACGCTGACCTTGTAGCGCACCACATGCACGCCCACCACTTTGGACGCGACCTCAGAGCCGTGCAGGGCCCGCAGGGCACGGCCAAATGGCGAATCGATAATGTTGATCGAGGCCCAGATGCTGATGCACAACAGGCTGGCCACGATCCAGTACCAGGGCTTGTCGCCCGAGACTTCGAAACTGCCAAAAACCATCGCGGGCACGGCCATGCCGTCCGGGCCACCGCTCCAGGCGGCTTCGTTGCGCACCACGATGTTGATGATGATGCCCAGGCCCAAAGTCGCCATGGCGAGGTAGTGGCCCTTAAGACGGAAGATGGGGCGTGCCAGCACCGCTGCCAAGGCACCTGCGGCCAGCGCGCCCGCAACAATCGCCAGGAGTGGATGCCAGCCAAAGTGCGTGGGCAAAGCAGCAGAGGCATAGGCGCCTATGCCAATGAAGCCGGCGTGGCCCAGGCTGATCTGCCCGGCAAAGCCGATCAGCAGATTCAATCCCAGCACGATGACCGCATTGATGGCCATGCGAATCGCCAGGTCCATATAAAAACTATTGGGCAAGACCAGCGGCAAAAGGAGCAGCACGGCGGCGATCAGGTACAGACCGCGGTAAGGATGCTGGTTCATGGCTAGACCCGGTCTGTGGCTTTGCCACCGAAGAGGCCGCTGGGCCGGAAAAACAGAATCAGAAGAATCAGGACAAAGGGCATCGCGTCCTTATAGGAGGACGAGATGTAGCCGGCGCCCATGGCCTCCAGCACGCCCACCAGCAGGCCGCCAACCACGGCGCCCAGACCATTGCCCAGACCGCCCAGCACTGCGCCGACAAATCCCTTGAGGCCGAGCATGATGCCGGCGTCATAGGAGGTGAGCGTGATCGGTGTCACCAGAATGCCGCCTAAAGCGCCCAGCGCGGCCGACATGGCAAAGCTCAGGAACAGCACACCGTCGGTGTTGATGCCCACCAACTCAGCCGCGACCCGGTTGTAAGAGGTGGCCAGCATGGCCTTGCCCATCAGGGTGCGGGTAAAGAAATACCACAACGCGCCAACCACCACCGCCGTGACGCCCAGCACCCACAGGCTTTGCGGCATGAGGGTGGCGCCCAGCACATGAATGGGTTCGTCGCCCGAGAAGGGTGCCAGACTGAAAGTGCCCTTGCCCAGCCAGATTTGCATCAGACCGCGCAACACCAGCGAGGCACCGATGGTGATGATGATGAGCGTGACGGGTTCAGCCCCTTTAACCGGCTCGATGGCCACTTTTTCAAGCACCAGCCCCACGATGGCAGGCAGTGCAATAGCCAGCAACAAGGCCAACGGCAAAGGCAGACCCGAGTTGGTGAAGTACACGGCCAGCATGCCACCCAACATGATGAACTCGCCCTGCGCGAAGTTGATCACATGGCTGGAGTTGTAAATGAGCGTGAAGCCCAAGGCTGCCAGCGCATAGGTGGAACCCACCGTGATGCCTGAGAACAGGAACTGCAGGAATTCGGCCAGCATCAGGTATTCACCCGATGACCATGGCGTTTTTTAGTTGTCTTTCGACCTTGGGGCACAGAAGTCTCCTCGTGTTTCACCCGGAATTCGAAGCGTCCAGGTTTATGTCTTAACTTGGCCTAAATTCTGACATTCAGAATCGATTACGTCAAATGAAAAGATACATGGATTCCATAATTTGTAGAAATTTTGTATCACGTTAGGGTTTACACCTAGGCAATTTCAGGGCTTTTATAGACACGAACTTATTCAAATTCGCAAAGCACATGAATCACTTACCGTGATGAACCCAAGCGCTTGGACAAGGCCGCCGTTGCTTGCAAGAGCTCTGTCAAAGCCAGACTCCGGGGCCCCAGGTCGGATATGCCTTCGACCCCCACGATGGAAACCGCCATGGAGATGTTGTTCTTGAAGTTGAATACCGGAGCCGCCAGCCCCAGAACCCGGCTCGAATAATCACTGTCCTGCACAAAGGAATAGCCGTCGGCGCGAACTTGCTGCAGCACGCGCTCCACTTGTGCCAGCGTTTTGAATTGAGTAGAGCGCCCCAACTGCAACTCGCGCTCAAGCAGCGGGCGCACAAGCTCCGCAGGCATCCATGCAGCAAACAATCGTCCGGTGGAGGTGGCCAGCAAACTGACCGTATTGCCGGTGATCACGTTAACGGTAATGGGACGGTGCGGCCGCTCCCAGCGCACCATCACCGGACCAAACTCGCCCCACACCGACAAGGCTGTGGTCTCGTTAGTCAGGTCGCGCAACTGGGAAATACTGTTGAGTCCGAGCTTGACGCGATCAAGCCGATCCACGGCGGCCAGCCCCAGGGGAATGGCCAGGGGCCCCAGGTCATATTTTGAGTTTTCGCGGTCTTGCTGCACCAAGCCGGAGCGCACCAGACTCACCAGGTAGCGGTGCGCTTTGGACGCTGGCATGTCTGCCGCAGCGGCAATTTCCTTGAGCATCAAGGCAGAGCCGGACTCCACCAGCACCTTCAACACACCAATCCCGATTTCCAGGGACTGGACGCCGTGGCTGCTCTTTAGTTCGTCATCCATACGCTTCCTCTTCAAGCTGGGCTTGCGGCACCCGCAGGCAGATCCATTCCGTATTCAAAGCGGCTCACCACCCCCTGCGAGGCATGCGGCGCGCTTCCGCTAGATAGTCTTACACACGCATCCAGGTGGCGCTCGGACAGCGGCAACAGTTTGCGGTACAAATCCCGACACAGGTGGCGCGCCCGGCTACCAGGCCAGTGGGCGGGCAGCAGGCTTTCCG